>NZ_JBQWIF010000055.1:0-25104 GCF_052958135.1 Pseudomonas sp. SZ40 | reverse complement strand
ACTGCGCAGGGCTGGCTGTACCTGGCGGTTGTGCTCGATCTCTATTCGCGCGCCGTCGTCGGCAGGGCAATGCACGACCGGCATGCAGCAGGCCCTTGTACACGCAGTACTGGAGATGGCTGTTGCACGCCGCATACCACAGGCACAGGTGCTGCTGCACTCGGATCGCGGCAGCCAATATTGCGGCTATGACTACCAGGCCTTGTTGCGACGGCATAGCATCGTGCCCAGTCATTCGCGCCGGGGAAACTGTTGGGACAATGCGGCAATGGAGAGCTTTTTCCGTTCACTGAAAGCCGAGCGGGTGTACCTGACGCGCTACGCCAGCTACCAAGAGGCGAAAACCGACCTGTTCGACTACATCCGCTTTTACAATCACCGCCCTCGCCACTTGACGTTGGGCTATCTCGGTCAGAGGGAGTTTGATCGGCGAAATTGGAGCAGTAGTTCTACTAGCTGTCACTGGCTACGGGACAGACCAGAGTGAACCACTCTGTTGGTTAGCCCACGCCAGAGTGGAACCCTTTTGTCACTCTTGCCACTAACTGTTCAGTTAGGCTCTTCATGTCGGCCTTGCTCATCAGCAGAGTAGGTTTTGAAATCAATGAATCCCCTTGTATCAGGTCACTTCGCTCTGTTCCGCAGCTTACAAAACGAGGCCGACAAGCCGATCATGTTGCCTATTTCACAGTCTCAACATCTCCACCCTGGGGCGTTATCACCTGCTCTGATGAGCCCAAATGTTCAGCGTGCTTTAAGCCAGATTGAGAACCAGCCAAATGGCCGGCAGCAACTTCTTGCTTTGCTAGCCAGAAACTGCATCGCTGACAACACGCTGCACATGCAGACGCATCAGGGAGCGGACGTTCACTATGGGCAGAGTGTGGCAGTACCTGGCGGAGAGGCGGCAAACTTGACCATCCGCACTCGCTTAAACGAGCAGGCTCAATACGATATTGTCTGTATTGACCTGCACATGCCAGCCTTCGGTAGTACTGAGTCTATTTATCTATCAGGCCCTCCAGCCGTCGCCGCGCGCGACAGTGCTTCTCCGCCATTAACGCCCACTCACCTTGCAGCACCCGATTCTGCGGCCGAAGTGGCTGATGCCATGGTGGTGCAGAACAACCCACCTAGCCATTGCGGTACTTTATCGGCTGCTCTGTTGAGCCGTAATGCCCTGCTAGCGTTAGATCAAGTTGAGACCCAACCTAACAGCCGCCACCAACTCCTGGCACTGCTAGCCAGAAATGGCATCAGTGACAACGAGCTGCGCATGCAGTCGAATCATGGAGCGGACGCCAACTTTGGGCAGCAGGTAACTCAATCAGATGGAGCGGTAGCCAACCTGACCATCCGCGCACGCTTAAACGAGCAAGATCAATACGATATTATCGGTATTGACCTCCATATGCCGGCCTTCAGCAGGACTGAATCCATCCATCTTTCCGGGCTTCCTGCTGTCGTCAGCCGCGAAAATTCGTCGCCCAATACCGATCCCAGCCAGGTGCTGGCGTCCACTCATTTGGCTGCACGCTATTCACACAGCCAACTAACTGAGGCAATGGTTCGTCAGAACAACCCGCAGAATTATTCTGCTCCTCTACCTTCAGGTGCATCAGGCAGCACGAAAACCATAGCCTTTTCTCATTCGGGCTCGGCAGCAGAAAGATTAGCGGCCAGTGGCTCTGGGCCTATTCGAACCCAAGCTACTCGGAATGCACTTAATGGGCCCTACCCTGGATCTACCCGCTTGGGTGCAACTGGCTCGCAAGAACGTGTGCGGCCAACGGACGATGAGATAAAGGCGCTAATAAGAGATCCTAGTGGGAACATGAAAACCCATCGAGAGGTTTGCGACGAACTTAATGCCCTCGGACGAACGGCGCACTATCCTCGTGTTAGTTCTATCTTGCGGGACGCGGGGGGGAAGCGAGCCGGGTTAAGCGCATCAGACGAGGAAATTAAAGCGCGTTTGCGAAACCCGGATGGGACATTGAGAAATGAGAAGGATGTCCTCCGCGCTCTGCATGCTGATGAATTGGGAGCACAGAATAGGCGGATCCATTTTTTTCTCAGGCAGGCCCTGGGCGGGCAGGCCCGGGAAGCCGCAACGGATGACGAAATTAGAGTATGTTTGCAAAATCCGGACGGGACATTGAGAACGGCCAGGCAGGTTCGCGAAGCCCTGCATGCTGAGAATTTGGCAGCAGGGGAGGCCCGGATCGGCTTTCTACTTCGGGAAGCACGGGCGCGCCAAGCATAACCGACAACAGATTAGCATCCAGTTAAGAAAGCCAGGCGCCACTCTAATAATCCCACAGGAGGTATATTGTCTACCCTATCATTGGATCAAGGGCAGGTGCTGGGCGCTCCAACTTAAGCGTTCTGCGAAGGCACCTAGCTGATCCTTGCATTAAGGACGATTGTGTCCACACTATTTAAGTGAACACCATTTTTAACCCTTAAAAACGGATCCTCATGCCCAAGCGAAACTCTTACCCCAAGCCCTTCAAGGCCCAGGTCGTCTAGGAGTGCATCCAGCCAGGCGCCTCGGTGACCAGTTTCGACTTGAGCCACGGCATCAACGCCAACGTCGTCCGTAAATGGCTACCGCTTTACCGCGATCAACCTACAACATTGCCTGCCTTCATTCCGCTAAACACTGAGCCGACGCGCCAGCCCGAGGCATCGGTGATCATCGAACTATCGCTTGGGGCAGCAAACGCTCACGGTAAAGTGGCTAACCTCCGACCCTGAAGGCTGCGCCCATTTCGTACGTAGGCTAATGCGATGATCCGCATCGACAGCATCTGGCTCGCCACCGAATCAATGGACATGCGTACCGGCACTGACACCGCGTTGGCCCGTGTGATGGTGGTATTCGGTGCAGCGAAGCCGCACTGTGCTTATCTGTTCGCCAACCGACGTGCCAACCGGATGAAGATACTGGTGCACGACGGTATCGGGATCTGGCCCGCTGCCCGGCGATTGCACCAGAGGCGTTTCTGCTGGACTGGTCTTCGACATGGAGCCGAAGTGGTGCTGGACGCCCAGCAACTTCAGGCTTTAGTGCTGGGTCTACCCTGGCAACGTGTGGGCTCAGGCGGCCCGATCACAGTGCTGTAGCACCTGCCGTTAGCCCATCAATGCGTCGCCGCTGATTGCCTGCTCTGACACAATCGCGGCATGACTCCCTCGCCTAGCCTCGACCTCCTGACACTTGACCAACTGCGCGCACTGGCCGCGCAGTTGGTGTTGCAAGTCGATACGCTAGGCCAGAAGATCCAGCGCATCGAAACAGTCAACGAACAGCTGACTCACGAGATTGTGCTGCTTAAGCGGCACAAGTTCGCCAAGCGCAGCGAGTAGTTGAGCCCGGCCCAAGGCAGTTTGCTGGAAGACCTGATCGACACCGACATCGCTGTCATCAAGGCCGAGCTGAAGGCGGCAAATCCACCGACCGTCCCGGCTGAGACGCGCAGCTAGCCCAAGCGTGCGCCGCTGCCAGCGCAATTCCCGCGTGCCGTGATCCATCACAGGCCCGAAAACACTCAATATACTCTGGCAAGGACGCTCTGACGTTCGTGGAATGGGAGTGGAAACGCGCCCATACCGATATTAATGAAGTTGCGAAGCAAGGCTAGGCAGGTAGCCTTCCAGGCCTTCATTGGCTATAGCACTTTAGAATACGTTGCAGAAGCCCTCGAGCGAATTTTGGGCTCTTGGGCCGACGCGGAGAGTCCTTATGTATTTTCTTATCACCTATGACCTAGTGAAAGGAAGCCGCCACTTCAAAAAGCTCGTGACCTACCAATTCACAAAGAATCGCTATAAGAAAATACGCAGCCAGCCTGCATTGCCCTGGATGTTGAATCGCAAGAAAGTCATCAATGCTGATGAAAACACCTAAGACTTGCTTATCTACCTGCATCTGTCGTTTGTGGGACATGCCATTCATCTTGGCGCCACTAGTTCCCGTGGCGCAATCGAAGGCTTCTGGCCGGTTCCTGCCGATTGAATAGCCACGAGCAGATCCTAATATTTATGCAATAAATTATAGTGTTAGGAATAGTAGTTGATTTGCTGTAAATGAACGCTAATCCAGAATCTTGTAGTATGGGCTGCCCCTACTCTCGCTCGATGCAGAGTCCGTAGCGATCCATTGGCTAAGACAAGGTGGCGTCATGCAAGGCATGTAGGACTGAAAATCCTATAGTCCAAATGAAAAAGGCCAGTCATTCGACCGGCCTTCTAACTCATCTCGCCGCTGCAACCGCGTCTATCCAGTCGTCGATTTCGTGCCTCAGCCATCGGCTGGCTCGGCCAATTTTCAACTGTCTAGGAAAGCGGCCCTCCCTAATACGGCAGTAGATCGTCTTTCTGCTTAGGCCAACTTTGCGGCTGACCATTTCAAAATCGAGAAGAATCATCTCATCCATGGCGCATCTCCAAGAAAGAGGTACGCGAAGATACAAGTAATGCTAAAAAAGTGAAGAACATTTTCAATGCCTCACGGGAGAGGCCTTCATGGCGTTGCTCTACTCAGTCCATATCCAGCCGCAATACTGTAAGTAGACAACAGTGCGGTGGTGTTGCATCTGCAGCCCCGGATTACAACAGATACTGTATGCTTATACATTATCAGTTAACTGTCAATACTGTTTTTATTCTCCGATCCGCTGAGCATTTTCTCCAACGCCTCATCAAAAGCCTTCATCGTTCTGCGCATTTCAGGAAGCTTGGCTTCGGCGTTGTTTCGGTAGTGTTTACCTACGACGCCTGTTTGACCGTGAGACTGCAGTGCATCGCTGTCGAAATCCTTGATGCCATTTCGCTGCATGAATTGCGTGCAGGTACGCCGGATATCCCGAGGAGTGAATTTCTCGATTTTCTCGTCACCTAGCTTGGCATGAGCCGAATCGAGCCATTCCTTGGCCGCGTGCGATAAGCTCGCAGAATGGATTGGCGTTTTCCCGTCCACGCTCCACGGATATAGTGCGCCCTCAGGCTGCATGGCTCGTACTTCGTTTAGAATCCCCAGCGCTCTCTCAGAAAGTGGAACGTAGTGAGCGCGCTTGATCCCGCCGCGGCCTTTACTATCGATGATCTTCACATAGCCGCTTTTCAGGTTGTAACTCGCCCAAGGCTCCCTGATGAATTGGCCTGGCCTTTGACCAGCAATGGCGACCGCAAATCGAAAAGCTCTGGCCATGATAGGTCCGATTGATCTCACCTCAGTGATCGTCTCCCATAGCTGCTTTAGCTCGGCATCGCTCAGCGCACGTTTGCCCGGCTGTGAGGTGTTAGGCACTACCACCGGGTCGGCAGGGTTGATCTCCAGGCCGTAGCTTTTCTGGCTGCTTCTATCAATATGGTGTTCAGCGCGCAGGCCGAAATTGAGCGCCGCTACCAGAAACGAGCGAACCTTTCCTGCTTGACGAGTAGCTCCTCGCTCCCAGATGGGACGTAGCAGCAGTTTCACGTGGTCAGGCCTGACGTCTTTTGCTTTCATCGCCATGATGTTGAGTGGAGTTCCGTCTGAACCGGTTTTCATGCCTTCCAGTTCATTGGCCAAAACGCGCTCGAACTCCTTGATCTGTGCCTCTGATCGACCATCGCGTTTACGATCTTCGATGTAGTCTCGAAAAAGCTCGCTCAGAGAGCCTTTCGACGCCTCCAGCGCAGCAAGCCGCTGCAAATCATTACGTTGTCGCTGCAACTCTGCTTCTTGCTCTGTTTTTTCTAAATCGCACCTGGCCAGATAAGCCTTGATATCACCATGCTCGGCAGCAACCTTCGAATAATAGGCTGCTTGCTCGCGTAGTTCGGAAAGGCTGAGCCCTGGACTCTTTGGTGTTTTCTTGAAGACGCCAAGCTTGATCAACTGATCTTTGCCGCTGTCGCGACGACGGTAGTAGGCCTCGACGACACCAGAGGCCCTGCACTTAAACAGGATTGCACCACTGCTTCGACCTGGGAGGGGATCTGTCGCTGTTTCACCGGCTTTGAGGGCTTTGAGCCCAATGTCTGTAAGGTGCTTTCTAGCTGCCGCTTTAACCGCTACGTCCTTCATCTTGCTCGTTTCCTTGGTCACCATTTTGGTCACCGTTTCGAAGGTCATGCTCAGCTATGAACAGACTCAAGGGGAAACACGAACCCTTTGAAAACAGTGTAATTCCAATATGAGGACTTTAACGGGATACACAAGGAGACAGCCAGACACACAGCTTTTGATGCCTCATAATCCTTTGGTCCACGGTTCGAGTCCGTGTGGGCCCACCACCTTCAAAGCCGCGCACTGCGCGGCTTTTTCATGCCTGGTCGAAAAACAGCTAGACCAGTCCTATAGGCCAAAGGTACGAATTCAGTACAGTCATATCGAAAGTGCTTTCAGAGCGTATTAGTGGGAAGGGGTGCGCTACCTCGGTTCTTTTCAAGACGCTCCCGATCCCACAGCCCAAAGCCAGCACAAACAGTCACATCACGAAGTCGTAGATATCGGCTTCATTGCCGAGAACGCTGGTGGCTACCAGCTCACAGAGAAAGGACAAACTGCGTACGACGCCGCCAAATCGGGTTTCTGCTACACCAATGGCTATCAGATCGGCGACAGCAAGGTCATTGGTGAAGAAGCTGCAAACGACCTACCTCCAGCCCTTTCCTGAGCCTGGTATGTCAGCTTCAACGTCGCCCCAAGCAATGTCGATGAATGGGCCAAGAACCCTGACCAAGCGCGCTCATCAAGCCAAACAGCATGGCTTGATGATTAGACAATGGGCCGAATGGCCTGCATTATCAGCTCATATGATGAGCCGAATAGATTTGCTAATCGACTCACAGGCGAGTAATGCACATGAACGCCCCTTTTTGGATCTGGCAGCAGCCCGAGTGGCCTCACTTCACCTGGCAGGCTGAACAACTCGCTCCATTGCTGCGCACCTGCGTTCATGCACAGGGGCGTCTGCTGGGCATGTTGGGTGCAGTAGGAAGTGATACAGCGGTTCAGAGCAGCCTGGATGCCATGCTGCAAAATATCGTCACGTCGTCCGCAATCGAAGGCGAGCAACTGAACGTAGGGTCGGTGCGCTCCTCCCTGGCAAGGCGCTTGGGTTTGAGTGAGGATGGTCGCACGACACCCCGTTCGGAAGGGTTGGCAGAGCTGTTGATCGATGCCACACAGGGATGTCAGTCATCGTTGGATCTGCCGCGCCTTCTCAACTGGCATCGCTGGCTGTTTCCTGTCGATGAGGGTCTATCGGCTCGACCTCTGCACATTGGTGAACTGCGTGGTCAGGAGCCGATGCAAGTCGTTTCTGGTCGGCTTGATCGACCAACTGTTCATTTCGAAGCACCGCCACGGGAAGGTCTAGATCAGCAGCTGATGGACTTCCTGGCTTGGTTCGAGAGCAGTCGCAACGATGCAGCCCTAGATCCATTGCTCCGAGCCGGCATTGCCCATTTCTGGTTCGTCACCTTGCACCCGTTCGATGATGGTAACGGCAGGCTCACACGAGCGATCACCGATATGGCCTTGGCACAAAGCGAGCGGCAGGCCATCCGCTTCTACGCCATGTCAGCGAGCATTCTTGATGATCGCGCCGGCTATTACCGCATCCTCGAGGCCAGTCAGAAAGGCGGCCTGGATATCACCGATTGGCTGCACTGGTTCCTGACCACGCTGCTGAAAAGTCTGGAGCAGGCCTTGGCACGTATCGACAGAGTGCTGGCCAAAGCTCGGTTCTGGCAGACGCATCGTGGCCAGGCTCTGTCTGCAGAACAGATCAAGGTGCTTAATCGGCTGCTCGATGTTGGTGAGCGTGGCTTTGAGGACGGTATCAGCGCAGCTCAGTACCGGGCTGTTGCCAAGGTATCCAAAGCTACCGCAACACGGCATTTGAGCGATCTACTGGAAAAGGGATGTATTGTTCGCTTGCCTGGCGGTGGCCGTAGCACTCGCTATCAGATCGTCACGGACCGAACTAGCTAGCCTTTAATATTATCGTGCCATTACGCTAAATTTCGGTACTATCCGGCTAACGCAGGATTCTCCGAAAGGTCGAGAAATGGACTTCACCCCTGTCATTGCCCAGGTCTTGGGCATGCTGATCTGGTTTTTCCCAGCCGTATTTCTGATCGCGCTGCTCAAGTCGCCTTGGGCCAAGGGCCATATCGGCGAGCTGCTGGTGCGCTTCTTCGCGCACCGGCAACTCGATGAGCGCACCTACCGCCGCCTGCACAACGTCACCCTGAATACGCCCGACGGCACCACGCAGATCGACCACGTATTTCTCTCGCCATACGGCATCTTCGTGCTGGAAACGAAGAACATGAGCGGTTGGATCTTCGGCAGCGAAAGGCAGCCGCAGTGGACGCAGAAGCTCTACAAACGCACCTTCAAATTCCAGAACCCGCTACGCCAGAACTACAAGCACCTCAAAGCCCTGGAAGCCACCCTTGGTGTTAATCCCGAGCACCTGCACTCGGTCATCACCTTCGTCGGTGGTAGCACCTTCAAAACCGAAGTGCCGGCCAACGTGACCCAGGGCATTGGTTTTATCCGCTATATCAAGTCATTCCAACAGGCGGTCTTCAGCGAGACTGAGGTCGACGCCATGCTGCACGCCCTACAAACCGGCCGCCGCGCGCCGACGCTCGCCACTCACCGCGATCACGTGCAAAACCTCAAGCGCCGTAGCGACCCGAAAGCCGAGCGGCCGTGCCCGAAATGTGGCAGCGCGTTACTGATCCGCACCGTGAAATCAGGGGCGAAAGCGGGACAGAAGTTTTGGGGATGCTCTGGGTTTCCGAAGTGTCGGACGATGCAAAGTCTTTGAGAGATAGCGCTGGGAGACCTCCCTGAGGTACGCGTTCCTAAATAATTCCATCCATCGCTCAGTCTTTACCGAAATAAAGACCCCCCGAGAACATCGACCATCAGCATCACACAAAATATTCACAAGAAAATTTATTGCCAATCTCAACATCCGATTTAGCGCATAAAGATGCCACCACCATAAGCTAGAAGGGAAGCAGACATGAGCACTAGAACCAGGCCATTCTCAATATTTTTACTCAAGCCAAATTTTGACGCATCAAACTCCCTCAAAGAAGAAAACCATCTAAGCGACGCGATTACGTCAGACTTGCTACCAGAGGGTTCTAGTATATTTATTTTAGATACCCCTCCCAAAGAACCTTGGTGGAAAGGTTACTTTGAAATACAGCAACCACTACTTCAAGCAAGCAAAGGGGCTTTGGTATTTATACCCGTTCAAAATAATTTTTTCGCTTTATCTTTCGGGCATGTATTTCACAATTTAAAAGACAACTGTTACGAATACGACTTCGGCCTTAGAGTAACACTGAACAGTCTTGACCCTCAAAAGCTTAAAAGTGCCGACATTATGGATCCAGGTGCTTCTCGCCGAAAAAGAACTCAGGTTCCGGCAGCAACTGATCTTACTTTTTTAGACTTTGACAGCAACACGGAAATAATCAGAAGTATCACTGGAGCTGTAAGACCTGAATTCTCAGAGCTCTTCAAAAATGCTACTGGATCAGCCAGCCTTAAAGTAGGCCTGAAAGTCAAACTAGAAGACCTACAAAATATTTGCGAAACCCTACTCAACCTGTATTCCAGCGAAGAGTACTTAGTATCATTTCCAAATGTGGGAAAAATCAGACCAGAAAAAGATCCAGATATTGTCCAAGAACTTGACGCCAAGCTTCTTCAAAATTTTATCGAAAAAAATGATGACTTATCTCTATCTATACCAGACATCGTGGACTATAGAGATAATACCTGCTGCCTTTTCCAAGGTCGCGGAGGTATTGCTAGCGTATACGCAGACGTTTCACTTGAAGCATTCTATGAATATTTAGGAGACGATTACGATCTGAGCTCGTTGACGATTGAAAAGCTTAAGTCATTCAGCATTGCACTATGTGATGCCGATGGAAATATAAGCAGGGCTTATAGCATCTACAACTGCCTCCTACTCGATGTAGCAGACCCGGATAAGGTATTTCATATCTGCGAAGGGGGATGGTACCGCTTTGATGCTGGATATATACAAGAGCTTAAGACTTACCTAGATGCAAAATGTGAAAATACCGAACTCATAGATTACAATCACGACGTAATGCTAAATGGAATTAATCACTATAGTGAGGAAAGTTACAATACCTCTGTCGCTCAAGCCGTAAGCAAATTCATCTGTTTGGATCAAACAGATATGAGCCCTGCGGGGTCAAGCCAAATAGAGCCATGCGACTTATATTCTGTTTCCGCAAGTGCGACGACAGGGGATAAAATTGCAAGTCTTTACCATATAAAAATCTCTACAAGATCATCACAACTTAGCCACCTTTTCAACCAAGGCACTAATTCGGCGGAGCTTCTCATACTTGAAGATACATGCCGAAGTGCTTTGAAAAAGCTAATTTCGGAGAGAATTGGTAGCAATAACGTCCAAGAATATTGCGAGCCAATTGACTCTCAAAGACTGAAGGTGGTTTACGGAGTAATTACTAGAAAAGACCCAGCAGCGCTTTCGGATAACTTGCCACTTTTCTCAAAGTTAAGTTTGATGCGCTGTTTCAAAAGCTTAGAGCTTATGCGTACCCCGGCCGTATTGAGCTACATTCCTGACGTAAGCCCAGCTAAGGATAAGTATTGCACTTATCCCACGGTAATTGTAGAGATAATTGACAAAGGCAATGGCAAAACAGATGTTTGCGTAACCGCAGGGCAGCCATTTGCAGAGGGTAGTAAAATAAAAGGATGCTGCGTAAATATAAAAAACAGCCCTATCGGTTCAAAGTTCAAGATTTTTTATAAAGTCAACGAAAAGCAAATGCCCTATACCAATCATAATTGGAGTTACGAGAATCTAGTTTGATTGTTAGTTCAATGCATTGCTAGGTAGCTATTTAGTAGCTCAGACCGCTTTGCATTGTTCAGCGATACAAAAATGGTACACTAGCAGTACAGGGGTTAGCTTCTTTGGTTTTCACCAAATTACGCTCAACAACAGTAATCACGCTACCTCCAGCTAACTGTACCTACGTTAGCCTACGCACGATTTCACTAGGCTTGCAGCGTTTCTAGGCAACTCATAATCCTCTGGTCCACGGTTCGAGTCCGTGTGGGCCTACCACCTTCAAAGCCGCGCACTGCGCGGCTTTTGCGTTTCTGATTGGTGAGAAACGAGCGGCTTCTCCGGGTTGGGTGTCCACATACTGTCCACGTTTGGCGTAATTAGCGCGGCGTTCGGTGAGGTCCGTGCTGTTGCCTCAAGATCGCGATGGCCTGCCGTACTTTCTCTTCAGCTTGGTCACGATAAGGTTCAGAGGGCGGCTGCCATGCAGGAAAGGCTCGTGCTGGACCACTGATGCGCTATTCCCCTTTCACTGCGGTTTAGGCGGGAGCGTCCATTGGTTTGGTCCGTTCACGAGGTGCGTGAACAGATTTTTCTCTTTGCTGAGAACCCTGAATATCTCTCTCGGCTTTTGCAGATGGCCCTTCTGGCGTGTCCCAGAGCTGCTCTTTGCCAGACGCTCGTCTCATTTCCGAGCAAATTGCGCTGGCTCATGAGTGCTTTATTGCCAAATCTGCCCCCGCTCAGGATCTTTTCAAAGCATCCGGGGGTCTATGTCGCTTGGCTGGCATCTGCAGGGAGCGATAGGCCAGCCCAATCCGGCGCAGACTGAGAACCAGATCGTGGCGCCTCCATGGATATGACCGTAGTCTCAGCTCATGATGAAAATATCCTTATGATCGATCGTTCCCCGCAAGACCGCATCATCGTGGCCGATGATCACCCGGTCTTTCGCGAAGGCCTTAGCCGTATCGCGCAACGCGTTTTTCCCCATGCCTGCATTCTCGAAGCCGGTGACATGGACGAGGTGCTCGACCTGGCAACTGCCGGCGCGCCGCCTAGCCTGTTCATGCTCGATCTGCTGTTCCCGGGGCAGTCGCCGCAAGCCATTGGCGCGTTACGCCAGCGCTTTCAGCGCAGCTCCATCGTGATCGTGTCGATGGTCGACAACCGCGAGCTGATCGACGAGGTGATGGCTGCGGGGGCCGATGGTTTCATTGGCAAGGCGACACCGCCCGATGAAATTGCCGATGGGCTGCTGGCGGTGTGCGCGGGAGATTTCGTGCTCAGCCTGGGCCCCGCCGGGGTGCCGGCCTTTACCGAGGGCAGGCAACTGCTGGAGCAACTGACGCCGCGTCAGCAGGACGTGTTGCGGCTGGTGGTGCGCGGCCTGTCGAACAAGGAGATCGCCCGCGAGCTGGACATCTCACCCTTCACCGTGCGCATTCATGTCTCGTCGTTGCTGCGCACGATGGATGTCAGCAGTCGTGCAGCGGCAGCCGCCAAGGCCGC
Source organism: Pseudomonas sp. SZ40 (assembly GCF_052958135.1). Taxonomy (NCBI): domain Bacteria; kingdom Pseudomonadati; phylum Pseudomonadota; class Gammaproteobacteria; order Pseudomonadales; family Pseudomonadaceae; genus Pseudomonas; species Pseudomonas sp. SZ40. The sequence goes on along the minus strand of NZ_JBQWIF010000055.1, from coordinate 12,709 downwards.
ACAGGCCGGGCTGCGCTGATCGTCAGGCAGCCTGCGTTTTGAGCTTCAGCGCCACCAGCAGCGAGCGCAGCTCGGCGGGCTGTACCGGTTTGGAGAGGATCGGGATATCGTCGTCGCCCAATTGTTCCTGAACGCGGCGCACGTCGTGGCCGGTCATGATGATCGCCGGTACGTTGCGCCCGCTGAGGGCGCGCACGTGGGCGATGCAGTCGGCCCCGGAGGCCTCGCGGCCAAGGTCGAAGTCGGTGACCACCAGATCGAAGTCCGGCGACACGTTCGGTAGCGAGGTGAAGGTCGCGACTTCGCAGCCCCACTTCTTCAGCAGGGTGGCGGTGGCCAGCAGCACGTTCTGATCATCCTCGATCAGGCACACCCGCAGCCCATCCAGCATACGCGGTGCCTGGCTGACGCCCGTTGCCGGAGAGGTGCGTTCGACCGGGGCCGCTACCCGTTGCAGGCCGTCGATGGCTGCGAGGGTGCCGCGGCCCTCCACGGAGCGGATACGGATGCGCAGGTCCATCAGCGTAGCCAGCCGCCTGACGATGGTCAGCCCCAGGCCCATGCCTTCGACATCGCTGTCGCGGGCCTGACGCACCCGGTAGAACTCTTCGAAGATGTTATCGAGGTGCGCTTCGGCGATGCCTCGGCCCTTGTCGTAGAGCTCGATCGACAGGCCCGTGCCTTTGCGTCGGCAGGCGATCAGCACCGGTTGCCCAGGGGCGTACTTCAGCGCGTTGGAGAGCAGGTTCTGCAGCATGGTGGTCAGCAGGCCATGATCGGCGCGCACGTATAGGGGCGGGCAGTGCAGGCGAATATCGACCCCGGCCCAACGAGCGGCCTCGGTGTTCTGCTGGACCAGGTGCTGCAGCAACTTGTGCAGTGGCAGAACCTCCATCTGGGCAACCACCTTGCCGCTGTCCAGCGAGTAGATGTCGAGAATCGAGCGGAACAGGCGGGCAACGCTGTGCAGCGATTTGTCGATGTTCTCCACCAGCCGCTGTTGTTCGGCGCCCAAGCGGCTGTCGCGCAAACACGCGGTAAACAGGCTGATGGAATGGATGGGCTGGCGCAGGTCGTGGCTGGCCTGTGCCAGGAACTGCGACTTGGCCAGGTTGGCGGCCTGCTCGGCTTCCGTTGCCAGGCGCGAGCGCTTGAGCAGCGTGTGTATGTAAGCGGGCACCATCAGGGTGGTGAGCAGCAGGGTGATGATCAGATAAGGTTGCGACTGCCAGTAGGCCGAAGTGCTCGCGATGATTAGCAGCGAGAGTGTCGCCATGATGGTCGCCAGCAGCAGGTAGCCCGACCTGTAACGCAACCCATAGCCGACGGTTATCCAGAGTAGCGCTGCGTAGATCGGCAGCATGAGCGCGCCACCCGTGGCAATGGCCAGCGTGATGGCGCAGTAGTCGATGAGCATGGTCAGCACTCGTCGCACTGGTCGGTTGCCGGGGCGGCGACAGATATCGAACCAGAGCGTCAGGGCGGCGACACAGAACACCGCTTCGAGTGGGAAGATCTTCCAGGCCAGCGCTTCCCCGATTATGGATTGCTGGAAAAGCACCAGTGTGTAACCGATGGCGATAGGCGTGATGATCAAGCGCACCGCCGCCTGCGCACGCTCTGTATCGTATGTGGGAGAGCCGGTCGCGAACATGGGAGTTCTCTAGAAGCCATGTGGTTCTGGTACCCGCACACCATGGTCCGCGGGCATTTATTTACAGGCGCAATACAGCAGTGAACACGCACGGTACCTTTCGCGCCGGGCACTCGATGGGCGTCGCTACCCGCCCGGTTGCCGCCGCCAAGGCGGCGCAGGCTGGGTTGCGCTCATCGTCAGGCTGCTTGCGATCCGAGTTTCAGCGCCACCAGCAGCGAGCGCAGTTCGGCGGGCTGCACGGGCTTGGACAGGATCGGAATGTTCTCGTCGCCCAGTTGCTCGTGCACGCGGCGCACGTCGTGGCCGGTCATGATGATGGCCGGTACGTTGCGGCCGCTGACTGCGCGCACATGGTTGATGCAGTCAGCCCCGGAGGCTTCACGGCCGAGATCGAAGTCGGTGACCACCAGATCGAAGTCCGTCGACACGTCGGGTAGCGACGTGAAGGTAGCGACGTCACAGCCCCACTTCGTCAGCAGGGTGGCGGTGGCCAATAGTACGTTCTGATCATCCTCGATGAGGCACACCCGCAGCCCATCCAGCATGCGCGGCGCCAGGCTGTTGCTCCGTGCCGTGGCGATGCGTTCGAGCGGTGCCGCTACCGTCTGCAGGCCGTCGATTGCCGCCAGGGTGCCCCGGCCCTCTACCGAGCGAATGCGAATGCGCAGATCCATCAGCGTGCCCAGCCGCCTGACGATGGTCAGCCCCAGCCCCATTCCGTCGACATCGCTGTCGCGCGCCTGACGCACGCGGTAGAACTCTTCGAAGATGTTCTCGAGATGCGCTTCGGCGATGCCGCGACCTTTGTCGTACAGCTCGATGGACAGGCCCGCGCTTGTGCGCCGGCAGCCGATCAGGACGGGTTGCCCGGGGGCGTACTTCAAGGCGTTGGAGAGCAGGTTCTGCAGCATGGTGGTGAGCAGGGCATGATCGGTACGCACGTAGACTGGCGGGCAGTGCAGGCGAATATCGACCCCGGCCCAGCGAGCCGCTTCGGTATTCTGCTGGATCAATTGCTGCAGCAGAGTGTGCAGCGGCAGGGTTTCCATCTGCGGATCCACCTTGCCGCTGTCCAGCGAATACATGTCGAGAATCGAGCGGAACAGGCGCGAGACGCTGTGCAGCGATTTGTCGATGTTCTCCACCAGGCGCTGCTGTTCGGTGCCCAAGCTGCTGTCGCGCAAACACGCGGTAAACAGGCTGATGGAGTGGATGGGCTGGCGCAGGTCGTGGCTGGCCTGTGCCAGAAACTGCGACTTGGCCAGGTTGGCGGCCTGCTCGGCCTCAGCGGCGCGGCGCGAGCGCTTGAGCAGGGTGTGTATGTAGGCTGGCACCATCAGGGTGGTGAGCAGCAGGGTGAAGATCAGATAAGGCTGCGACTGCCAGTAGGCCGAAGTGCTCGCGATGATTAGCAGCGAGAGCGTGGCCATGATGGTCGCCAGCAGCAGGTAGCCCGACTGGTAACGCAGGCCGTAGCCGACGGTCACCCAGAGCAGGACGGCATAGATCGGCAGCATGGCCGCGCCACCTGCGGTAATGACCAGCGTGATGGTGGTGTAGTCGATGATCATGGTCAGCACTCGCCGTACCGGCCGGTTGCCGGGGCGGCGGCGGATGTCGAGCCAGAGCGCCAGCGCGGCGGCACAGTAAGTCACTTCGTAGAGGAAGATATTCCAGGCCACCTCCGCCTCGATCATGGAAAACTGGTAGAGGGCCAGCGCATAACTGATGGCGATTGGCGAGATGATCAGACGCACCACCGCCTGAGCACGCTCGGCGTCGTACGCACGGGGCGCGGTCACGGACATGTAAGTTTCCTACGAGCTATTTGATTCGGATACTCGCACACCATAGGCCGCGGGCAATCGCAGGCGCAAGACAACAATAAGGGGACAAAGTGCCTCTAGCACACCCGTACTATTTCGCCGCCACTATACCCTTCCTAAAATCCCGGGCATCGCTTCGACACTGTGTCGCAGGCAGGTCATCGAGGAAGAAAGTCACATGAGCATCAAAGGAACGCTAGGAGCTCTGCTCGTCGCACCGATGCTGGTTACCCTTGCTGGGTGCCTGCCGCAGAACACGCAAAGCCAGGGCCTGCACAGCTCGCAGGTGGCCGGTGGCGGCGCACCGTGCACGCCGAGCACCTCCGACAACCTGATCTCCACTGGCCGCAGCCTGCTGAGCATCGCCAACTCCGTGCTGGAAACCCAGCAGAGCTTCCAGGGTGACTCGACCACCTACGCTCAGCGCATGCAGGCTGCCGAGAAGGCGCAGAAGGTCAACCAGGGTAATGACGTGCTCAACAACGTCGAAAGCATGACCGCCGGCCTCGGTGCCAGCGCGCCGTGCACGGCCACCGCTACTGCCGCACCGGCCGCTGCATCGCGTTGATCACGCCTGGGGCATGAGTGCCCCGTCAGCCTGCTCGGGAGCCCGAGCAGGTCGCCACCGAAGAAGCCGCGCACTGCGCGGCTTCTTCGTGTGTGGCGTGTGCTTTCGGCGGTGAGGTGGCAGGCATCCTGGGGCTCTTGTTTTTCACCGGCATGAAAAAGCCCGGCATCGGCCGGGCTCCTTCGTTTGCAGCGCTGCCGCTTACTTGCCGTAAACCGGCAGTTTGGCGCAGATGGCTTTGACCTTCTCGCGAACGGCGTCGATCACCGCTTCGTTGTTCAGGTCGGCCAGGATGTCGCAGATCCAGCCAGCCAGTTCCTTGCACTCGGCTTCCTTGAAGCCGCGAGTGGTGACTGCCGGGGTGCCGAAGCGCAGGCCGGAGGTCACGAACGGGGAGCGTGGGTCGTTCGGCACCGAGTTCTTGTTGACGGTGATGAAGGCTTTGCCCAGTGCGGCGTCAGCGTCCTTGCCGGAGATTTCCTGCTTGATCAGCGAGAGTAGGAACAGGTGGTTTTCGGTGCCGCCGGAAACGACGTCGAAGCCACGCTCGATGAACACGCCGGCCATGGCCTGGGCGTTCTTCACGACCTGCTGCTGGTAGGTCTTGAACTCAGGCTGCAGCGCTTCCTTGAAGCAGATCGCCTTGGCAGCGATGACGTGCTCCAGCGGGCCGCCCTGGGCGCCCGGGAATACCGCGGAGTTGAGCTTCTTCTCGATGTCGGCGTTGGCCTTGGCGAGGATCAGGCCGCCACGCGGGCCGCGCAGGGTCTTGTGGGTGGTGGTGGTCACCACGTCGGCGAACGGCACCGGGTTCGGGTACACGCCAGCAGCGACCAGGCCGGCCACGTGGGCCATGTCGACGAACAGGTAGGCACCTACCTTGTCGGCGATGGCGCGGAAGCGCGGGAAGTCCAGAACCTGGGAGTAGGCGGAGAAGCCGGCGACGATCATCTTCGGCTTGTGCTCGACGGCCAGACGCTCGACTTCGTCGTAGTCGATCAGGCCGTTGCCGTCGATGCCGTACTGCACGGCGTTGTACAGCTTGCCCGACGAGGAAACGCTGGCGCCGTGGGTCAGGTGACCGCCGTGGGCCAGGCTCATGCCGAGGATGGTGTCACCGGCGCTCAGCAGTGCCAGGTAGACGGCGGCGTTGGCCTGGGAGCCGGCGTGCGGCTGGACGTTGGCGTAATCGGCGCCGAACAGTTCCTTGGCGCGGTCGATGGCCAGTTGCTCGACCACGTCGACGTACTCGCAACCACCGTAGTAGCGCTTGCCCGGGTAGCCTTCGGCGTACTTGTTGGTCAGCACCGAGCCCTGGGCTTCCATGACTGCCGGGCTGGTGTAGTTTTCCGAGGCGATCAGCTCGATGTGCTCTTCCTGGCGCAGAGCTTCTTGCTGCATGGCTTCGAAGAGCTCGGCGTCGTACTTGGCAATGGTCAAATCACGGCTGAACATGGCAATCCCCTGAAAGTCAGCTGGGCGGATGAAATAGGGTGCGGATTCTAACGCATCCGAGCTGGCCAGGCATATGAAGCGTGATCATGGCCAGGACAAGCGGCGCTCACTCGCCGGCCACGCCACGCTTTGCGCGGCTCACTCGAGCATGAACAGGCTGCGCCCGCAGAACTGCGCCTCGAACTGGTGGGCAGGCATCGGCCGGCCGAGCAGGTAGCCCTGCACTTCGTCGCACTCGTGGTTGCGCAGGAAGTCGAGCTGCTCCTGGGTCTCCACGCCTTCGGCGATCACCGTCATGTTCAGGCTGTGGGCCATGGCGATGATGGCGCGGGCGATCTGCCCGTCCTGTTCGCCCTGGGGCAGGCCGTCGACGAAGCTGCGGTCGATCTTCAGCACGTCGATGGGGAACTGCTTGAGGTAGTTGAGCGATGAGTAGCCGGTACCGAAGTCGTCGATGGCGATGCACAGGCCGAGGTTCTTCAGGTCCTTGAGGGTCTGCATCGCCGCGCCCACGTCCTGCATGAGGATGCTCTCGGTCAGTTCCAGCTCCAGGCAGGCGGCCGGGATGTTGCAGGCGCTGAGCGTCCGGGCGATGCGCTGGTGCAGATGGCCGTCGCTGAACTGCCGGGCGGAGAGGTTCACCGAGACTTTCGGTACGCGGATCTTGTTGTGGTGCCAGATGTTCATCTGGCGGCAGGCTTCGGCCAGCACCCAGTCGCCGACCTGCACCACCAGGCCGAGCTCTTCCAGAACCGGGATGAAGGCGTCCGGGGCGACCAGGCCGCGCTTGGGATGCTGCCAGCGCAGCAAGGCTTCGACGCCGGTCAGGCGTTTGCCGTTGCCGGAGAACTGCGGCTGGTAGTGGAGCAGGAATTCGCCCTGTTCCAGCGCGTGGCGCAGGTCGCCTTCGAGCTCCAGACGCTCCAGGGCGCTGGCGTTCATGTCCGCCTGGTAGAACTGGAAGTTGTTCTTGCCGCGCTCCTTGGCGTGGTACATCGCGGTGTCGGCGTTCTTCATCAGTTGGCTCAGCTCGTTGCCATCCTGCGGGCTGAGCGCGATGCCGATACTGGCGGTGACGAAGAACTCGCGGCCTTCCAGCACGAAGGCTCGGGCCAGGCTGGCGAGGATCTGTTCGGCGACGTGGATGGCCCGGTGCAGTGCACCCTGGCGGGTGCTGTTGGATTGCAGCAGCAGGGTGAACTCGTCACCGCCCATGCGCGCCACGGTGTCGTCTTCGCCCACGCAGGCGGCCAGGCGAACCGCCACGTCCTTGAGCATGCGGTCGCCGGCGGCGTGGCCCAGGGAGTCGTTGATCGGCTTGAAACGGTCGAGGTCGAGGAACATCAGCACCACCCATTCACGATGCCGTTCGGCATGTTGCAGGGCGGTGTGCAGGCGATCCTGGAACAGGGTGCGGTTGGGCAACTGGGTCAGGGCGTCATAGTAGGCCAGGCGGTGGATACGCTGTTCGCTGGCCTTGCGCTCGCTGATGTCGCTGAAGAAGCACACGTAGCTGACCAGGTCGCCTTCTTCATCATGGACCGCGGTGATGCCCACCCAGGCCGGGAAGTTCTCGCCGTTGCGGCGCTTCAGCCAGATCTCGCCTTCCCAGGTCCCGCGCTGGTTGAGCTGAGCGAGCACGTACTGCAGGTGCTTGCTCTGCTGGCTGTCGGCGGTGAGCATGCCCGGCAGTTGGTCGAGCACCTGCTCGGAGCTGTAGCCGCTGACCCGGCTGAAGGCGTTGTTGACCTGCACGATGTAGCCCGCCGGGTCGGTGACCAGAATCGCCGCGGTGGAGTGTTCGAATACCGTGGCCGCCATGCGCAGGTCTTTCTCGGCGCGGCGCTGCTGGGCGATGTCGCGGCCCACGCCGAGCAGGCCTTCGAAGTGCCCGTTGTCATCCCACATGGGCACCAGGCGCAGCTCGACAGGGATCTTGCGGCCATCGGCGCGCAGGCAGTCGAAGACGAACAGCTGGGGTGTCAGGGTCTGCCGCAGCTCCTGCAGGTGCTGAGGGGTACCGAGGGCGGAGCGAATGCGTTCGAGCAGGGCGTAGATGCCGCCGAGTTGCTGCGGGTTGGTGGCCAGGCCTTCGAAACCATGCTGCTGCACCCACTGCGGTGGATAGCCGAGCACCGTCTGCACCGATGGGCTGATGTAGTTGAGGGTCAGCTGGCTGTCGGTGGAGAAGATCACGTCGCTGATGCTTTCCGCCAGCATGCGGTAGCGCTGTTCGTTGTCGCGCAGCGATTCGTTGCGGGCGATCTGCTCGGTGATGTCCTTGGCCACGCCGATCAGGCGGCTGACCCAGCCATTGGCGTCTCGCGAGAGTGCCTGCTCGGTAATGCTCAGCCAGCGCCATGAGCCGTCGCGGTGACGGGCGCGGATCTGCGACTCGAGCAGTACGCCGTTGCTCAGCACGCTTTGCAGGTTGCGCACGCGGCCGTAGAAGTCACTGTCGTCGGGGTGGACGATGTGTTTCCAGAAGCCGTCGCCCTGGGCTTTGACGAAGGCGGGGTCGTAGCCCAGCTTGCTGCCGATGTCATGGTTGCTGAACAGCACGGTACGCGACGGGATGTCGTTGACGTAGAGGGTGTCCGGCACCGCGCGCACCACTTCCGACCAGAAGCGTTCGCGCTCGACCAGCGACAGTTCCATGCGCTTGCGGCTGGTGATGTCGCTGATGCTCAGGGCCACGGCGTGCAGGTCCTGGGGGCTTTCCGGCAGGCGCATCACCAGCCACAGGTGACGAATGATGCCGTTGGCGCCCTCGATATGGCTTTCCAGCTCGAGATGGCCGCCGCCGTCGAGCAGGGCGGCACTGAGCTGGGCACGGAAGCCATCCGGGTTGACGTCGCCACGGTTGATCAGGTGTTCCCAGGCCTGCTCCGGTGTACTGACACCGAGCAGGCGCAGGGCGACCTGGTTGGTTTCGGTGAAGCGCATGTGGCGCAGCAGTTCGCCGTGGCGCTGCGGGTGATTTTTGAGCCAGGGCTGTAGCTGGGCGCCGCTGCTCAGCCCTTCTTCACGCAGGAAGTGGTAGAGCCCGGCGAGGTCGAGTACGCAGAGCGCCGTGCCGGTGCCGTCGAAGATGTCCTGATAGCGGCGCCTGGTTTCCTGCAGCACACGGGTGGCCTGCTGCTCTTCGGTGACGTCGCGCAGCACCCAGACGAAGCCCAGGTGGCGCGCTTCATCGCCCAGATCGCTGCGGGTGATGGTGAACAGGCGCACGTCGCCGTCCTGGCGGATCTCCACCAGGTCCGGGCCTAGGTCGCTGTGAAATGCCGTGGCGTGCAGCAGCAATGGGTCGAGGCGCGGCAGCAGTTCCAGCAGGTGCCATTCGCGAGCATGCCGGTTGGTCAGCCCGAACAGCGCTTCGGCCTGCGGGTTGAGGTAAGTCAGGCGGCCGCCACTATCGGTCACCAGTACCCGTTCTTCGATAACGCCCAGGGCACTGGCAGCCTGGTGCAGGGAGCGACCCGACGCTGCGTTGAGCGCGTGCAGATTGCTTTGCTCACGCACCAGGCGATAGAGGGCGAACAGCGTCAGCAGGCTGCAAAGGGTGAACAGCAGGAACTTGCCGGCCATTTCCGGCAACACCTGGGCCTGCACCTGACGCTCGTCGAGCAATGCGCGCAGTTGCCAGTCGGAGCCGGGCAGGCCCTGCAGGAGGATGGTCTGCGCCTGATGGGCGGCGGTGACCATTGGATAGTTGCGTTCTTGTGGGCTCACGCCCCGCGAGTCGGCGATCACCCGCTCACTCGAGACATCTTCCAGCAACCAGGGAAAATCGCCCTGCTGGCTGTTCTGCATCCAGCCTTCCAGGGTGTCGGCACTCAGGCGCAGCGCCCAGTAGCCGTCGTCCGTGGGGGCTTGCAGCAGCAGGTAGATGCGTCCTTCGCCCTCGGCATCGGAAGCGTAGTGGTAGCGCTGGTTGGCAGTGCGCCTGGCCATTTCGATCAGCCGCCGCTGGTCGCTGCTCTGCGGTGCGCTGTCGTGCAGCAGCCTGCCGGTGGCGTCCAGGTGGGCGATGCTTTGTAGGGAGGGGAAGACCGCGCGCAGGTTGTCCAGGTAGTGATCGTGCTGATCGACGGCTTCTTCGGGATCGCTGGTGGCATTGAGTACCGCTTGGCCGGCATTGGCCATGGAGCCCATGCTCAGGCTCAACTGCTTGGCCAACTGCTCGCTCACCGCCAGGCTGAGGTCGCGCTGGTTTTCCTTCAACTGGCGGAATTCGAGCTGCAATTGCCAGAGCAGCAGGACCAGAAGCCCAAGCACCAGTACCACCAGTGCGCCTTTGAACGAGCGGCGCATGGGCACGAGCGGAGGGTCGCGGTGGGGGCGCGTGGTCTTGGGCGCTGACACGTGATGAGGTCCTGCGACGGCGGGTCGGGAAGGCAGGTAATGCTGCGAAAAAGGTGTTGAACAGGGGCGTCCGCTTCCCAGGGCGGCTAGCATGCCACAATTGTGGCGAAGTGCCAGCCCAGGCGACGAGTGTCGTGTGTCAACTGGCCCTTTCTCGCTGCTGCAAGATCGCCGAAAATGCCGCTACGTGGGTTCGCCGCAGCTTCTCGAATGATCTCTTCCTTTATAGATGCTGCTGCGCCCGCGCACCAACGCTCCCTGTGGCGTGCCCCGACGCTGTCGAATGGCATAGGCTAGTCTTGCCGTTCCAGCGTGCGGGCTGCCGGGCTTGGTGGCCCTGCGCGACATTTCTCCGTTTGCGTGACGCATCGTCTTCGCATAGGGTGCGCGCCATCGTTGCCATTTATTAGTGAGGTCTGAATTTTGGCTCAATACGTCTACACCATGCATCGGCTGAGCAAGGTCGTGCCGCCGAAGCGCGAGATCCTCAAGAACATTTCCCTGTCGTTCTTCCCGGGTGCCAAGATCGGCGTGCTCGGCCTGAACGGTGCGGGTAAGTCGACCCTGCTGCGCATCATGGCCGGGGTAGACACCGAGTTCGACGGCGAAGCCCGTCCGATGCCGGATATCAATGTCGGCTACCTGCCGCAGGAGCCGCAGCTCGACCCGAACAAGACCGTGCGTGAAGCGGTGGAAGAAGCCGTGAGCGGCATCAAGGACGCCCAGGCGCGCCTCGATGAGGTGTACGCCGCCTACGCCGAGCCGGATGCCGACTTCGACAAGCTGGCCGCCGAACAGGCCAAGCTGGAGGCCATCCTGCAGGCCAGCGATGGCCACAACCTGGAGCGTCAACTGGAAGTCGCTGCCGATGCCCTGCGTCTGCCGGCCTGGGACGCCAGGATCGAGCACCTGTCCGGTGGTGAGAAGCGCCGTGTGGCCCTGTGCCGCCTGCTGCTGTCGGCCCCCGACATGCTGCTGCTGGACGAACCGACCAACCACCTGGACGCCGACTCCGTGGCCTGGCTGGAGCGTTTCCTCCACGACTTCCCGGGTACCGTGGTCGCCATTACCCACGACCGTTACTTCCTCGACAACGTCGCCGGCTGGATTCTCGAACTCGACCGCGGTGCGGGCATCCCGTACGAAGGCAACTACTCCGGCTGGCTGGAGGCGAAATCGTCCCGTCTGGCCCAGGAGTCCAAGCAGCAGTCGGCCCACGAGAAGGCCATGAAGGAAGAGCTGGAGTGGGTGCGCAAAGGCGCCAAGGCCCGCCAGTCGAAATCCAAGGCTCGTCTGCAGCGCTTCGAGGAAATGCAGTCCCAGGAATTCCAGAAACGCGCCGAGACCAACGAAATCTACATCCCGGCCGGGCCGCGCCTGGGTGACAAGGTCATCGAATTCAAGAACGTCACCAAGGGCTACGGCGACCGCGTGCTGGTCGAGGACCTGTCGTTCAGCGTACCCAAGGGCGCCATCGTCGGCGTGATCGGCGGTAACGGTGCCGGTAAGTCGACCCTGTTCCGCATGCTGATGGGCAAGGAGACTCCGGACTCCGGCAGCATCGAGATCGGCGACACCGTGCAACTGGCCTGCGTGGACCAGAGCCGCGACGACCTGGACGGCAGCAAGTCGGTCTGGGAAGCGGTTTCCGATGGCCTGGATCAGATCAAGATCGGCAACTACGAGGTGCCGTCCCGTGGTTACGTGGGGCGTTTCAACTTCAAGGGCGCTGACCAGCAGAAGTTCGTCAAGGACCTCTCCGGTGGTGAGCGTGGCCGCCTGCACCTGGCCCTGACCCTGAAGGAGGGCGCCAACGTCCTGCTGCTCGACGAACCGTCCAACGACCTCGACGTGGAAACCCTGCGTTCGCTGGAAGACGCACTGCTGGACTTCCCTGGCGCCGCCATCGTGATTTCTCACGATCGCTGGTTCCTGGACCGCGTGGCGACCCACATCCTCTCCTACGAGGACGATGGCGTGCTGTTCTTCGAGGGCAACTACACCGAGTACGAAGCCGACCGCAAGAAGCGCCTCGGCGACGCCGCTGCCCAGCCACACCGGGTACGGCACAAGAAACTGGCGCAGTAAGCGCTGCTGTAGAAAACGGAGCCTCAGGGCTCCGTTTTTTATGCGTGCATTTCGAGCCTGGAGCCTATTTCCGACTTTTCGATGCAATCTCAAGTGCAGTGGCCGCAGAGCGGGAAACGGACATTGGTGTATTGCTTGTGGGAGCGGGCCATGCGCGCGAAGCGTCACGGGCATGGCCCGTTCCCACGATCAGTGTCCGGATGACCGTTTCTGTTTTGTCACCGTCGAGCCATGGGCATACGGACTCCAGTCGAGGTTCGCGATCTTCGACGAGATGCCCTGTGCGATGACCGAGGGGAGTGCGCGGCCATTCGGCTCAGGTACCTGTGGGAGCGGGCCATGCGCGCGAAGCGTCACGGGCATGGCCCGTTCCCACGATCAATCGCTGGATGACCGTTTCTGTTTTGTCACCGTCGAGCCATGGCATACGAACTCCAGTCTAGGTTCGTGATCTTCGACGAAATACCCTGTGCGATGACCGAGGGGAGTGCGCGGCCGTTCGGCTCAGGTGCCAGTGGGAGCGCGCCATGCGCGCGAAGTATCACGGGCATGGCCCGTTCCCACGATCAATTGCCGGATGACCGTTTCTGTTTTGTCACCGTCGAGCCATAGGCATACGAACTCCAGTCGAGGTTCGTGATCTTCGACGAAATACCCTGTGCGATGACCGAGGGGAGTGCGCGGCCATTCGGCTCAGGTACCTGTGGGAGCGCGCCATGCCCGCGAAGCGTCACGGGCATGGCCCGTTCC
>NZ_JBQWIF010000054.1:0-26036 GCF_052958135.1 Pseudomonas sp. SZ40 | reverse complement strand
TGAGCTGACACCGTGCGCTCCACCGTGGGAGCGGGCCATGCCCGCGATTCGCGCGCCTCGCGCGCGCCCAAATAAGCCGGTCACCGTCCGTTGTCGATAGTTCCCACGTGCCTGCGTGGTCACGCGAGTTACTGGACGCGGAGCGTCCTCAGAGGCATTCCCACGCATGAGCGTGGGAACGATCCAAGTGTCGCCAGAGGCCGCGGTTCAACGTGGGAACGATCGTATCGTCTACCTCAAGGCCTCCAGACGGCGCTCTGCACATCGACTCGTTTGGGCAGCAGGCGGTTTTCCAGAAACAGGTCGGCGGTGCGCTGCTGGGCGGCGGCGATTTCGTCGCTGACCGGGATGGGCGGCGACGGCGGGCGGTGGCTGAAGGTGCGCTCGATCACCGCTTCGGACAAACCCATGAAGCGTGACAGCAGGCTGATGCTCGCTGCCTTGTCATCGCGGGTCAGCGCCTCGGCGCGGCCGAGTTCTTCCAGCAGTTGCGCAATGAATGCCGGGTTGGCTTCGGCATAGGGCCGCGCAGCGAGGAAGAACGGGCCGATGAAACCCAGGCCCTCACCATTGGCCAGCAGACGCGCCTTGCCTTCCAGATCGATGGCCGAATAGAACGGGTCCCAGATGGCCCAGGCATCCACGCTACCGCTCTCGAAGGCGGCACGGGCGTCAGAGGGCGCCAGGTAGATCGGCTGGATATCGGCGAAACTCAGGCCTTCACGCTGCAGCGCACGCAGTACCAGGTTGTGCGCGCTGGAACCCTTCTGCAAGGCGACCTTGCGGCCCTTGAGTTCTTTTACCGACTGAATGGAGCTGCTCTTGGGCACCAGAATCACCTCGGCCTGGGGCTTCGGTGGCTCGGCGGCGATGTACAGCAGATCGGCGCCTGCGGCCTGGGCGAAGATCGGCGGGATATCACCCGTGGCGCCGATATCCAGGCTGCCGATGTTCAGCGCTTCGAGCATTTGCGGGCCCGCAGGGAACTCGATCCACTGCACCTTGGTGTCGGCGAAACGCTTTTCCAGCATGCCGTGCTCCTTGGCCAGCACCAGGCTGACCGAGCCTTTCTGGTAGCCGATGCGCAAGGTCTGCGGGTCGGCATTTACAGCCTGCGCAAGACCGATCAACGCCAGTGCGGCGAGCGCTAACTTCATACCTTTCATGCTCACTCCTGCCAGTCGGTCGACGGTTTTTCCCAGAGGTTGATGCCGCCCTCGACGGCGTAGCGGTCGATCTCCGCCAGTTCCTCGGCGCTGAACGCCAGGTTGTCCAGCGCCGCGACGTTCTCGGTGATCTGCTCCGGCTTGCTCGCGCCGATCAGCGCCGAGGTGACCCGCGGATCGCGCAGGGTCCAGGCCAGCGCCAGCTGTGCCAGGCTCTGGCCGCGACGTTGGGCGATTTCGTTGAGGGCGCGGGCACGAGCGATGTTGTCGTCGGACAGATGCTCGGGCCGCAGTGACGCGCCACCCGGGCGATTGACCCGAGCGTCGGCGGGAATGCCATCGAGGTACTTGTCACTGAGCAGCCCCTGAGCCAGCGCGGTGAACACGATCACCCCGGCGCCCTCCTCCTCGGTCGCCGTCAGCAGATCCTTCTCGATCCAGCGATTGAACAGGTTGTAGGCCGGCTGATGGATCAGCAGCGGCACGTTGCGTGCCCGCAGCAGCGCGGCGATTTCCTGGGTCTTGCCTGCCGAGTAGGAGGAGATGCCAATGTACAGCGCCTTGCCCTGCTCGACGATGCTGGCCAGTGCCCCGGCGGTTTCTTCCAGCGGCGTGTGCGGGTCGAAGCGGTGCGAATAGAAGATGTCGACGTAGTCCACGCCGAGGCGCTGCAGGCTCTGGTCGAGGCTGGAAATCAGGTACTTGCGCGAACTGCCGCCCTGCCCGTAGGGGCCGGGCCACATGTCCCAGCCGGCCTTGGTGGAGATGATCAGCTCATCACGGTACTGCCTGAAATCCTCACGCAGCAAACGGCCGAAATTGCTCTCGGCGCTGCCATAGGGCGGCCCATAGTTGTTGGCCAGATCGAAGTGATTGATCCCCAGATCGAACGCCGTACGCAGCAGCGCGCGCTGGGTGTCGATGGGCGTGGCGTCACCGAAGTTGTGCCACAGCCCCAGAGACAGGGCCGGCAGCACCAGGCCACTGCGGCCGACGCGGCGATAGGGTACACGCTCATAGCGCTGCGGGTTGGCGATGTAGGTCATCAGAAGTTCTCCATCAGGGAATAGGTGCAGGTTGCGCGGCGGGCAGGTGGTACCACTCGAGGCCCACGGCGCTGCGCTGCTTGAAACCATGCCAGTAGCTGTGGTCGGCCTGCTGGCGACCTTCGCCATCCAGCGACCATTTGCCGTCGACGGCCAGGGGCGTCAGGTCGAGATAGGCCTTTCTGTCCAGCCCCTTGAGCTGCTGGTCGAGAAACGCCAGGACGAAATGCTGGTTGATGTTGTTGATCCGCGCACTGTCCCACACCGGCTCCGCATAGGCGGAGAAATCGTCGGGATGACTGCTGGCGGCAGGCGGTGGCGGATTCGGTGCCACGTTATGGCGTGCATTTTGATAGACCAGCAGATAGCGCTCGGCATTCACCGCGCCGTCCACCAGGCGCCTGATACCGTCGCGATAACCGGAGACGTCATCCTGGTCACCGGCGACGAACAGGCTCGGCACCCGCAGGCCAGCCAGACCGGCCTGATCGAAGATGCCCTGCCGCCCGCCCCAGGGCGCGAACAGCACCAACGCCTTGATCCGTGTATCTCGGCCACCCTCGTAAACGCTGTTTCCGGCACGTCGCGACTCGAGCGCGGAGCCCGGCACCAGGCTGCTGGCCACCGCGCTGACTCCGGCGCCGGCGGCATTCAATGCGCCGTAGCCGCCCATGGAGTAACCCAGCAAAGCGGTGCGCTGCACGTCCAGATGCCCGGCCAGGAAGCTGTCACTGTCAGCCTCGCTCAAGGCGCTCAACTGCTGGAGCACGAACAGATCGTCCAGCGGGCGATTGAGCAGCGTGCTGGCGAAACCGGCCTTGTCCGCGCGGGTCGACTCCGGGTGATCGATGGCCGCCACCACGTAACCGTGGGAGGCCAGGTGCTCGGTCAGGTAGCTCATCTGCAGGCGCGAGCCCGGGTAGCCGTGGGAGACGATGACCAGCGGGTAACGGCCCTCGCTCGCCGGCGCATCACGCAAGGCTCGGCCCTGGAACTCGAACGGCGTGTTGGGCCGTTTGGGATCGTTGGCACCGGCACCCAGCACGTCGCGGTAGGTGGTCAGCTCCTGTTGCCCGGCCGGCAGTTGCGCGGGATACCAGATTTCCAGGCGCAGCCTTCGCTCGTAACGCGGCGCGGGATTCCTGGCATCGATGGACAGCACGTCGAGTTGATCGCGGTTTACCAGCTCAAGGGTACGTACGCCCACCTGATGCTCGCCGCGCGCGGCAAGCTCGGGGGCGTCTGGGCGGGCGTCGCCATACAGCGCGAACGCGCTGCCGGGAATCCCGAGGGCCAACAGACAGGCGAGGACGAGTTTCATCGATTTTCCTGCGTGAAGAAGCGGTTCTGCGGCGCACTCAGGCCCAGATGATCGCGCAGCGTGCGGCCTTGGTACTCGCGGCGGAATAGCCCGCGACGCTGCAACTCGGGCACCACCTGCGTGGCGAAATCTTCCAGACCGGCCGGCAGGTGCGGTACCAGCACGTTGAAGCCATCGGCAGCGCGCTCCTCGAACCAGGCCTGTAATTCGTCGGCGATCTGCGTGGGTGTGCCGATCAGGCTGTAATGCCCGCGCCCGCCAGCGATACGCCGCCCCAGTTGCGCCAGGGTCAGGTTCTCCGCCCCTGCCAGTTCGGTCAGCAGTTTCTGCCGGCTCTGCTGACCATTCTCGGTCAGCGGCAGCTCCGGCAGCGGACCATCGGCCGGGTAGCCGGACAGATCGAAGTTGCCCAGCATGCGCCCCAGCAGCGCGATGCCGACCTGTGGTTCGACCAGCTCCTGGAAGCGCTCGAATTTCTCGCGGGCTTCGCCCTCGCTCTGACCGACCACCACGAACACGCCGGGCATGATCTTCAGCGAATCCTCGCGGCGCCCGAAGCCGTGCAACCGACCCTTGAGATCGGCATAGAATGCCTGGGCCTTGGCCAGCGAGGTCTGCGCCGTGAAGACCACTTCGGCGGTCTCTGCGGCGAGCTGCCGACCGGTTTCCGAGGAGCCCGCCTGAACGATCACCGGCCTGCCCTGGGGCGAGCGGGCCACGTTCAGCGGCCCGCGTACCTTGAAGTGCTCACCCTGATGGTCGAGCACATGCAATTTGGCCGGATCGAAGAACTGGCCGCTGGCCTTGTCGTGCAGGAAGGCGTCGTCCGCCCAGCTGTCCCAGAGCCCGGTGACCACATCATGGAACTCCCGCGCGCGGGCATAGCGCTCGGCGTGGGGAATGTGCGCGTCGCGGCCGAAGTTGTAGGCCTCGGCGGCGGCGTCCGAGGTCACCAGGTTCCAGCCTGCGCGGCCACCGGAGAGCTGGTCGAGGGAGGCGAACTTGCGGGCCACGTGATAGGGCTCGTTGTAGCTGGTGGTTACCGTGCTGATCAGGCCGATGCGCTCGGTCACCGCGCTCAGCGCAGAAAGCAGCGTCAGCGGTTCGAAATGCGCCGAGCGCGGCATCCGGCTGGCGATGGCATCGGTCGGTGCGGCCACGCTGTCGGCCACGAACAGCGCGTCGAAGCAGGCCGCTTCGGCGATCTGCGCAGTACGTTTGTAAACCGAGAAATCCAGCGGATCGGCTGGTACGTCCGGATGGCGCCAGGCAGCGACGTGGTGCCCGGTGGCCATGAGAAATGCGCCGAGACTGAGCTGGCGGGTGGATCGAGTCATGATGAATCCCTGGGTGAATGCATGACCGCCCTGCCGTTCTATCGGCTCGGGCGGGTTCCGCACGCTAGGTAGGCACGCTGTCCGTCAAAAATCCTTGCGCAGTTGCACACCGAAATAGCGTTGATCGTCACGTGGCGCCATACGGTAGATATGGTTACCGCCCGAGGCCAGCATGGTGGAGTAGGACTTGTCGGTCAGGTTCTTCGCCAACAGCGCCACACGCCAGCCATCGTTGTAGTTGGCCAGGGCCACGCTGGCATTCCAGATGCCGTAGGCGCTCTGGGTGGTGCCTGGGTTCTGGTCGAGGCTGTACTGCACCTTGTCCTGCCAGCTGTAGTCCGAGTTCAGTTCCACGTCCAGGCCGTTGTCCAGCGGGATGCTGTAGTCGGCACGCACGTAGCTCTTCCAGTCCGGCGTGAACGGCAATGGCGAGCCGTCGATATCGCAGGTTGCCGCAGCGCCCGGCGGGCACTGGAAGCTGTCGACCCGCGCCTTGGTGTAGGCAACGGCGCCGGACAGTTTCAGCTGACGAGTGGCCTGCAGGCTGTAATCCAGCTCGACGCCCTGCGTCTTGACGCTGCCAGCGTTGATCAGGCGGGTTACCACCTGATTGGCCACGGTGTCGAAGAAGTTGGCCTGGTAGTTATCGTAATCGGTGTGGAATACCGCGAGGTTGGTGACCAGGCGGTTGTTCCAGGCGGTGCTCTTCAGGCCGATTTCATACGAATCGGAGGTCTCCGGTTTCAGCGCCTCGGTATCGCGCGGCTGCATGTTGAAGAACACGTTGTAGGCTGGCCCTTTGTAACCACGCGAGTAGGTGGCGTAGCCCATCAGGTTGTCGGTGAAGTCGTACTGACCGCCGATACGGCCGGTCCAGCCATCTTCATCGACCGAACCGGAGCTGCGCGTCGCTGGCTGGATGCCGGTGACTGCCGTGGCCGATGTGGAGGCGCGACGGTGATCGTACTCGACGTCGTCATGGGTCCAGCGCAGACCGAGGATGCCGCGCAAATCATCGGTGAAATGGAAGGTGTTCTCGCCAAACACCGCGTAGCTGTCGTTGGTCACGCTGTAATCGGCACGGCCGTTGTTGGTAACGCCGCCGTTGGTCGATTGACGGCGATAGACCTCATCCGAACGGCCATGCATGTAGAAGGCGCCCACCACGTATTCGAGAAATTCGCCTTTTGGCGAAGCCAGGCGCAGCTCCTGAGAATACTGGTCGTAGCGTACGTCGCCCTTGTCATGAGAGGCAGTGGTCGGCAGCTGGGCACTGCGGTCGCCATCCTGGTACTGGGTGTTGTCCCAGCCGCGCCAGGCAGTGATCGAGGTTAGCGTGAAATCACCCAGGCTCCAGTCGGCCTGCCCGGACAAGCCGGTATTGGTGTCCTCGACGTGGGTCTTGTAATCGCTGTTGATCTTGCCGTTATGCTCGCTCGGCCGCAAACCGGCGGACAGTGCCGGCGCGGTGGTCGATACGATGATGCCGCTGGGAATGGTGTCTTCGCCTTCCAGGTAATCACCGATCAGGGTGAATTTGAAATCCTCGTTGGGCTCGAACTGCAGCTTGCCGCGCACGCCCTTGCGGTCGTAACCGTTGACGTCATGACCATTGGCGACGTTCTCGACGTTGCCGTCGTAGCTGCCCCACAGGGTACTCAGCGACCCCTTGAGGGTGTCGGTCAACCGGCCTCCGATGCCGAAGCGCAGGCGGTTTTCGTTGCCGCCACCGAAGTGCGAGTAATCCACATAACCGCGGGTCTCCTCGGGCGCCTCACGGGTAACGATGTTGAGGACGCCAGCCGAGGCGTTCTTGCCGAACAAGGTGCCCTGAGGGCCACGCAGCACCTCGATGCGCTCGAGATCGAGCAGGTCCAGGGTCGACTGCCCCGGCCGGCCGAACACCACGCCGTCGATCACCGTCGCGACGGTCGGCTCGACACCTGGCGAGGTGGAGATGGTGCCTACGCCGCGAATGAACAGCGAGGTGTCCTTGTTCGATGCACCGGAGCGGAAATTCAGGGTAGGCACCTGCTGCACGATGCTGGCGACGCCATTGCGATTGTCACGCTCGAGCTGCTCGCCATCGACCACCGACACGGCGACCGGCACGTCCTGCAGGGATTGCTCGCGGCGGGTCGCGGTGACCGTCACGGCTTTCAACGAAGTGGCGGCGGGCTCGCTCGGCTCGGCCGCCCAGAGCGGTGCGGCCCCGGAAGCGAGCACCACGGCGACCGCCAGTGGGTGGAGGGAAATCGAACCACGGAGGCGGCGCGCACTGCGGGCGGCCGGCAAAAATGCGTTATGCATGACGTTCACTGCCTGATTGACCGATTGATGCTCGCCCCATGGCGAGCGTACTGCACACAGTCGTCAACGGATCTCGCTCGTGCGAGTGGCAGTCATGCGACGGAAGTGCGATGCGCTGTTAGCGCTAACAAGGCAAAGTGTGGAGAGCGCCTCAGAGATCGTCAAATAATAAAAAATGCTTTTTATATTCCAAAAAAATAAATATCCAGACGCGCTGCCAACGCTTTTGTTAGCGCTAACGTTGCAGTATGTTTAGCGCCCCAGCCTCCTGTCAGGATCACCCATGCCCCGCCCTCCAGCCGACTCGCCACGCAAGAGACGCGGCGCAGGCCGCGTCACGCTGAGCAGCGTCGCAGAGCGCGTCGGCGTGTCCTCGATCACCATCTCGCGCTACTTCAACCAGCCGGATCAGGTGTCCGAAGAACTGCGTGAGCGCATCCGCAGTGCGGTGGACGAATTAGGCTACGTGCCCAATCTGGTGGCTGGCGGGTTGGCATCCGCGCGGGGGCGGATCGTCGGCATGGTCATCCCGAACATCTCCGGGCCGATCTTCGCCCAGACCATCCAGGGCTTCAGCGACACCCTCAGCCGCCACGGCTACCAGTTGCTGCTGGCTTCCAGCTATTTCAGCGAGGAACAGGAAGAAAGCGCAGTGCGCGCCTTTCTCGGCTGGTCGCCGGCCGCTCTGGTGGTCACCAGCCACTTCCACAGTGCCGGTACGGAAAAGATGCTCGCCGATGCCGACATCCCGCTGGTGGAGATCTGGGACTACCGCCCCGAACGAGCGCCCCTGCAGGTAGGCTTCGTGCATTACGAGGTTGGCGTGACCGCGGCGCGCTATCTACTGGGCAAGGGCTATCGGCGCATCGCATTCGTGCAGAACAGCGTGCCTGGGGATTTCAGCGCGCTGGAGCGCCGCGACGGCTACGCCGATACCTTGCGGGCAGCAGGTCTCGAGCCTTGGGCGTTCGCACCGGATGAGAACCTGCAACCCTTCGAAGCGGGCAAGCAGGCAATGGAAAGCCTGATGCAGGGAGCGCAGCGCCCGGATGCGATCATCTTCGCCAACGACAACCTGGCCGCTGGCGGCCTGCTCGCCGGCCGCCGCGCCGACCTGCGCATCCCGGAAGACTGCGCGGTGGTGGGCTT
Source organism: Pseudomonas sp. SZ40 (assembly GCF_052958135.1). Classification (NCBI taxonomy): domain Bacteria; kingdom Pseudomonadati; phylum Pseudomonadota; class Gammaproteobacteria; order Pseudomonadales; family Pseudomonadaceae; genus Pseudomonas; species Pseudomonas sp. SZ40. The sequence goes on along the minus strand of NZ_JBQWIF010000054.1, from coordinate 17,707 downwards.
TGGTGATTACGCCTTCGCACCGATGCTGATACCCAGCCTGACCACCATCCGGCCACCGGCCAGGCAGATCGGCGAAGTGGCGGCGCAGCGCATCCTGCAGAAACTGGGTGTACTCGAGGAGGCACCGAGCGATGCCCCGCAACCGCTGGCGTGCGAGCTGATCGAGCGGGAAAGTAGTTAGGGTCCGTGGAGATTTCTCGCGGCAACGCGGCTCGCGCAGGAACGTCAACGAGCCCTAAGCGTTGCCCACCCAGGTACTGACGAACTCGCCGGTATCCACTTGTGGCACAGCGCGCAGTTCACGTTGTGGCGTCCCCAGATAGAGATAGCCAATCACCTGCTCGTTGCCCGCGAGGCCGAGGCCGGCATCCACCAGCGGATCATGGGACAACTCGCCGGTCCGCCACACCGCACCGATACCCTGGGCGTAGGCGGCGAGCAGAATGCCGTGCGCCGCGCAGCCTGCAGCCAGTACCTGCTCCTGAGCTGGAACCTTGGGGTGCTCCTGGGTACGGGCAATCACGACGATCAGCAGTGGCGCCCGCAGCGGCATGTTGCGGGCCTTGGTCAGCGCCTCCTCGTCAGCATCGGAATACTTGCCCGCGATCGCCTCGGCAAACAGCTCGCCCAGCGCATGACGTGCATCACCCTCGACGGTCAGGAAACGCCAGGGGCGCAGTTGCCCGTGATCCGGCGCCCGCAACGCGGCACGAAACAGCTGCTCACGCTGCTCGGCGGTGGGTGCAGGGTCGATCAAACGAGGAGCGGAAACACGGTTGATCAGCGCATCGAGAGCATCCATCGGTTCACCTCCAGAAAAAGAACCGGGATTCTACCAGCCAAGCGACGCCAGCATGAGCCACATACGCACGGCCTGGACGCAGCTCCGGAGGAGCCGGCTTGCGGGCGAAGCGATGGTGGATGCCCGCATAAATGCGTGGCCTGGCCGCTAGGCAACCCGGTCCGGCGACAGCTCAGGCTCCAACGGCGGCACCAGCGGTGGCAAGCCGTAGGCCCTGCGCGCGTCATCGCAATGCGGGTTGTGCTCGCCGTTGGCCCAGGAGGCCTCGAACTCGCGGCAGGTGCTGGAACGCTGTTCATACAGCGTGCAGCGAGTGCCCTGCCCCACATCGCCCAGCAAGGCGGTGCAGCGTGACGGTTTGGCCTCGGTGCCACGCATGGCGACGCGGTGCGGAGTGATCAGGATGACCTGCTCGTCCGGCACGGTTCCGCCTGCCGACTGGCACTCACCCCAGAAAAAAGACACACGAAAATGCGCACAGCAGGCGCCACACGCGAGACAAGGATTGGACATGATTTGGAAAGGGCTCAGAAACCGGCAAGGGCCGGCACCTGAGGGCGTATTCTATGCATCGCCACGGACTTGTAAAGTGGCACGAGTGGCCGCCCTGACGGGCGATCGAGGCGCCTGAGCGGGCAGGTTTACAGCATCAGCGGCACAGGTAGAATGGCGCCACTTTTTCGCGGATAAAACCGATGGCCTGGCCAACCCTAAGACTCATCGCGTTCATCAATGGCATTTTTCTGATCACCCTGGCCATCGGCATGGTCGGCCCGATGTTCACCCTGTTCGTCTTCGATCGCGCCGCAGAAGTGAGTCCCTTCGCCTGGTCGAGCCTGATCACCTTCATCGCCGGGCTGTCGATGATCGCCCGTGGCCGTCCTCAGGATGTGCATCTGCGCCCCCGCGACATGTACCTGCTGACGGTTTCGAGCTGGCTGATGGTGTGCATTTTCGCCGCGCTGCCGTTCATGTTCACCCAGCACATGAGTTACACCGACGCCTTCTTCGAGAGCATGTCGGGCATCACGGCGACAGGCGCCACCGTGCTGATCGGCCTGGACAACATGTCACCGGGCATCCTGATCTGGCGCTCCATGCTGCACTGGCTCGGCGGTATCGGCTTCATCGCCATGGCGGTGGCCATTCTGCCGATGCTACGCATCGGTGGCATGCGGCTGTTCCAGACCGAGTCGTCGGACCGTTCCGACAAGGTCATGCCGCGCTCGCACATGGTCGCCAAGTACATGGTGGTGGCTTATCTGGGTATCAGCCTGCTCGGCTGCCTGGGGTTGTGGCTGGCCGGTATGAGTTTCTTCGACGCCATCAACCACAGCATGTCGGCGATTTCGACAGGCGGCTTCTCCACCTCGGACCTGTCGCTGGCCAAGTGGACGCAACCGGCGGTGCATTGGGTGGCCGTGGTGCTGATGATTCTCGGCAGCCTGCCATTCGTGCTCTACGTTTCGACCTTGCGCGGCAACTTCGGCGCGGTGCTGGGCGACCAGCAAGTGCGTGGTTTTCTCTCCATTTTGCTGGGCACCTGGCTGATCCTCGGCATCTGGTACTACCTGACTACCGACCTGCACTGGCTCGATGCCCTGCGCCACGTCGCGGTGAATACCACCTCGATCATGACCACCACCGGTTTCGCACTCGGCGACTACTCACTGTGGGGTGGTTTCGCCGGGATGCTGTTCTTCTATCTGGGGTTCATCGGCGGTTGCTCCGGCTCCACCGCCGGTGGCTTGAAGATCTTCCGTTTTCAGGTCGCCTACATTCTGCTCAAGGCCAACCTGATGCAGCTGGTGCACCCCCGCGCGGTGATCAAGCAGCAGTACAACCGCCACCGTCTCGACGAGGACATCGTCCGCTCGATTCTCACCTTCTCGTTTTTCTTCACCATCACCATCGCCCTGCTGGCGCTGGCGCTGACCCTCTGCGGCCTGGACTGGATCACCGCGCTGAGCGGCGCCGCCAGCACGGTCGCTGGTGTCGGTCCCGGCATGGGCCCGATCATCGGCCCTGCCGGCACCTACGCCAGCCTGCCGGACATGGCCAAGTGGCTGCTGACTCTGGGCATGCTGCTGGGCCGCCTGGAAATCCTCACCGTGCTGGTGCTGCTGATGCCCGCGTTCTGGCGGCATTGATACCGCCAGGCCACAGATGACCGGGCGCCACGAGCGCCCGGATTCGGCCAAGGCCTGCTGAGGCTTGCGCACAGCTCACAGGGCCGCCAGCACGGTCGTGCGCCAGCGTTAACAGGCCCTATACTCTCCTGACATAACAAAAACAGGAGGCCGTCGATGAGCAGCCAGCCCCACGAGCGTTTCAACTCCTTCGCCGAGTTCTATCCGTACTACCTGCAGGAGCACGCCAACCCGATCTGCCGGCGCCTGCATTACGTCGGCAGCCTGCTGGTGCTGCTGGTACTCGGCTATGCGCTGGTCAGCCAGCGATGGCTCTGGCTACTGGCACTGCCGGTCATCGGCTATGGCTTCGCCTGGCTGGGGCACTTCGTGTTCGAACGTAACCGACCGGCCACTTTCCAGCATCCGCTGTACTCGCTGATGGGCGACTGGGTCATGCTCAAGGACGCCCTGACAGGGAAAATCCGTTTCTAGCCGGGCGCGTCGGCAAGACCGGCAAGCCGTTCGACGCGACCGTTCGGAGCCTTATGGCACTTCGCCTTTGCTGGTCTGGACGTCAACGTATATGATCCCGGTTTTCCGCTGGCCCCGTCCGCACGCCCCGTGCTGCCTGGCTCCCGGTAATGCAGTCGGATTTACAGCAGGGATCGTCACCACCGCATGAATGCAACTCTTTCCGCCATTCCGAACGGGTTACCAACGCTGCCTACGCGCGAGTATTACTCCCGTGTGCTGGCCTATATCGCCGTGGCCGCCAGCGTTGCCGCTGGTACCTACGCGCAGGTGTTCAGCCACGAACTATTGTGGCTGGTGCCCTACGCCCTGCTCTACCCGCACCTGGCGTACTGGCTCAGCAAGCGTTTCAGGGACGAGCATCCACACCGTACCGTCATGACCCTGCTGTTCATCGATGCCCTGCACTGTGGTGCCGCCGCCGCACTGCTGGGTTTTTCGGTGGTACCCAGCCTGATGTGCCTGCTCACCCTCACGTTCAGTGCCCTGATCGTCGGCGGGCTGCGCGACATGGGCCTGGCGCTGCTGGTGGCGTGCAGCGGTGCACTGCTCACCGCCTCGCTCACCGACCTGCACGTCGCACCGGAAACCCCTGCTCTGGTGGCGCTGGTCAGTATCGTCTTTACCACCCTGTACATCTGCATCACCGCGTACTTCGTGCACCAGCAGAGCATCCGCCTGAGCCAGGTACGTATCGAGATCAAGCGTGAGCAGGAAAAAGCTGCACGCCTGGCCCGCAACCTGGCCAAGTACCTGTCGCCGCAAGTGTGGGAGTCGATCTTCAGCGGCAAGAAACACGTGCGCCTGGAAACCCAGCGCAAGAAGCTCACGGTGTTCTTTTCCGACATTCGCGGTTTCACCGAACTGTCCGAAGAACTGGAAGCCGAGGCCCTGACCGACCTGCTCAACACCTATCTCAACGAGATGTCGAAGATCTGCATGAAGTTCGGCGGCACCATCGACAAGTTCATCGGCGACAGCGTCATGGTGTTCTTCGGTGACCCGAGCAGCCAGGGCGCCAAGAAGGACGCCATGGCAGCGGTCTCGATGGCCATCGCCATGCGCAAGCACATGAAGGTGTTGCGCCAGCACTGGCGCGCCCAGGGCATCACCAAACCGCTGGAAATCCGGATGGGCCTGAATACCGGCTACTGCACGGTGGGCAACTTCGGCGCCGATACGCGGATGGACTACACCATCATCGGTCGCGACGTGAACCTGGCCAGCCGCCTGGAAAGCGCCGCCGAAGCTGGCGAGATCCTGATCTCCCACGAGACCTACTCGCTGATCAAGGACGTGATCATGTGCCGCGACAAGGGCCAGATCAACGTCAAGGGCTTCACTCGACCAGTGCAGATCTACCAGGTGGTGGACTTCCGCCGCGACCTGGGCGCCACCTCCAGCTACGTCGAGCACGAGTTGCCCGGGTTCTCCATGTACCTGGATACCAACGGCATTCAGAACTTCGACAAGGAACGGGTCATCCAGGCCCTGCAACAGGCTGCGGAGAAGCTGCGCGACAAGATCATCATGTGACACCGCCAGCGCGAACGCGCCCCGGGCGTCAGCAACTGCCCGCGACGCGAGCCGGCAATGCGATCTCCAGCGGCTCACCGCTCAACAGTGGCTGCCGGGCCAGAAACTCGATAGCCGAGGCACGCCAGGACTGTCGCCCGGCCTCCTCCGCACACTGCCTGCGATCCAGCTCCAGCGCTGCCAGGCAGGCCTGACGCAGATCGTCGGCGAGCACGCCCGTCACGCCCGGCACCACCACATCCAGCGGTCCCGGCACGGCGAAGGCCGCCACCGGGGTGCCGCAGGCCTGAGCCTCGAGCATCACCAAGCCGTAGGTATCGGTCAGCGAGGGAAACACCAGCACGCTGGCGCGACGATAGAAGTCGGCCAACGCTTCACCGTGACGGTAGCCGAAGAATCTGACCTGAGCATACGCCTGCTGCAGCGCCTCTCGCTGCGGCCCGTCACCTACCACCCATTTTTCGCCTGGCAGATCGAGGTCGAGAAATGCCTGCAGGTTCTTCTCCGGCGCGATGCGCCCCACGTACAGGAATACCGCAGTCACCGGCGCCTGGCCACGGGCCTTGGGGGCGAACAAAAGGGTATTCACGCCCTTGCGCCATAACGCCAGGCGCTGCAGCCCTCGGCTGGCGAGCCCCTCGCGCAAGCGTTCGGTACTCACCAGCACCGCCTGGCTGGGACGATGAAACAGACGCAGATAGGCATACCCCAACCCCAGCGGAAGCCACGGACAGCGCGTCGTCAGGTACTCGGGAAAGCGGGTATGCACCGCGCTGGAAAAGGCCATGCCTCGGCGCAGCAGCCAACGTCGCGCGGCCCACCCCAGGGGCCCCTCGGTCGCCAGGTGCACGCAATCAGGCGCGAATGCCTCGATGGCCGCAGCGACCCGCCAGAGGTCCCAGGCCAGGGGAATCTCCGGGTAGCTCGGACAGGGCACGCAGCGAAACGCACCGGGTGAAAGTACGTCGACAAGATGCCCCATGTCCCGCAACTCGCTGACCAGGGCCTGCAGGCTGGTGACCACGCCATTGACTTGCGGCGCCCAGGCATCGGTGACGATCAGCAGCCTCATGCGGCCGGCTCGATGACCGCGACCTTGTCTGCCTGCAGTTGCGCCAGGCGCTCCTGCTCATCGGCCAGGCGGTACAGTTCGATGCGCCCGTCCGGGTGCTCGATCAGCGCCGTGCAGGATTCGACCCAGTCGCCGCAGTTGAGGTACTCGACGTCTCCCAGCGTGCGAATCTCCGCGTGGTGGATATGCCCGCACACCACACCGTCGAAGCCACGACGAGCGCACTCGTGGGTGATGGCCTCCTCGAAATCGCTGATGAAGTTCACCGCCGTCTTGACCTTGTGCTTCAGGTACGCGGACAGCGACCAGTAGCCGTACCCATAGCGGCGCCGCCAGTGATTGAGCCAGCGATTGAGCACCAGGGTGACGGTGTAGGCCGAATCGCCGAGAAAGGCCAACCAGCGGTGATAGCGGGTGATCACGTCGAACTGGTCGCCGTGGATCACCAGCAGGCGTCGCCCATCGGCGGTGACGTGTTCAGCTTCGTCGACAAGCTGGATGTTGCCCAGCAACAGCTTCGAATAGCGGCGCAGGAACTCGTCATGATTGCCGGTGACGTAGATGACCTGGGTGCCGCGCTTGCTCATGGTCATCAGGCGCCTGATCACGTTGGTATGCGCCTGCGGCCAGTAGATGCCGCCACGCAGCTTCCAGCCATCGATGATGTCGCCCACCAGGTAGATGCGCTCGGCCTGATAACGCTTGAGGAAGGCCGCCAGGTGCTCGGCCTGGCTGTCCCGTGTGCCCAGATGCACATCGGAAATCCACAGCGTACGGACACGTTGCTTGCGGCTCGGCCTTACCAGTTGTGCGATGCTCATCGGGCGATCTCCGGCAGATTTTCGGCCGAGCTTGAGCGAAAGCGGTGAAATGATTGTGAACGTGGCATGGCGATTCGATGACAGCAGCATCACGACAGCGGCCTTTTCGCAGACGCCCGCCCGTTGCCCAGGTCCCAAAAACCGGCCACGGAGTAAACTGCTACGACCGTTCGAGGAACTCCGCCATGTCAGCGCTCTTGTCAGTACGCCACTACCATCAGGACATCGTCTGCCACGAGCATGACCATGCCCAACTGGTTTTCGGCCTGAGCGGGCACCTGCAGTTCGAGGTGGCGGGCCTGGGCAGTCGTATCAGCCGGCAAACCCTGGTGGTGGTGCCAGCCGGCGCACGCCATGCCTGCGACAGCCGCCACGGTAGCGAATGCCTGGTGTTCGACGTACCGGCGGGTGACTGGCTGGAGCGACACCTGGGCAACCATGTCGATGCCAGCCGACGCCTGCTGGACGCGCCGCAGAAGGTCGAGCTGTCGGTCACGCAGAGCGGCCTGGTCAACTGGCTGGCCGCCAGCCCGATCAACGATCCGCTGATCGCTCGCCAGGGCTCTATCCTGCTGCTGGCCAGCCTCAGTGCGCAGGCGGATCCACGTCCCAGCCTGGGCCTGCCGCTGAGCGCGCTGAACGCCTATATCGAGCGGCACGCTGCCCATCCCATTCAGGTGGCGGACCTGGCCAGCCTTGCCGGGCTTTCGGCCGCACGCTTTCACAACCGCTTTCTCGACGAGACTGGGCTCACCCCCATGGCCTACGTGCGCGATAAACGCCTGCGCCTGGGCCGGCAACTGCTGCACAACAGCCGCCTGAGCGTCGGCGAGATCGCTGCACGAGTCGGCTACACCTCGCAGAGCGCGTTCACCGCCGCCCTCTCCCGACAATTCGGCGAAACGCCCAAAGCGCTGCGCGAGCGCCAGCCTCGCGACAAATAACGCCAGTCACGCGACAGCTGATCCTGTTCCGGCCCTTTAGAGTGCAGCCAAAACAGGAGCGGTATCATGCAAATCATCGAATGGCAGGACTTCGAACGCGTCGAGCTGCGCGTCGGCACCCTCATCAGCGCATCGCCCAACGAAAAAGCCTTGAAACCCGCCTACGTGCTGCAGGTGGACCTCGGCGAGCTGGGCGTCCGTACCTCCAGCGCCCAACTCACGGCCCATTACGGCGCCGACGAACTGGTGGGGCGCCAAGTGCTCTGCGTTTGCAACTTCGCCCCCAAACGCATTGCCGGCGTGCGTTCCGAAGTACTGGTCACGGGAGTCTATGACAGCGATGGCAAAGTCGTCCTGGCCAGCTTCGACAAGCCCTTGCCCAATGGCGCGCGCCTGGCATGAACACCCGCAATGCACTGCTCGGCCTGCATCTGGGCGCCCTGGCGTTTGGCCTGTCCGGGATCTTCGGCGAGTTGGCGAGCACCTCGCCGATCGCCATCGTCAGCGGCCGCGCGCTGTTCGCCGTGCTTGCACTGGGCCTGTTTCTGCTCGCAACACGCAAACCGTTGCGCGTCGCAGCCCGTCATCTGCCCTGGCTGGTATTGGGCGGCCTGCTGCTGGGAGCGCACTGGCTGACCTTCTTCGAATCGGTGCGGGTGTCAGGCGTGGCTATCGCGACGCTGGGTTTCGCCAGCTTTCCAGCCTTCACCGTGCTGCTTGAAGTGCTCCTGCTGGGTGAACGCCCACGGCCTGGTGAATACCTGATGGTCGCGCTGGTCAGTATCGGTCTGCTGCTGGTTGCGCCCGCTCTGGATCCGAGCGACAGCCACACCCAGGGACTGCTTTGGGGAGTGATGTCGGGGCTGCTGTTCGCCCTGCTGTCGTTGCTTGGCCGAACCATCGCCCGACACGTCGAGCCGATCCAGGCGGCGATGGGGCAGAACCTCGTGGCACTGGCCTGCTCCCTGCCATTCGCGGGTGCAACGCTGCAGAGCCTGGCAGCCGCTCAATGGTTCTGGCTGGCGCTACTGGGCGTGTTGTGCACGGCGCTGGCGCACAGCTTGCTGGTGGCCAGCTTGCGGGTCGTCAAAGCGCGCAATGCCGCACTGATCTTCGCCCTCGAGCCGGTCTACGGCATCGGCTTCGCCTGGCTGCTGTTCAACCAGGTTCCGACTCCTGGCATGCTCGCTGGCGGCAGCCTGATCATCTTCGCGGTATGCATGAGCGCTGCTCAGGCCAGCTCGCGGCAAGTGCCGAAAACCGCCTAGTCGGCGCGACTCAATTGGCTGCGGGCCTGTCGTTGTGGCCCAGGTCGCGGGCCGGGTCGATCTGGTCGCGCACCCGCTGCTTGAGCACCTTGGCCTCGGGAAACCCGCCATCAGCCTTGCGCTCCCAGATCTCGACACCGTTGCACTGAACGCGGAAAGTACCGCCGGTGGCTGGTTCGAGGCTGACCCTGGCAAGGTCATCGGCGAAGGTCGACAGCAGTTCCTGGGCTAACCACGCAGCGCGCAGCAGCCACTGGCACTGGGTGCAATAGGTGATGGTGACTTCGGCTTTGCTGGGGGTCATGGGTGGGCTCCATTGCTCTGGCCGCTATCTTAACAGCGCGCCGGCCATGACAAGCCACGTTACTGCACCAGCCCTGTAGCCGCGCCCTCGCGGCGAATGGTCGTAGCGCTGCAGTCTTGTGGAATGGCCGCAATCGCTTTCGCGCCGGGGCGACGCGCCTACGGTCGGCGGAAATGCCGCATTAGCGTAGGAGCCGCGCCCCCGCGGCGAATCGTGCGGCCAACACCAAAATTGCGGTGAGGCCAAAATCGTTCGCGCCGAGGGCGACGCTCCCACCTGCGATGTGCTGCAACCGCCCCCGCGGCGAATCGTGCGGCCAACACCCAAATTTCGGTAAGGCAAAATCATTCGCGCCAGGGGGAACGCGCCTACGCGATACGCGCGAGCAGCTCGCGGGCTTCCTGCTTCTCGTCCTCGTCACCCTCGTTGATCACTTCGTTGAGGATGTCGCAGGCTGCTTCCAGATCGTCCTGTTCGATGTAGGCCATCGCCAGGTTGAGCTTGGTGAGGTTCTCGTGGTTGGTGACGAAGCGGTCGAACCCTTCAGCCGGCTCACTGGGCAGATCGTCCAGCTCGAGCCATTCATCCTCCGGCCCCTCCTCTTCGACCAGCATGGTGCCAGCGAACGGGCTACTGGCATCGTGGCCGAAGATATCGGTGGACTGCTCGGCACTCTGCGCCGCGGAGGATTCGGCGTCGACGCCACCACGCTTCTTGCGTGCTCCATTTTCGAAGGGGTTGACCAGATCCCAGTCGGCATCCAGCGACAGATCGTCCAGGTTCAACTGGAAATCGTCCTCCTGGGCTTTCCTCTGCTCGGACGCGGGCGCCGGAGCCGGTGTGTCGTCCAATTCGAGGATCAGCTCATCGAGACCTTCCAGCGGCTCCAGTGAATCGTCAGGGTCCTGGGCACTCAGCTGCGAGGCGAACAGTGCCGGGTAACGGCCCTTGAGCTCGTCGATACGCTCACCGTCGAACCCGGCGTTACGCAACGTGCTCTCTTCTTCGGCAAAAGCGGCCGTATTGCCCTGCTGTGCCAGCACTTCGAGCAGACGGAAGCGAATGTCCAGGCGCTGCGGGTTGGCTTGCGACGCCTGGCGCAGTACGGATACCGCTTCGCCTATACGGCCATAGGCGAGGTAGATATTGGCGCCATCCAGCGGATCGGTGGGATTCGGCTCCGCCCTCGCGACAACTGCAGGGCGTACTGGCAGCGGTACATCCACCACCGTGGCCCGCGGCGCCACGACCGGTTCGACAGCCTCGGGCGCGGGCGCCTGAACCACTGGCGGCACCACCACGACCGTCTCGGCGATGACTTCGGGGGCAGGCGTGCGCTTGCGCTTGAACAGCAACAACAGGAGCGCCAGTAAGCCCAGCAGGGCTGCCAGCAGCATGTTCCACAGATTCCAGAAACCTTCGGCAGCCGGCTGCGCAGCAGGTGCCGGAGCGGCAACAGGCTCCTGCGCGGCCGCAGGCGGCGCGCTCTCGGCGGCCGGCACTGCAGGCGCAGCGGCTGCCGGACGCTGGGCGAGCTGCTCGAGCAACTGGGCGATCTGCTGATCACGCGCTTCCATGCGCGTCATCATGTCTTTCAACTGGTTCTGCACCACCAGCAGGTCCTGCTGCAGTTGCAGGTTCTCGGCACTGCGGTTGGCGACCTCTTCCTCGACACGGCGAATCTGCGCAAGCACTTCCACCTGCGGTTCGGCAGGCTGTTGCGGCGCGGTATCGGGGATGATCTGCGCAGGGGCTGCAGGCTGCGGTGCAGGCCCTGACTGCGCAGGCTGGCTGGGTGCGGCTTCGGCTATGCGGGCGTGATCCGGCAGCAGCAACGAGGCCCCGGCGCGCAGACGATGGATATCACCGTTGCTGAAGGCCTCGGGGTTGAGCGCGTGAATGTCCAGCATAAGGTCCTGCAGGGAGGACTGATTGCCCTCAACCCGCAGCTTGGACGCAATGGTCCACAAGCTCTCGCCGCTGGCGACCTGATAACGCTCACCCCGGCTGGCGATCGGCGTGCGGCGCGGCGGCGCATACGATGTGAACTGTTCGTTGCCAACCTGAGCCGCCTGGCTGGTGTAGGACGATGACGTCGGCGGATCGAGCAGCACCGTGTATTCGCGCAGCAACTGGCCGCCCGGCCGCTTGAGCTCGACGATGAAGTTCAGATAGGGCTCACGCACCGGCTGATTGGAGACCACCCGCACGACGCTGTTGCCGCCGCGCAGTACCGGGCTGAAGCGCAGGTCATTGAGAAAATAGATGCGCTCGACACCGGCAAGATTGAAGGCATCTGCCGGCGCCAGCGAGACCTTGATATCCGAAGTGCTCATGTCATCGCCGACCGCCAGCAGTTCGATCTCGGCATTCAGCGGCTGATTGAGTGCCGAATGCAGGGTGATCTCACCCAGCCCCAGCGCTGGCGCCAGTCCCGAATAGAATGCCGAACCTGATGCCAGGCCGATCAGTAAGTGACGAACACGAGTCATAAAAGCTCCCGATAACTCCGCTCGAAGAGTAGCTGCAGCAACCGAAACCGGATCGGTCTTCCTGCAAGATGCGGCGTAGCACAGCGCTGCGTCGGCAAACGCTCCTTGTCCCACCGAGTAGTGAGTATGGTCTCGATTCAACGGCTTGCGAGTTTTCAACCCGCATGATCCGCTCGAAGTCGAGCATCTGGCCATCATACGCAAAAAGCCAGAAATACGGCTAGTTATGTGAACGACGTCAACGTTGTGACGGGCGAATGTTCCAGGCAGCCAAAACGGTCAAGACGAACAGCGCCCCCATCAGTAGATAACTTTGCTGAAACGCCACCACCTCGGCAGAGAAATCCCCGCCCTCCCGGCGATGTCGCCACTCCAGAAAGAACGTCAGCAGGTTGACGCCGAATGCACCGCCCAACTGACGCACGAAGGTGATTGCGCCCGCTCCGTGCGCCAGCTGTTCACGGCCGAGAATGTCCAGCGCTCCGGTGCTCAGTGCGGGCAACAGAATACCCAGGCCGACTCGCCCCACGCAGGCCCAGCAGCAAAGCACCAAAAAGGAGGCCCCCGGTTCCAGCCAACCCAGCCCGAACGAAGACAGCGCCAACATCAGCAAGCCGCTGACCAGCAACACCGCAGTGGACAGACGGTCACTCAGCCAGCCACCGAGAAACGAGGCCACACCCATCAGAATGCCGGTTGGCAGCAACAGCAGACCGGCCCTGCCCGCGCTATAGCCCTCGATGGTCTGCACATGCAGAGGAATCAGATAGGTAGTGCCGTACAGCCCCATGCCGAGCGCGAGCGCCACCCAGCTGGCCTTGCGAAAGCCGACATGCCGCCAGAGCCCGAGCGGCAGCAGCGGGCGAGCACTGTGGCGGCTGCGCCATAGAAAGCCGGCCATCGCCAGGCTGCCGAGCAGGCCAGTGAGCCAGACCCGCGGCTGCACCCAGGGAAAGCGCTGCGCTTCGGCCAGGGCACCGAGCCAGGCGAACAGACCAACGCACAACAGGCTGAATGCCCACAGGTCGAGAAATGGCGTATTGCGCTGACGCGCGCTGGGCATCAGAAACTGCCCGGCGAGCATGGCCAGTACGCACATTGGCAGAGGCAGCCAGAACACCGCATACCAGCCGAAGTCATCGACCAGATAGCCGCCGATGGTCGGCCCCAGCGTAGGCGCGATCATCACGCCGAGCCCGTAAGCCCCCAGCGCGGTACCGCGACCACCGCCAGCGAACACCTGAAAGATCAGCACCATCGCCAGCGGCTGGACGATACCGGCGCACAGCCCCTGAATGACGCGCAAGGCGATCAGTTGCCAGGCGGCATCGGCCACCAGTGCGAGCAACGAGGTAACGATGAACAACCCCAGGCCCGCCTGCGCCGTCCGGCGAGCGCCGAACCGGGCCTGAGCCCAGGCAGACAGCAGCAAGCCAGCGGTCATCGCCGCGAGAAACCCGGTGGACAGCCACTGGGCAAGGGGGCGGCCAATGTGGAAATCGACCATGATCGCCGGCAATGCCACATTGATGCTGGTCGACGCCAGAATCATCGCCATGCTGCCCAGCATCAGCACGACCAGCAGATACTGCGGATAACGTGGCCCGAAGCGTCTCTGCAGGAGAGACAGGTCCTGCATCAACGCCGTTCCAGGTTACCCAGAATGCGTGCGTGGACCTGCTGGCAGCGCCGCAGATCCTCCTCGTCGATGCCAGCGAAAAGCTCTTCACGCAGTTGCGTGGAGATGGCTTCGATCTGCTCGATCAGCGGTTTGGCGGCAGGGCACAAGGCGATCTTCTTGGCGCGACGATCTTCGGGCACTGCCTGGCGGGTGACCAGCCCCTGCGCCTCGAGGCTATCGAGCAAGCGGGCCAGGGTAGGCCCTTCCACACCGACACTTTGGGCCAACTCACGTTGGGTCGGCAGCTCGGCGAAACGGCCGATGTGCAGCAGCACCAGCCAGCGCGCCTGGGACAGCCCCAGACCGGCAAGCCGCCGATCCAGCTCGGCGCGCCAGGAACGGGACAGCTGGGCCAACTGCATGGCAAAACGGTGTTGTTCGGATTGGGACATTGAGGCCGCTCTTGGAATTATCAAAAACTAATTATTAGCGAGCTAACCATAGCTTTTGGCAGAGAGCAAGATTGAGGTCGTTGCGAGATAAGAGACTGTCGCGTCAATAATCGTCGATCAGGCTTCGAATTCAGCTTGTAATGCGGCCCGGACGCAATGCAGCACACCCTCCTCCACGCGCCCGACGAACAGCGGGCTGATCTGCGCCACAGGTGGTAGCTCACCCTCGCCATCGAGGAAAGCGTCCTGAATCTCGCCGAGCAGTTCCTCAGGCAGATCGAGAGCCTGCTCCAGGGAAATCTGCTGGTCAGCGATGGCCTCGGCAAGCAGCGAGTAGGCGCTCTTCTGACTGCAGCCGAGCTGACTGGCGATTTGCGCGGGGGTCATCCCGGCACGCGCCAGGCTGACCAATTCATGACGCAGATCGACCACCGGCTGCGGCGCTTCGTTGCCGGCCAGCACTTCGAGGAAAGCATCGCCGTAACGCTCCAGCTTGCGCGCGCCGACACCACTGACACGGGCCATTTCCGCCAGCGTGGTGGGCTTGCTGCGCAGCATCTCCAGCAGCGTGGCATCCGGGAAGATGACGTAAGGCGGCACCGCGTGCTCCTCGGCCAGACGCTTGCGCAGGGCACGCAGCGCTTCCCACTGCTCGCGCTCCTCGCCCCGCACCAACTGCCGCGCCGGGCTACCCGAGGCCTTGGCACTCTGTTGCGGTTTGAGGTCACGGCGCAGTTGCAGCGTCACCTCCCCCCTTAACAATGGCCTACAGCTGTCGGACAGGCGCAGCCCGCCGTAGCCCTCCAAGTCCACATCAGCCAGGCCACGCGCGACCAACTGACGGAACAGCGAGCGCCACTCGCCTTCGCTGAGCGCACTGCCCACACCGAAAACAGAGAGATGCTGATGGCCAAGGCCGCGCATCTTCTCGTTGTCACGGCCGAGCAGAATGTCCACCAGGTGGCCGACGCCATAACGCTGACCACTGCGGTAGATGGCCGACAGCGCCTGGCGCGCCGGTTCGGTGGCGTCCCAGGTTTGCACGCCGTCGGTGCAGTTGTCGCAATGCCCGCAGGGCTGCGGCAACTCTTCGTCGAAATAGGCCAGCAGCACCTGGCGGCGGCAACGGGTTTCCTCGCACAGCGCGAGCATCGCATCGAGCTTGTGCTGCTCCACGCGCTTGTGGCGCTCGTCGCCTTCGGAATTGGCGAGCATCTGCTTGAGGAAGATCATGTCCTGCAGGCCGTAGGCCATCCAGGCGTCGGCCGGCAGACCGTCGCGGCCGCCACGGCCGGTTTCCTGGTAATAGGCTTCCAGCGACTTGGGCAGATCGAGGTGTGCGACGAAGCGCACGTTGGGCTTGTCGATACCCATGCCGAAGGCGATGGTCGCCACCATGATCAGCCCTTCTTCATTGAGGAAGCGCTTCTGGTTGTAGGCCCGCAGTTCGGCCGGCAGGCCGGCGTGATAGGGCAGCGCCGGAAAGCCCTGCTCGGTCAGGAAGCCCGCCACCTCTTCGACCTTCTTGCGCGACAGGCAATAGACGATGCCTGCATCGCCCTTGCGCGCGGCCAGAAACGCCAGCAACTGCTTGCGGGGCTGCTCCTTGGGCACGATGCGGTAAAAGATGTTGGGACGGTCGAAGCTGGACAGGAAGCGCTCGGCATTCTGCAAATGCAGACGATTGACGATTTCCTCACGGGTACGCATGTCCGCGGTCGCGGTCAGGGCGATGCGCGGCACATCGGGGAACAGCTCGGCCAGTTGCCCCAACTGCAGGTATTCGGGACGGAAATCATGCCCCCACTGGGACACGCAGTGAGCCTCGTCGATGGCGAACAGCGCGATCTGCAACTGCTGCAGGAAGGCCAGCATGCGCGGCTGCACCAGACGCTCCGGGGCGAGATAGAGCATCTTGATCTCGCCGCGACGGATACGATCAGCGATATCGCGCTGCTGATCCGCATCCAGCGTGGAGTTCAGCGCCACAGCGGCCACACCCAGCTCTTCCAGGGTCGCCACCTGATCGTCCATCAGCGCGATCAGCGGTGAAACCACTACCGCCAGGCCATCGCGCAGCAACGCCGGCACCTGGAAACACAGCGACTTGCCGCCACCGGTCGGCATCAGCACCAGCGCATCGCCACCACTGGCCACGCGCTCGATGATCGCACCCTGGCGGCCACGGAAGCTGTCATAGCCGAATACGTCTTTGAGGATGCGTTGCGCCTGCTCGAGCATGTAGGGTCTCCGAATCAAGCGGGGCATTATACGCAAGTGTCTCGCGGCGACGGGCAACGGATGTGTTTTTTAGCGTTTAGCACGCCGTTTTGCCTGCAACTCTGGCCGGGCTGGTTGGTCTGCTCTAACAGGCCGTTGAAAAACCTAGGCGAGGCAGCCGGTGCAAGGCGAAAACAGGTGGGAACGTGGAGTTTACGAGTTGTAAATGAGCATGACTCGCTTCGCTCGCCCTTCGGGCCGCACTGAAGTGCGTTAGCCGTAAACGCCTTGCTGAACCTGTTTTCAACGAAGCAACGGCAACGCAGATAGTTTTTCAACAGCCTGCTAGAATCCAGCCTCGTTTACTTCTTCAAGGTAGCCACCGATGTCCTTCGCCGAGCAACTGTCCCGTCTGCAAGCCTTCCTCGATGCTGATGATCTGCACGAAGAGGCGTTGGACTATGTCGCCGCACACGGTTACCTGACCGCCCTTTCCATCTGCCCGGACAAGGTCGAGACGCGCGAGTGGATCGATGCCCTGTTCTCCGAGCCGCCGCACTACCGCAGCGATGAAGAGCGCGATGACATCGAAGCCACGCTTATCCAGCTGCAGTCCCACATCGCTCGCCAGCTGGCCAGTGACGACGAGCCGGAAGTCCCTTGCGACCTGGACCTGGGCGACGAGCCTGACGACTCCGACCTGCGCGGCTGGTGCATCGGCTTCATGGAAGGCGTGTTCCTGCGCGAAGCGGTATGGTTCGACGACGCCGAAGACGAAGTTAGCGAACTGCTGCTGCCGATCATGGTCGGTTCCGGCCTGTTCGACGAGCAGCCGGAATTCGCCGAAATTGCCCGTGACCGCGATCTGGTCGACAGCATGATCGAGCAGATCCCCGAACTGCTCACCGCCCTGTTCCTGCTGTGCAACGCGCCAGAAGAGAAGCCCGCCCTGCTCAAACCTCGCCATCATTGATGGCGACGCCATCGATATGGCGCGCGAACCTTACGAAACACGCAACCCGCTGCTGCGCTATAGCCTGCTGACCCTCGGCTGGTTGAGCGTAGCGCTGGGCGTACTCGGCATCTTCCTGCCGGTATTGCCAACCACTCCCTTCCTGCTGCTGGCTGCGGCCTGCTTCATGCGCAGTTCACGACGCTTCTATCTATGGCTGGTGGAACACCCTCGCCTCGGCCCATGGATTCGCGACTATCTCGAAGGTGAAGGCATCCCCCGCAAGGCCAAGATTTACGCGATCGGCCTGATGTGGCTGAGCATCGGTGTTTCCTGCTGGCTGGTACCACTGATATGGGCCCGCCTGTTCATGCTGACCAGCGCCGTGCTCGTCAGCCTGTACATCCTCAAACAGAAGACGCTACCGGACCGACGCTGAATAGCCGACAGCACCTGCGCGCCGGAAACGCCACTCGATTGTAAGAGCCCGCTTGCGGGCGATCCGTCGTTCGGCCTCCCCGATCTATCAGAATGGCCACCCTCGCTTCGCCCGCAAGCGG
>NZ_JBQWIF010000053.1:0-30528 GCF_052958135.1 Pseudomonas sp. SZ40 | reverse complement strand
TGCGCAGGGCATCAGGTCGGGAGTGCCTTCAACTAAGCTGCGGGCTATCAGGACAGTTTGGGATGGGTTTGTGGGGACGGGCGGGAGGCCTGGTTCCATGCCCATGATTTTCGCGCGCATGGCGCGCTCCCACACGAAGATCTGCGCAGGGCATCAGGTCGGGAGTGCCTTCAACTAAGCTGCGGGCTATCAGGACAGTTTGGGATGGGTTTGTGGGGATGTCGGGACGCCTGGTCCAGGCCCGGGATTTTTCGCGCGCATGGCGCGCTCCCACACGAAAATCTGCGCAGGGCATTAGATCGGGGAGCGCCTTCACTCAAGCTGCGGGCTATCAGGCCAGGCTGGGATGGGTTTGTGGGAATGGGCGGGAAGCCTGGCCCATGCCCGGGATTTTTCGCGCGCATGGCGCGCTCCCACACGAAGATGTGCACAGGGCATCGGATCGGGGAGCACCTTCACCCAAGCTGCGGGCTATCAGGCAAGTCTGGGATGGGTTTGTGGGGACGGGCGGGAGGCCTGGTCCATGCCCGGGATTTTCGCGCGCATGGCGCGCTCCCACGAAGATGTGCGCGGGGCATCGGATCGGGGAGCGCCTTCAACTAAGCAGCGGGCTATCAGGCCGGTCTGGGATGGGTTTGTGGGAATGGGCGGGAAGCCTGGTCCATGCCCGGGATTTTTCGCGCGCATGGCGCGCTCCCACACGAAGATGTGCGCGGGGCATCGGATCGGGGAGCGTCTTCAACTAACCTGCGGGCTATCTGGTCAGCCTGAGGTGGTTTTGTAGGAGCGCGCGGCCGTCTCGCCCCTCAATCAAGCAGATGGGCGATCTGCGTGCTCAGGGTTTCCAGCGTGAAGGGCTTGCTCAGCAGTGGGGCGGAGTCGAGCAGTGCGCTGCCGGTTTCGCGGACTTCGGCGGGGTGGCCGCTGATGAAGATGACCTTCAGATCCGGGCGCAGCAGCAGTGCCGGTTCGGCAATGCGCACGCCGGAGACGCCGCCCGGCAGACGGAAGTCGGTGATCAACAGATCGAGGTGCGGCTTGGTGGCGAGGATGGCGAAGGCATCGGTGGCGCAATCGGCCTTCATTACGCTATAGCCCTCGCCCTGCAGGTATTCAGCCAGCAGCATGAGCAGGAGCGGATCGTCTTCGACGATCAGTACGGTTCGTGTGGGTTGGTTCATTGCCCTGCTCCTGGCTCTCTTTTTTACTCCTTCGCTTCGACCTTGCCGGCGGAGTGAGTTCAACCTATATCTGCGCGCTTGCTCTGTGGCAGCCACACGCTGAACAGCGAGCCCTGCCCCAGGCTGCTCTGCACTTCGATGCGCCCGCCATGCGCCTTGACGATCTGGTCGGAGATGAACAGCCCGAGGCCCAACCCCGCCACCGACTCGCTGCTCACCGCACGCTCGAACTGCTGGAAGATGCGCCGCTGGTTTTCCTCGGAGATGCCAATGCCGTGATCGCGAACCTCGACACGCACGCCACCTTCGTCAGCGCGCGCCCGGACCTCGATGGGCCGACCCGAGCCGTAGCGCAGGGCGTTGCTGAGCAGGTTGCTGATCACCTGCTCGATCCTGAACTGATCCCAACTGCCGCGCAGCACGCCGTCACTGTCGAGTTGCAGGGCGCAGCCTGCCACGGCCATCTGCTGGGCGAAGTTCTCGGCCACGTTGCGCACGGTTTGCGCCAGGTCGAACTCCACAGGGCGAATCGACAGCTTGCCGGTGCGGATGCGCGACACGTCGAGCATGTCTTCGATCAGGCGGATCAGGCTGTGGATCTGCCGCTCGTCGCGGTCGAACATGGCGCCGAGCTTGTCTTCACTGAACGCCGTCATGTTGCCTTTGGCCAGGTGCATCTTGCGCAGCTGGGTGTCGAGGATCAGGCCATTGAGGGGCGTGCGCAGCTCATGGGAGACGATGGACATGAAGTCGTCACGCATGCGCACCGCGTGCTGCAATTCGCCCTGGGTGGAGCGCAGTTCGGCGAGCAGGGCGTCCTGCTCCTCCCGCGAGCGTTTCAGGGCTTCGAGCTGCTGGGCCATGATCTTGCGCTGCTGATAGAGGTCGACGAACACCGCCACCTTGCTCTGCACCGCCTGGATGTCCAGCGGCTTGTAGAGGAAGTCCACGGCACCGCTTTCGTAGCCCTTGAACGCGTAGTTCATTTCGCGTCCGGCAGCGCTGACGAAGACGATCGGGATGTGCTTGGTCTTTTCCGTGCCGCGCATCAGCTCGGCCAGCTCGAAGCCATTCATGCCCGGCATCTGCACATCGAGAATGGCCAGCGCGAACTCATGCTCGAGCAACAATACCAGCGCATCGTCGGCGCACTGGGCCTGGAACACCTCACGGTCTTCGCGGCGGATCAGCGCGTCCAGTGCCAGCAGGTTCTCCGGCAGGTCATCGACGATCAGTAGTTTGCATCCGGTGCTACTCAACATGGGCGTGAGTCCAGTTCGGCTAGCAATGCGAGAATGCCCCGCAAAGAAAGAATGTAATCGGGACGATGCAGCGCCAGAGCCGCTTCGGGCATGGTGGGAACCTGCGCCTCCTGCGGATCCTGCACCACGGTCACACCGCCCCGCTGCTTTATTGTGTTTAGGCCGGCGGCGCCATCCTGGTTGGCGCCGGTCAGCAATATGCCCATCACGTTGGCGCCATAGGTATCGGCCGCCGACTCGAAAAGGTAATCGATCGATGGCCGCGAATAGTGCAGCGGCTCGTCACGACTATAGGAAAAGCATCCATCGGCTTCGATGCACAGGTGATAACCCGGTGCTGCAAAGTACAACGTTCCCGGCTGCAGCGCTTCCTTGTCCTGCGCCTCCTTGACCCGCAACGCCAGGCGCCGGGCGAACAGCGCGGGCAACAGGCTCTCGCGGCTGTCGGGCAGATGCAGCACCACCACCAGCGGCAGACCGTAGCTGGCGGGCAGCCCCTCGAACAGCATCAGCAACGCCTCGACGCCACCTGCCGAGGCGCCGATCACCACCGCTTCGAGTTGCCGCGGATTCGCGCTCATAGCTTGCGAAACACCCGTTCCTGTCTGTTCAAGGCTTCGAAATGCCCCGCATACGCGGAAAAATCCAGGCTTTCCTTGCTGCCCAGGCCAAGGAACCCGCGGTGGCCAAGGGACTCATGGAACAGCCCGAAGGCGCGATCCTGCAGGGACTTGTTGAAGTAGATCAGCACATTGCGACAGGAGATGAACTGGGTCTCGGAAAACACGCTGTCGGTCGCCAGGCTGTGGTCGGCGAACGTCACGTTGGCACACAGGAAGCGCTCGAACAGCGCGCCATCGTAGGCAGCGGTGTAGTAGTCGGAGAGCGAGCCCTTGCCACCCGAACGCTGATAGTTCTCGCTGTACAGGCGCATGCTGTCGATGGGAAAGATGCCCTTCTTGGCCTTTTCCAGCGAGTGCGGATTGATGTCCGTGGCGTAGATGATCGAGCGCTCCAGCAACCCCTCCTCGTGCAGCAGAATGGCCAGGGAATACACCTCTTCACCGGTGCTGCAACCCGCTACCCAGAGCTTGAGCGATGGGTAGGTGCGCAAGAACGGCACCACCTCCTGGCGCAGCGCCAGGAAGTAGGACGGGTCGCGGAACATCTCGCTGACCGGAATGGTGAGGAACTGCAGCAACTGCATGAACGCAGACGAATCATGGATGATCCGCGCCTGCAGTTCGGAAATGCTCGCGCAGTCGAACTGGCGCATGGCGTGCACCATCCGGCGCTTCAGCGAAGAGCCGGAGTAGTCGCGAAAATCGTAGCTGTACTGCAGGTAGATCGCCTCGATCAGCAGACGCAGCTCGATATCCTGCGTACGGTCGGACATCTCAGATACGCTCCAGCTTCGGCAGCCAGACGCGGATCAGCGAGAACAGGCGATCCAGGTCGATGGGCTTGGCCAGGTAATCGTTGGCACCGGCCTTCATGCACAGGTCCTGGTCGTCCTTCATCGCCTTGGCGGTCACCGAGATGATCGGCAGCTTGCGCCAGCGCGGGTTTTCGCGAATGCGTCGGGTGGCTTCGTAGCCATCCATCTCCGGCATCATCACGTCCATCAGCACCAGGTCGATATCGCTCACCGCCTCCAGCTTGTCGATGGCTTCGCGACCGTTGCGCGCCACTTCCACCTGGGCGCCCTTCTGCTCCAGGGCACTGGTGAGGGCGAAGATGTTGCGTACGTCGTCATCGACCACCAGGATGCGCCGGCCTTCGAACACACGGTCGCGGCTGCGGGCGGTCTTGAGCATGGTCTGCCGCTCGCTGGACAGCTCCGACTCGACCATGTGCAGGAACAGGGTGACCTCGTCGAGCAAGCGCTCCGGCGAGCGCGCGCCCTTGATGATGATCGAGCGCGAGTACTTGAGCAGCTCGGCTTCCTCGGCGCGGGTCAGGTTGCGCCCGGTGTAGACGATCACCGGCGGGAAGCTGCGGATGTGCTCGCTGCCCATGCGCGCCAATAGCTCGTCGCCCTGCATGTCCGGCAGTTTGAGGTCGATGATCATGCAATCGAAGATGTGATGGCGCAGTTGCTCCAGCGCCTGCTCGCCGAACTCGACGGCGACGATTTCGATGTCGTCGTCGCCGATCAGGCGGGCGATGCTGTCGCGCTGCAGCTTGTCGTCCTCGACCACCAGCACGCGCTTCATCTTCTGGGTCAGGCGGGCTTCGAGCTTGCTGAACACGCCCTTGAGCTGGTCACGGGTGGCCGGCTTCAGCGCATAACCGACGGCGCCCATCTGCAGAGCGGCCTCAGCCATGTCTTCGACGGAAATCACGTGCACCGGAATATGCCGGGTGCCGGGATTTTCCTTGAGGCGCTGCAGCACCGACAGACCGGAAACGTCCGGCAGGCGCATATCGAGCAGAATGGCGTCGGGGTGATGGGTGGTGGCCAGGTCGAGGCCATCCTCGGCGCAATGGGCGACCAGGCAGCGGTAATCCAGCTCATGGGCCAGGTCATAGAGGATATGAGCGAACTGCGGCTCGTCCTCGATCACCAGCACGCTGCGGCCGCCGAGCACCGACATGCCACGGTCGTCCGGGAAGGTCGGCACGGCGTTTTCCACCACCACATCCTTCACCGGTTTGACGGGCTCGGGCGCACGCGGCGCATGGCTGCGAGAGAAGACGACCGGTGCAGCCGGCAGCTCATCGGTGTCGGCCTCCAGAGGCGAATAGCTTTGCGGCAGCACCAGGGTGAATACGCTGCCCTCGCCCAGCACGCTGGACACGCTGATCGAGCCGCCCAGCAGCACGGCCAGATCGCGGGAGATCGACAGGCCCAGGCCGGTGCCGCCAAAACGGCGATTGGTGGTGCCATCGGCCTGGCGGAAGGCCTCGAAGATGTACTCCTGCTGATCGGCCTGAATGCCGATGCCACTGTCGCGCACGGCGAACGCCACGCCCTCGTCGACCCGGCTGACGGTCAGGCTGACCGAGCCCTGCTCGGTGAACTTGATGGCGTTGGAAAGCAGGTTCTTGAGGATCTGCTCGACGCGCAGGCGATCGGTGTACAGCGAGCGCGGCACGTCTTCGCCGACCTGCACGTTGAAGCCCAGGTGCTTCTCGCCGGCCAGTGGCTGGAAGGTGCCCTCCAGGCTCTCGGCCAAGCGCACCACGTTGGCGTTTTCGGGGCGCAGGTCGAGCTTGCCGGCCTCGACCTTGGAGATGTCGAGGATGTCGTTGATCAGGTTGAGCAGGTCGTTGCCGGCCGAATAGATCGAGTCGGCGAACTTGACCTGCTCGGCGTCCAGATTGCCCTTGGGGTTGTCGGACAGCAGCTTGGCCAGGATCAGCGAACTGTTCAGCGGCGTGCGCAGCTCGTGGGACATGTTGGCGAGGAATTCGGACTTGTAACGGCTGGCGCGCTGCAGCTCTGCGGCGCGCTCTTCCAGCTGCTGCTGGGCAACGCGCAGGGCACTGTTGCGGTCATCCAGGGCGTCACGCTGCGAAGACAACTGCTCGTTGGTCTGTTCCAGTTCCGCCTGCTGGGTCTCGAGGTGCGCCTGGGACTCCTTGAGCGCGCGGGACTGTTCTTCCAGTTCCTCGTTGGCGGTCTTGAGCTCTTCCTGCTGTACCTGCAGCTCCTCGTTGAGCTGTTGGGTTTCGGCGAGAATCTCCTGCAGGCGGTGGCGATAGCGAGCCGCTTCGACCGAAGCGCCGATGCTGGAAGCGATCTGCTTGAGGAACTCGCCGTCGCGCTCGCTCAGCGTGCGCAGAAAGCCCAGCTCGATGACGCCGTTGACTTCACCGTCGTTGTCGATGGGCAGCAGCGCCACGGTCAGCGGCTCGCCCTGGCCGAGCCCCGAACTGACCTTGAGGTAATCGGCTGGCAAGTGATCCAGGGTCAGCAGGCGACGGCTTTGCGCCACCTGGCCGACCAGACCTTCGGTGCTGTAGAAGGACTGTTCGGCCTTCTCCTGCTCACGGGAAAACCCGTAGGACGCGACGCGACGCAGGCCGCCATGCTCCTCGCGCACATAAAGAGCACCGACTGCGGCCCCCAGATGGCTGGCGAGAAACTCCAGCATGTTGCGGCCCAGCACCGGCAGCGCCTGCTGGCCGATCAGCCGCTCGGACATGTCGGTCTGGCCGTTGCGCAGCCAGGCCTGGGCCTGCAGACGTTCGTTGTGCTCATCCTGTTTCTTGAGGATGGCGCCATAGGTGTTGGTGAGGCTCAACAGCTCGCGACGCCCGAACAGCGCCAGCGAGCCGCTGAACAGCAGCGTGAAGAGCAGGAACAGGACGATGGTGACGGTCGCCGTGCTGCTGGCCGCATCGTTGCGCTCCTTGCGCAGGCGCTGCTCGTGGGCGACGAAGTCCGCGTACTCGGCACGAATGGCGTCGGTCAGTTGCTTGCCGCGACCATCACGCACCGGGTCGATGAAATTGCCGCCCTCGCGCTTGGCGGTGATCGCCGTCTGCGCAAAGTTGCTCCACTCGTCCTGCAGCGCCGCGATGGCGCGCAGGCGATCGACCTGCACCGGGTTGTCCGAAACCAGCTCGGAGAGAATCTCCATCTCCGCCTTGATCCGCGGCTTGGCGACTTCGAACGGCTGCAGGAAGCGCACATCGCCAGACAGCAGATAACCGCGAAACCCGGTCTCCTGGTCGATCGACAGTTTCAGGCCCTCATTGGCGTTGTTGAGCACCCGGTCGGTGTGCTGCACCCAGCCCAGCACGTTGAGCAGATAGCCGATCAGCACCACGAAGAAGATCGCGCTGACCACCCCCACCCCAAGCGGCAAGGCGACGTTGCGCCTGAGAATGCGCTTGAAGCTGTTCTCATCGATGGAAGAGGTGTTGGTCATCGGAAATCCCTGGCCGCGGTTGGGTGATGCATGAGGCTGCATGGTGGTTCGGTAAACGGGTGATGGTAATGCGCTAGCAGAAGTTAATCCAACGATCAGCGCTCAATGGCCCGCGCGCTTGGATGGTGCGCGCAGGCGCCAGGTTCGACTTATTTTTTCGTGATGCGTGACGCACGCCACGCTCGCACGGGCCAACCTGTAAATACGGTAATTTTCAGCCCAGCGGCATCTCCACGGTGCAGATCAAGCCCGCAATTCGTGCCATGCTAAACGACCTGCCGTCCACCCGGCTCCGAGGCTCGATCGAATGCAGGGCCAACCGCCCGGCTTTTCGACCTGCAGTTTCATCATCCCTTACAGAGGTAACGCTGTGTCCGACCAAGCTCCCAACGCATCGCCTGCCGGCCAGCGCATCCTGCTGGTGGAAGATTCCGATGTGGTGCGCATGCTCACCGTGGAAGTGCTCGAAGAACTCGACTATCAGGTGAGCGAAGCCGCCGAGGCGCTACAGGCTCTGGAGATACTGCGTAGCGATGAACACATCGACCTGCTGATGACCGACATCGGCCTGCCCGGCATGAACGGCCAGGAGCTCGCCGTCGCGGCTCGCCAACTGCGCCCGGAGCTGAAAGTGCTGTTCGCCAGCGGCTATGCGGAAAGCGTCGAGATCGACAAGAGCGAGCCGGCTACCCGCACCGACATCATTGGCAAACCTTTTTCTCTCGATGCCCTGCGCGACAAGGTACAAGGCATGCTCGGCAACTGACAGTTCAGGCCTCGGATCGGCCAAACCGCGTACTGGCACTGGAATTGCGAGGCGGATGTGAGTAGGGTTCGCGTCTTTTTGAAAATGCAGCCTGCGTTCTCCCTGTTTTTGCGGCGGGGCGACAAGCAACTGCGCTGATGCGACACCCCCCGCAACCGTAGCGGCAGCGGGCCAGCACCAACTTGGCGCCCCCAGGTGCCTATGCTAGGTTTGCAGCCCACAGCCCTGCCGTACACGGATCCAATCCGCACAAGAATCAAGAGGACTGCTCGATGGCCGAGGCCACGCCCGCGCTGGAAATCCGCAATCTGCACAAACGCTATGGCGACCTCGAAGTGCTCAAGGGCGTTTCCCTTACCGCACGCGACGGCGATGTGATTTCCATCCTTGGCTCGTCCGGCTCGGGCAAGTCGACCTTCCTGCGCTGCATCAACCTGCTCGAGAACCCTCATCAGGGCCAGATCATCGTGGCCGGTGAAGAGCTCAAGCTGAAGAGCCAGAAGAACGGCGAACTGGTCGCCGCCGACAGCCGACAGATCAATCGCCTGCGCAGCGAAATCGGCTTCGTGTTCCAGAACTTCAACCTGTGGCCGCACATGACCGTGCTGGACAACATCATCGAAGCGCCGCGCCGCGTGCTCGGCAAGAGCAAGGCCGAAGCCACCGAGATCGCCGAGGCGCTGCTGGCCAAGGTCGGCATCGCCGACAAGCGCCACGCCTACCCCAACCAGCTTTCCGGCGGCCAGCAGCAACGCGCGGCCATCGCTCGCACCCTGGCCATGCAGCCGAAGGTGATCCTGTTCGACGAACCGACTTCGGCGCTCGACCCGGAAATGGTACAAGAAGTGCTTAATGTGATCCGCGCGCTCGCCGACGAAGGTCGCACCATGCTGCTGGTGACCCACGAGATGAACTTCGCCCGCCAGGTTTCCAGTGAAGTGGTTTTCCTGCATCAGGGCGTGGTGGAGGAACAGGGGTCGCCGCAACAGGTGTTCGACAACCCCGTATCGGCGCGTTGCAAACAATTCATGTCCAGCAATCGTTAAAACACGGAGCAATCACGCATGCATAGCTATAAAAAGATTCTGCTGGCAGCTGCCGCCACCCTGGCTTTCGGCACCAGTGCCGTCGCTGCCGACAAACTGAAGATCGGTACCGAAGGCGCCTACCCGCCCTTCAACCTCATCGACGCCAGCGGCCAGGTCGGCGGCTTCGACGTGGAAATCGCCCAGGCCCTGTGCGCCAAGATGAAGGCCGAGTGCGAAGTGGTCACCTCCGACTGGGACGGCATCATCCCGGCCCTGAACGCCAAGAAGTTCGACTTCCTGGTCGCCTCTATGTCGATCACCGAAGAGCGCCAGCAAGCGGTCGATTTCACCGACCCGTACTACACCAACAAACTGCAGTTCATCGCGCCCAAGAGCAGTGACTTCAAGAGCGACAAAGCCAGCCTGAAAGGCAAGGTGATCGGTGCCCAGCGCGCGACCATCGCCGGTACCTGGCTGGAAGACAACCTCGATGGCGTGGTCGACATCAAGCTCTACGACACCCAGGAAAACGCCTACCTCGATCTGGCTTCCGGCCGCGTCGACGGCGTGCTGGCCGACACCTTCGTGAACTGGGAATGGCTCAAGAGCGACGCCGGCAAGGACTTCGAATTCAAGGGCGACCCGGTATTCGACAACGACAAGATCGGCATTGCCGTGCGCAAGGGTGATGCCCTGCGCGAGCTTCTGAACAAGGCCCTGGCCGAAGTCGTCGCCGATGGCACCTACAAGAAGATCAACGACAAGTACTTCCCCTTCAGCATCTACTAAGCAGCCTGCCCGCGTCGTCGATGACGGCGCGGGCGCTTGAGTTTCCATGAATTTCGACCTTTCCGGATTCGGCCCGGCCCTGGCCGCCGGCACCCTGATGACCATCCAGCTGGCGCTCAGCGCACTGTGCCTTGGTCTGGTGCTCGGCCTGCTCGGCGCCTTCGCCAAGACTTCTCCGTACAAGCCGCTGCAATGGCTTGGCGGCATCTACTCGACCATCGTCCGCGGCGTGCCCGAGCTGCTGTGGGTGATGCTCATCTACTTCAGTACCGTCAACGTACTGCGCGAACTGGGCGAAAGCCTGGGCGTCGGCAGCCTCGAGCTGAGCCCGTTCGCAGCGGGCGTCATCGCCCTTGGCCTGTGCTTCGGCGCCTACGCCACCGAAGTGTTCCGCGGCGCCATCCTGGCGATTCCCAAGGGCCACCGTGAGGCCGGCCAGGCCCTGGGCCTGTCCAAGCCGCGCATCATCTGGCGGGTGATCATGCCGCAGATGTGGCGCATCGCGATGCCAGGCCTGGGCAACCTGTTCATGATCCTCATGAAGGACACCGCCCTGGTATCGGTCATCGGCCTGACCGAAATCATGCGCCAGTCGCAGATCGCCGTCACCGCGACCAAGCAGGCCATGACCTTCTACCTGGTCGCCGCCATCATCTACCTGAGCCTGACCATCATCTCCATGATCGGCCTGCACTTCCTCGAGAAGAGAGCCTCGCGCGGCTTCGTAAGGAGCACTCAATGAATTGGGAGCTGATCATCAAGCACCTGCCGAAAATGGCCGAAGGTGCGTTGCTGACCATCGAACTGCTCGCGGTCGCCGTGGTGGCCGGCCTGATCCTGGCGATACCGCTGGGCATCGCCCGCGCCTCGCGCCTCTGGTACGTGCGCGCCCTGCCCTATGGCTACATCTTCTTCTTCCGCGGCACGCCGATGCTGGTGCAGTTGTTCCTGGTCTACTACGGCCTGGCGCAGTTCGATGCGGTGCGCCAGGGCCCACTGTGGCCCTACCTGCGCGATCCATACTGGTGCGCGGTGATCACCATGACGTTGCACACCACTGCGTATATCGCCGAGATCCTGCGTGGCGCCATCCAGGCGGTACCACCGGGCGAGGTCGAAGCGGCACGGGCGCTGGGCATGTCGCGGGCGCAGTCGATGCTGCACATCATCCTGCCGCGTGCCTCGCGCATCGGCCTGCCGGCGTACAGCAACGAAGTGATCCTGATGCTCAAGGCCAGTGCACTGGCGAGCACCGTCACCCTGCTGGACCTCACCGGCATGGCGCGCACGCTGAACGCGCGCACCTACGTGAACATGGAGTTCTTCTTCACCGCCGCCGTGTTCTATCTGGTGATCACCTTCGTGCTGATCAACGCCTTCAAACTGCTCGAACGCTGGCTGCGCGTCGACGCCTGCCAGGGCCGCTGAAGTGACGGGGCCCGCGCCCCGTCACCCTTCGCCATGACCCGCACCCACTCTCTCCAGCCACTCAGTGGCGATGCCCTGCTCCAGCGCTTCCAGGCGCTGGACGCATTGCTCTGCGCGCATCAGGCATTGTGGAAGCCACGCCCCTTCACCCATCGCCTGCTGCCCTGGGAAAGCCAATACCCCGAGCTGGGCAACTGGCTGCGTGGCCGCACGCTTGAACAAGCCGAAGCGGCCCACAATCAACCGACAGCATTGCAGGCTGCTCCTGCGCCATTTGCAGAGCTGGCCGCCCAGGCGGCACTGCTGAACGAAATTGGCGACCTGCCCCAGCAGGCCTCTCACGCGCTTCCGTCACGCTTTTCGGTGGATGTACCAGGCCGCAAGTGGCAACAGATACGCGCCTTCAGCGACAGCCTGCAGTTCCAGCGTGCCCCCGGGCACTGGCTGGACTGGTGCGCGGGCAAAGGCCACCTCGGCCGCGTGCTCGCCCATGACGGCCAGGCGCTGACCTGCCTGGAGTACGATCCTGCTCTGGTTGCCAGCGGCAGCGACCTCAGCCAGCGCCTGGGGATAACTGCACAACACATCGAACAGGATGTGCTCGCTGACACCGCCAGCCAGCGAGTGCTCGCCACCCATACGCCCGTCGCCCTGCATGCCTGCGGCGACCTGCACGTGCGCCTGATGCACCTGGCCAGCGCGGCAGGCTGCCAGCAACTGGCGATCGCTCCGTGCTGTTACAACCGCACTGCGGCAGGCAGTTACCGCGCGTTATCCACAGCGGCCCAGAGCTCGCCTCTCGACCTGTCGCTGGATGACCTGGCCCTGCCCATGAGCGAAACCGTCACCGCCGGCAACCGTGTGCGCCAGCAGCGCGATCAGTCCATGGCCCGGCGCCTGGCCTTCGACCTGCTACAACGGGAATTGCGCGGCGTGGACGACTACCTGCCCACCCCATCACTGCCGCCCGCCTGGCTGAAGAAAAGCTTCGCCACCTACTGCCACGACCTGGCGGCACTGAAAGGCCTGCCACCGCCCGAAGAGCGCGATTGGCAGGCTCTCGAGGCAGCCGGCTGGCAGCGCCTCGCCGAAGTACGCAATCTGGAATTGCTGCGCGGCCTGTTCCGTCGCCCACTGGAACTCTGGCTGGTGCTCGACCGCGCGCTGTATCTGCAGGAACAAGGCTACAGCGTACGCCTCGGCCAGTTCTGCCCCGCCCACCTCACCCCACGCAATCTGTTGCTGCTCGCCGAACACGCCTGAGTTGCGCACACAATCTGTGGATAACTCTGTTCACAGATTCTGAGCAACAGCCGCCAAGCCCCCTCCAGCAAGGCTCAATCAGAGCTGATCACTTTTTGATCAGACAAAAACCCATATAGAACAATATCTTGTAAAAGCTGCTAAAGGCTGCGTAGGAAATAGCCAAAACGATCTACCCGCCCCGCATTTGTGCATAAGCCGCGCCGGGGTGTCAGAAAAAGAGCAGCAGAAACCTGCCGCAAGCGGCTTTACTCGTGCGAATGAACGGATATGAAAATGGCACTTCAATAGCCAGGCAGATTGATTCTGCCCCGTTCAAACGTAGCGCGAATAACTGCTTCGCCGACATTCGAAACATCAATACTTCACAGCCGTATTTTGCATCACTGATACTTCATCAAAATAAAAATGAATTATGTATACTTCAACCATCAAAAGTGAGCCACATAAGCTTCACTCAATGGTATTGAAGTATAGATACTTCAAAATGCTTCTGGAGATACTCGGTGAGAACGACCCTTCTTGAGCAAATCAAACAGCGTCGCAAGCAGCTGAGGCTAAAGGGTATCGATATGCCAGCGCGGACGGGCATCAACCGTCAGCAGTACGGGCTGATCGAGAAAGCTGGCAACCCGAACCTGGAGACTCTGGACAAGATAGCGGAGGGGCTGGAGGCAGAACTCATGCTGATCCCCAAGGAGGTTCTCCGCGACGTGCAGGGCATCTTGAAGACGGCAGCCACCAGTCAGCGTTCTCGTCTCACTCACTCCATGAGCGATGCAGCACCTGATGCCGATCATGATGAAGAACGTGACGACGTCGATGACCCATGGACGATCCTGGCAATGGCAGAAGGAAAAGCGTAATGGCAGGCGAAAAGGTTTCGGCGCTGCGTCTGTCCTTGCAGGGCCAGCTGGTCGGCTACGTAGCCGGGTTCGACAGCAACCGGAACGTACTTTCGCTCGCGCCCGAATACATCGACAACCCGCAGCGCCTGTCGCTGACGCTATCGATGTCATCCCAGGACAAGTTCCAGGCCATTGCACCTCGGCTTTTCCCCCTGGCGCGCCGCATGCAGCTCCACCCTCTGTTGAGCAATCTGCTGCCGGAGGGCGCACTACGAGAGCTGCTCGCGCAACGACTGAAAATCGACCAGATGAATGAGTTCCCGCTCATGGTTCATCTGGGTGCCGATCTTCCCGGGGCCCTGCTCGCCGAGCCGGTGCCAGCCGATGACGTACCCGACTACGCATTCGGTGACCGCGGCAGGCTGGACCGAATCGCGATAGATGCCATGGATCGGATAGCGCACTTTTCGCTGGCTGGCGTGCAGATGAAGTTCTCCATGCGCAACCGCGATGGTCGTTACATCATGGGCGACTCGAAGGAGCCGGGAGACTGGATCATCAAAACCCCTTCGACCAGGCACCCATACGTTCCAGCGAATGAGTTCACTTGCATGACGCTAGCCGGCCTGATCGGGGTGGCCATCCCGGAGATCCGCCTGGTAGGCATAGAGCAGCTGGAGCAACTTCCTGAAATCAACTTGCCAAACGAGTCCGTAGCCTACGCAATCCGCCGCTTCGACCGGGAAGCGAACCAGCGGATTCATACTGAAGATTTCGCCCAGGTGACCTTCAGCTATGCCGCGCAAAAATACGAAGCAGCAAGCTATGAATCGATCGCCGGGCTGATCTACAAGAACGTCTATGCAGGCCAGCTGGACGTCATTCAGATGGCCATACGTCTGCTGACGAACATCCTTCTGGGCAACGGCGATGCCCACAAGAAGAACTGGAGCATCATTTACAGAGATGGGATAACACCCTCTCTCTCACCGGCCTATGACATCCTCTTCACCAAGGTATACATGGGAGACGAGCAAGAGTTCGGCTTGTCGATGGCGGGCACCAAACGCTGGTACGACGTAACCATGGAGCACTTCATGGCTTGGGCAGACCGGGCAGACTTGCCGAAATCAGCGATCAGCTACAACCTCAGACAGGCAATCAATGCAGCCCGTGTGCATTGGCCACAGGCGCTTGCGGAAAGCCCTATGGCCGAGCAACACAAGAAAGCCCTGAGGGCCCACTGGCGCGCTCTGCAACCCGACTTCAGGATTGAAGCCTGACTTTTCACTGATACCCGGGTGCAGCCTGATTTCTCATTGAAGACTCGCGCTGCGCAGCAGCACCCGACAAGGCAAAGATTTCAGCGAAACAAGCTATAAGCCGGTTTACAAGGTTTTACCAATGGCTATAATGGCGACCCTCAAATGCCGGTATAGCTCAGCTGGTAGAGCAACTGACTTGTAATCAGTAGGTCCCGGGTTCGACTCCTGGTGCCGGCACCATTTGAGGTTCCACTGAAGTCCACCAACATCGCTGGAACCCTTGAAAACCCGCCCTTTGGCGGGTTTTTTCGTTTTGGCGATCCGTCATTTTCCACTGCCAGCCAGCGCTCAAAAGCATAAGGCCAGGGATACGACTCGGTTCGATATCGAGGACTACTCTGATGGCTCGCAGCGCATCGCCCCCCTCAGACAATACCTGCCGCACAGCAAAACCCTGGGAGCTTGAGCACAAGCGCTTCGAGGGTGGCGGCCTCTAGTTAAAGTGCGCTGCGAGCACCAGTTGCCAGGCATCTCTGCGCTCAATGAGCGCGCGACACTTGCATGCGCTTGCTTGATGCCATCCAGGCTGACCTGCCACGGCTATGCCGGGAGGCCAAAAACCTCGGCAAGATCAACATTCAGGACGGCACCAAAGGCGGCCGTACCGGTGCATCAGCGCCGCGCTGGATTGCAGTGGATCAGCACGTTAGCGATGCACTTGGATTTGCGATGCGGGTTTCGCCAACGGGTAGTCGAAACCTGATCGCGCCTGACGAGAGATACATAAGCGTTCAGCAACACGTGGTGCGCCCAGCGCGGGATGTCCTGCACACGCATAACCTCAAAGGCTTTCACGAACTGCGAGCGGCGTACGCATGCGAGCGCTATGAGCAGATCACCCAGCACCACGCACCTATCAATGGCGGTCGCTGCTACGAGATAGACAGATACCTTGATCGTGATGCGCGCAAGCAAATCAGCTACGAACTGGGGCACGGCCGCATTGATGTAGTCGCTGCCTATATCGGTGGCCACCATGAGTAAGCCCTTCGATATGGAACTGTTTCTGGCAGGCGTACTGACCGGCTCGCACGCGACCCGGCAACGCCATTTGCGCCAGGCGAAGATCATCCAAGCTGAAATCGCAGCGCGTTGGCAGCGAGAGACGCCTTGGGCTTGGCAGAGAAAGCATTTGGTTTGGTTTCTTGAGCACCACATGAGCCAACGGAGTGAGGCGACGCGGTATTACTACCTGCTGACGATCCGACTGCTCACTCAGCGCCTACAGACGTCATGGGTTTTCAATCTCTGAGTGGGGCCTGATCCTGATCATTAGGATCGCCAGCTGGACTAGCCTAAGGTAGAAAGTCAGGTCGCGACCGCAGTCATTGCATAAGCGATGTCAAAAGGGGAAGTCGTCGGCTGGACATCTGCCAAGTGCTGGAATGTAATTTTCTGGGGCTGCTACAAGAATTTCAGAGCAACATTTCGTCTGGTAGCCAGCAGTGAGACTGCTAAGAGAGCTGGTCTCTGCCCGAAGCAGGCATCTGGAATGGCAACGGCTTAGCGCCCCTAGCAGCAATCTATCCGCCTTGCATTTCCGCTTTCTATACCTCAACATGAGGTTCGGTTTACGGAAAAATAGAAGGAGTGATCATGATCGAGTTCGAACTATCCGCCGCCAATGACTCGATACGTCGAGCTACGATCATTGATGATCTCGCACACGTAGAAGCGCGGCTGCAGGTGCTGCACCCAGACC
Source organism: Pseudomonas sp. SZ40 (assembly GCF_052958135.1). Lineage (NCBI taxonomy): Bacteria > Pseudomonadati > Pseudomonadota > Gammaproteobacteria > Pseudomonadales > Pseudomonadaceae > Pseudomonas > Pseudomonas sp. SZ40. Next base: position 14,056 of record NZ_JBQWIF010000053.1, on the reverse strand, counting down.
TTAGCCCTACCATCTTCCAGAATGCGATTATGGGTGGCCTCAGTGGGCGCAACGAGGTCACGCGAGCATCAGCTCCAACCGCAGCAGGTGTGCAGCAATGGTTGAACACGGTTAAAGACCTGCGCACGTTACTTGCCTCAGTTCAATGGCATATCCATGAACAGCAAAACTGTCCCTTCATCAGCTCTCCTGATCGTGTCATCTCTATCGTGGTAATGACCGGTAGCAGCGAAACTGGCAAGAAGGGCTTTGAAGACCCCACCAATCAAGCCGAAAAGGGAGCAGTCGCGGAGAATTTCGTTCAGAAGAACCATCAGCTTGAACTATTCAACCGTGGCTCGTTCAATCTCGCTAAGGATCATCAGAAAGAAACTCAGGTCTGGGCGCTGCTCTATCACTACGATAAAGTGCTCAACGAGGTTCGTTTTGAACTATCCCTACCGACCGGATTCAGCAATAAAAAAATTACCGAATGGGGCGAACGAATACTTCTCGGAAGCATTCCTAACAGCCCCACTGATTTTGTAATATTCAAGGATGAGCCTAACACTCCCGCCTCGGTGGAAGTGGAGCCTAAAATAGGCGTATTTTGAGTAAGAGATTATGTCCGAAATAAACCCCAAGCAAATCGCATTTGCCAGGGTAAGAAGGCGCTTAACAAAAGCGCAATTGGCAAAGGAGCTGGGTGTCACCAGCCGTAGTCTTCAAAACTACGAGACTGGAGCATCCGCCCCTGATCCAGACACCTTGGCAAGAATCGCAAAACTGCTGAACTTCCCTCAGCAGTTTTTTTTTATTGATGAGGACATGCCAGAGATCAAGGAGCATGCCGTAAGTTTTCGCAAGCTCTCAAAGATGACTGACGCAATGAAAGCCTGCACCTTTGCTGCTGGCGCAATTGCATTCAAGGTCAATCAATGGATAGAAGAACGGTTCAACCTACCATCAGCAGAGCTACCGGATTTAAGCGACCTCAATCCTGAGGAAGCTGCAGCCACACTTCGTCGCATGTGGGGCTTGGGTAATGCACCCATTCCTAACATGATCCACTTATTGGAATCCCAAGGCATCCGAGTTTTTTCATTAGCAGAGGAAACCCGTGATGTGGATGCATTCTGCACATGGTATGAGAACAAACCATTTATCTTTCTTAACACCATCAAATCTGCTGAGCGGAGTCGCTTTGACGCGGCACACGAGCTGGGTCATTTAGTGCGTGACGTATACACGATGCAGCATGGCCAAGCACATGGCCCTGAAATGGAGCGACAGGCGGATGCATTCGCCTCTGCCTTCCTGATGCCGAAGGAAAGCATTATTGCTAACCAACCACCAGCTTATACAATTAAGTACTTAATGAGACTCAAACACTACTGGGGAGTATCACTGGCTGCAATAGCATACAGATACAACTCACTAGGACTAGTCAGCGAATGGAATTATCGTAACCTTTGCATAGAAATTGCCAAAAGCGGGTATCGAACTAAAGAACCGGAAGCAATGGACCGAGAAATATCGCAGTTGCTTAATAAAGTTCTGGATATCCTGCACAGCCGAAAGCAGGGCCGTCGCGAGATTGCGGAAAGCCTAAGCATTAGCATTGATGAAATTAATGCTCTGACGTTCCAGCTGACAGCATTGTCGGTAGTTTCTGGAAAATCGTTGACTGACTCAAAACCTCAGAAAAACCCACCAAAGCTACGACTAGTATAAGAGCGCGACCAAGGACTCATTATCAAAAAGGGGATAGATTTACTTTTCGGCGCTGGTTTATGTGCCGTTAAATAAATCTGTCCCCTTTTCCCAAACTGAATAAGTTTTTTTCCAAAGCAAGCTAAACTCATCCATTAACAATAAAATATTATTATTTCAGGAAACTCAAAACTAAAAACATGCACTTACAACCTGTTCATCAACAAGCCCGAGAAACTCTTGATGGCACTTACTCAGGTATGCTTTCTTCACCTTTGCATACTTGTTTTCAGGTTCGATTTGAAGAAGATAATTAATACGACCTATTAAGCGCTCATAGATCAGAGGATCAAAATTTGGCAGTCGCGCTAGATTGGCAATATTTCGCTCCAACTCATAAATCTGAGCCCTGAGCTCTCTCTTAAATGATTTCGGAGCCCTAACCTGCCCAGAAGATATTGAAACACCCGTTATAATTTTTTTCTTACCGGCCAACTTTAACTGCGTTTTTTTATGATTTAGATAAAAACCATACTCTAATAGAATATCACCCACCAATGACGATAAATCCCTAGGTATACGCCCCCCGGAAAATGCTAGATCGTCTGCATAGCGAGAATATTTTAAACCAAAAAAACTTGCCAACCCGGTAAGTCTCACGTCTATCGGGCTGAACACTAGATTACTAAGCGTGGGGCTTGTACATGCGCCTTGAGGAAGGCCACAATTCAAGATACAAAGAAGCGAAATATACAAGCACACATCAGCTTTAGCTCCATTCCGCTGAAGAGACTCGAAGACCATTTGTCTAGAAATGCTAGGAAAAAAGTCCTTGATATCAAGCTTTAATAACTCCTCACCATTCACATGAATACGAGCGTGATCAATCGCGCTCTTACCCTTCACATATGCGTAGGCAGAGGAATTAGACTCAAAGCAGAATAATAGATTATTCTGAATATTACTCTGTATAACCGCTAAGGAGGGGTATGGAGAATTTATCGTCCTAGTTCCGCCACTTTTTTTTGAAACTTTGAACTCTCTATAGAAGCTCGACGGGCTTGCTATAATACGTGACAATACAGAAAGTTCCTCCTCGGTGGAGATGCCAAGAAGCATACGTACATGCGAATCGATCTGCATAGAAAACCTAAGTAATGTTGAAGGCCGACCCTACCAGCTTGCTCTTTTCACTTAAATTCATTCACGTCAGTGAATGGATTTAACTCTATCGCGAAGCGAGCGAAGCGAGTGAAGCGATAGAGTTGAATTCATTCAGTGGCTAAAACCAGCCTGAATGATAAAGGCGGATACACCTTCGATTACTAGAGCCGACCCCAACGGGCGAATTATACATAACGATATGCTCCAGTCAAGGTTTTAGGAGTGTACTCATCCAACACACTAGGCCGTTGAGTTTTACGGAGCCTGTTTAGCAACGCGACCTTAGCATTAGATAGCTCTGGTGAAAGCTGAACGCTTCGACCGTCCCTAACAATTAAATCATTACGAATCATAAAATCCATGACTTCTATAATTAGCAGAGGGGAGACACCATACTGCAAGTGGAAATCATAAATTTCGTGCCACTCTCGATCAGAAACAAACTCGACAAACTCTTTAATCGCTGTCCTTTTTGAGCTCATTGATCATCCCGCCCGTCTCAATAACGTTCTGAAGCGATCCCCACTTTTCAACCTTGCCCACCAAAACACAGGAAAGACATTGTTAGGGCAATTATCATTTTCTACACAGTACAACGCTTCACTTTTAGAAAACCCGAAGCTGTAGTCTTCGATTTTTTTCCTCTTATAGTTTTCGTGCAACTTCTGCTCCAACCCAAGCATAAGACGCTTATATTCATCAGCCACTTCAGGCTCATACTTGTCTGAAATGGCTCGCTCTAAAGACACTGCTGTAAATACTTCGCACCCGGTCTCATCCGCAATCCGATCGCATCCAAACCGCATACCTGCAACAGACATATAAAAAAGGGTAAAATCTTCAACTCCATTCTGCGAAAGAAGTTTAGTCAACCACTTTGCCTTTGTTATTAGCTTTCCACCGCTACCAATGAAGTCATCAAAAAGCACGACGAAGTCACCGTTCCTTATAGAATTCGCCCCACTAGGAATACTAGGTAACATCCGAACGTGCCAATCATCGTAGGGAGTTAACTTGTTTTTAAGCTTTTGCATGGCTGCTACAGAGCCATCAATTTCTTTATCGTTGCAGGCTGCAACTATCCACGTGGTTTCTGGACGCAACGACCAAGCTGTAATTTTAGTATCGAGATCTTTGTATGCCTTTCGCTCTTTTGTCGAGTCCAAGATAACAAATTCTTTTATCAGCTCTTTCAAAAACACTTGTTCGCTTCGATGATCACAGATATTCCACAGATCTGAAAACTCATCCAAATACCCTTTAACCCACGTCTGCGCCTCAACTATTTCCATCATGTCATACAATACATCCGATGAGACTTTTGCTGCGACCAAACTCAAAGAAAATCTCCTTGAAAAATAAATATTTATATGAGAATAAACCGCTAAAATCACACTACAAAAATCAACTGCTGCCTTTCACGCCAAGCATAATTTAATATCAACAATAGTGAACCACCTTTGAAATTTTACACTGGGTAGATCCGCTAACTCTAGCAGGCTGAAACGTTCCTTCTTAGGTATCCACGTGATCATTGGGGCGCGCGGCGGAGAACCAAAAGGATACTAATTGAGATAACTCCATTACTAACCTAAACGTAAACATCTAAAAATCTTGACTTTTTATGAGTAATTCGACTCCTGGTGCCGCACCATACAACATAAGGCCTCGCAGAAATGCGGGGCCTTGTCGTTTCTGGCGGCTGCTTATGCAGCGCCCAAGAGATGCCATCGAGAGCGAGTGACTCACGACTGGGTTCGGATATTGCCAAGCTTAGCGGGTTCGATCAGAAACGCTCGATGAGTCACCCGCAGGCTCTCACCGAGCGCTTCACATCAGCTCGCGACCTGGCTGGAGAACTGGCTTACGGCGGCGACGACGCACTCCGCGTCTTTCTGGATATCCTGAATCACGGTGTCGGACGCGTTGGCCAGTGTCAGTGCTTCGCCGGCCAGTTCGCGGCTGCGGTTGATCACGTCGACGGCGTTGGAGGCGAGCTCCTGGTTTTGCTGCACCACGCCGACGATTTCCTGGGTGGCTTTCGAGGTGCGTGAGGCGAGTTGGCGGACTTCATCGGCTACCACGGCGAAACCACGGCCCTGCTCGCCGGCACGCGCCGCTTCGATCGCGGCGTTGAGTGCCAGCAGGTTGGTCTGGTCGGCAATGCCACTGATGGCCTTGACGATGGCTTCGATCATCTGGCCCTGCTGATCCAGCGCCTGGATGCCCTGGGTAGCGTTCTCCATCGAGTTGGCCAAACGGTGCAGCACTTCGACCGTGTTACGGATCACTTCACGGCCCTTGCTGGCGCTGGTGTCGGTTTGCAGCGAGGTGCTGTAGGCCAGGTTGGCGGCTTCGGCGACGGCTTTTTCCAGGTTCACCTGCTCGGTGATCACGGTGGCGAACTTCACCACCTTGTAGAGCTTGCCGTGGATGTCGGTGATCGGGTTGTAGGATGCCTCCAGCCAGACATCCCGGCCGCTGCTGTCGATACGGCGGAAACGGGCGACGACGAACTCGCCACGGCGCAGGCGTTCCCAGAACTGGCGATAGGCGTCCGAGGCACTTTCTTCGGCGGTGCAGAATATGCTGTGGTGCTTGCCGACCACCTGCGACAGGTTGTAGCCCATGCCGCGCAGGAAGGAGTCGTTGGCGGTGATGACGGTGCCGTCCAGATTGAACTCGATCACAGCGGTCGAGCGCAGCAGCGCCTTGACCAGGCTCTCGTTCTCCAGCGACGCCTCGATGGTGCGCGTCAGGTTGCTGGAGTGGATGACCATCTGCTTGGCGCCCGTCAGATGATCGCTCATGGGGATGACCACCGAGCGCAGCCATACGTGCTGGCCGTCCTTGCCCAGCAAACGCAGGGCGCCGTTGAAGTGACGGCGCTCCTTGATCGCCGACAGGGCGCGCAACTGGTGCGGGTCCCGTGCCAGATCCGAGGGCGACAGTTGGGTCAGGTACTGCCCCTCGACTTCCCCGGCCCGGTAGCCGAGTTCGCTCTGGAACAGGTCGTTGACACGCTCGATACGGCCATCGCCGCTGAGCTGGATGATGATCATTTCCTTTTCGAGGTTCTCCCTTACCTCCTCCTGCATCGCTAAGCGAGCTTCCAGCTCACTGTTGATTTGTTTGAGGCGAGAGTTGAACACGACAAGGACTCCAAAGTAGGTATCAGTGCATCGGCCCGAGGCTGAAAATCTTGAAGGATAGGTAGTGCTGGCAGCTGTCATTTTCGAGCATAGACCGCTTCGCTTACACCCGCGGGCCAGACACATGATTGCTCTTGCTCGATACGGATTCAGACAGTAAGGTTGGGTTGTCGCTGGAAACAGCGATACAGGATTGGCGTCCTGGCTAGTGGAAGAAACATCAGCCGCTAGCGCGGTTCAAATCTGATGCGTCCGTACTGATTGGTTTCAGGAAGCGGCGTATCGCTACCAGGGGCCACGCCAAGATGAACGAACACTTCGAATCCCTCCGTTTCACCCGTCACAACCGTTTCCTGCACGCCCTGATGCTCGACTCCCAGGCATGGTTCAGCGTCGTCGATCTCGGCCGCCTGATGGGCTGCCACCTCAACGAACGGCTCATCCGCAAGCTCGATGACGACCAGCACCGCATCATCAGCCTCAATCACCACGGCAATGTTCGGCCCACCCTGATGGTCAGCGAATCCGGCATGTATGCGCTGATGGTCTATCACCATATTCCCGAGAACCAGAACCTGCGCCGCTGGCTCACCCATGAAGTGATCCCCACGCTGCGGGCGACCTGCGCACCCACGCCCGAGCAAGCGCCCAGCCTGAGTTCACTGCAGTGGGCAGGGCTGTCCGTGAGCCTGCTGCACTGGCGGAACGAGGCCTGGGTCAAATGGCGGGACATGCCGGCGCTGATACCTTCGGTGGAGAAGGCACCGGGTCGGTCGCAAGGCTAGCGGGTCAGACCTTGCTGAAAGGGCCGCTGCTCCGCTGCACGAACCCCACGTTATGCCGGCAGAACAGCGAGCCGATGCTGAGCATGCCGATATGTACGCCGTCGCACGCCAGCTCCTGTTGCAGGCCTTGCAGGTAGCTGCAGGCGGCGGCCGCTGGGTCGTCGTCACCGGGAGTGGGTTGCGCGGCGGCTTCGGTGCCGTTGTGCTCGACGAGTATGGCGCCCGACTTGCGCGAGCGCATTTCCGGCAGCACTTCGTCGACCACGGCAGTCATGTTCAGGTAGGTGAGCGCGCATGCCTCGGTGCCGCTGGCCGGGTTCAGGGTGGCGGTGTAGTCCGCCGTATTGAGCGGGTCGAGGCCGTAGTACACCGCGTCGATGGGGCCGACGGTGCTGCGGATGGACCTGATCATCGCCTTGGCGTGCTCGGGGCTGGAGACGTCGCCGGTGAAGGTCCGTGTCGAGATGCCTTCGCTTTCCAGCACGGTCGTCAGCGCGCGCACGCACTGTGCGTCGTCGGCCACCAGCACCACGTCGTAGCCGTCGTTGCCGTACTGGCGAGCGGCCAAGGCACCTGCGCTGTTCTGCGCACCGAATACCACAAGCGTTCTACTCATGATCAGTCCTACCTAACAATTGCGGGCAGCTACTGCGCGAGCTGGGTTCGCCAATAGCGGTGCTCTGCTGGCAAAGGTCTGCAGGTAGTACATGTCCCGGCAGGACCTGTGCACCGGCTAGGCAGAGAAAGCCGCTGCGACGCATGAAATCCCGGTCCCTGGGAGCAGTTGTCCTGGCATAGTCACCGTCGAACATTGCCTGAACATTGCGTCGTAAACTTTTGCGCTCCGCTACTATGTGGCGCTTCGGTGAAACGGCGCGGTGCAGCGACTTTGCGAATCCTTCTGGTCGAAGATGACTTACCTATGGCCCAGGCCCTTCAGGCAGCGCTGGGGCGGCATGGCTTGATCGTGGACATGGTCCATTCGCTCGCCGCAGCAGCGTCGACCTTGCGCCTGCACGTGCACGATCTGTTGCTCCTCGACCGCGGTCTGCCGGATGGCGATGGCCTCGACTTCATCGCCACGGCCCGGCGCCTCACGCCTGCCCTGCCCATCGTGCTGCTGACCGCCCGCGGGGAGGTCGCGGAGCGGGTCGATGGCCTCAATGGCGGGGCGGACGATTACGTGGTCAAACCCGTTGCCGCCGACGAACTCCTGGCCCGCATACGCGCGATCGCGCGGCGCCCGGCCACGGTCATTCTGCCTACCGCCACCCTTGGCGCGCTGTCCTTCGACTTCACCGCCGGTGAGGCCATCGTCGATGGCCAGCCGCTTCACCTGCCGCGGCGCCAGTTGCTGATTCTGGAAGCCCTGATCTATCGCCAGGGGCGGACCGTGCTGCGAGAGAACCTCCATGAGGCGGTCTACGGCCTGGCGGACGAGATCCAGTCGAATGCCCTCGATGCGCATGTCTCGAAGCTCCGGCGCGCGTTGAAAGAGGCGGAGGCCGGGGTCGAGATCGCAGTGATTCGTGGTGTCGGCTATCTGCTCAAGGAAGGCCAATGAAAGCGCTGCACAGCCCCTCGCTCATCGGCCGCCTGCTGTGGTCGCTGTGCCTCATGCAGGTGGTGGTACTGGTGACCTCGATCGCGGGCACCCTGTACTACATCATCGACGACCGCTTTACCTTCATGAGCGACTCGGTCATCGACACGCTGGTGAGTGCCATTGCCGTGCAGCCCGATGGCCTGGCGTTCGAACGCACCGATGAGCTGCGCAGTTTGCAGGCGGACAACCCGCAGCTCTGGGTGGTGATTCGCGACGCCAACGGCCATCGCCAGCAGTTGGGTGACGTGCCGTCGGCGTATCAGGCGCTGGAACGCAGCCTGCCCTTGCTGGGCGTCTCGCAGATGCGCGCGCTGCCGGAGCAGAACGAGCTGACGATGCGTATCGAGGTCAAGCCGATTCAGGACCAGCAGGTCCACATCATGGTCGGCGGCGTGGCGATGTCCGACTTCAAGAGCCTGATTCTGCAGGCGACCGGCTTGCTCAGCCCGTACTTCCTGACGCCGTTGATTCTGTTCACCCTGCTCGCCACCCCCATCGTCGTACTGCATGCGACCCGCGGTGTACGGCGAGTGACCAAGGAAGCCTCGGCGCTGGATATCTCCACCCCGGATGCGCACCTGACAGAGGATTCCGTGCCTCGGGAAATCCGCCCGCTGGTCAGTGCCTTCAATGCCGCCATGGAACGCCTGAGCAAGGCCTATCACGCCCGCGATCGCTTCCTGCGGGACGCGGCCCATGAGTTGCGCATGCCCATCGCCGTGCTGATGGCGCGTATCGACGGCATGCCTTCACACCCACTGAAACCGGTGCTGCTCATCGACCTGAGCCGCCTGGCCACCGTCGCCGAACAGTTGCTGGACCTGCAGCGGCTGCAGTCTCCCCAGGTCGAGTTCGTGCGCGTCGACCTCGTGGCCCTGACCCGCGACCTGGTCTCGGACATCGCGCCGGTGGCCCTCTCCCGCTGCGATGACCTGGTACTGAATGCGCCCGACCAGCCCGTGTGGGTGCTCGGCCAGGCCAGCGCACTGAGCCGCGTGATCACCAACCTGGTGCAGAACGCGCTCATCCATGGTGAAGGCACGGGCACCATCAGCATCACCGTGGCGCCACGAGGAACCGTGGCGGTCGCCGACCAGGGCAAGGGCGTGGCGAGCGAGGACCGCGAGCACATCTTCCACCCCTTTTACCGCGGCAAGACCGATGTTCCCGGCCACGGCCTCGGGCTGCATCTGGTGCAGGAGATCGTGCGCGCTCACCGGGGCCGCATCACGGTCAACGACGCCGCTGGAGGCGGCGCCGTGTTCACGGTTCATCTACCGGTCGTGTCGGCGTAACGCGGCGTGGGCTGGCTAACGCTGTCAGCACTGGCCTACTGCTTTTGCCAAGCGGGGATCTCGCTCAGGTCGCGGTAGATCGCCAGCCCTCGCTGCTGAGCCAGCTCGACCATCAGGTCCGCCCCTTGCGACGCGCCGCCGATGCGCAATACGGCGTCACAGCGCTGCAGAAGCGTCTTGGCGTACTCGTGAAAATGGGCCTGGAACAGCTGATCGCCAATGTTGCGCGAACCCGCGAGCTGGACCAGAGGTAACGCCACCCATTCGGCAATGAGCGGAAAATGGCCCGCCTGCAGGAGCGCCCCGGCAGCCATGTGCATGGCCTGCAGGTTGGCGGCCAGCAGGGCGGGGTCGTCATCGGTGCCAGAACGGTAGGGGCCGGCGACCAGAATCATCAGGGGGCCGGAGGATGGCATGAGTCGCTTGAGGTACTGCAGAAGGATGATGGTCTTGCCGTCCATGATCCGTCCGTCGTCGACCATTTCCAGCGCCAGGTCGAAAGGCAGCTCCAGCACCTCGATATCCTCGCCTTCAGCGGCCAGGCCACCACCGTCGCTGACCCGGTCCTCAGGCTGATATTCGCCGACGAAGAAATGCACGCGCTCGGTGACCGAGCCGGGGCTCATGAACGCCTCGCACACCTTGCGCACCGCCTTGACCCGATAACCGGTTTCTTCTTCGGCCTCCAGGCGGATTCGCTCTTCGGGGCTGGCGTTGTCCAGCAGGCCCGCAGCCGCTTCGATCAGGTAACCGTCATGATCGTTGACGTATGCCGGGATGCGAAATTGCCGGGTGAGGATGACCGTGCGTTTCGCCAGGTTGTAGAGCCCGATCGTGGCGCCGTTGCCCCGGTCATAGACTTCGCGGGTCTGCGCTTGCCAACTGCCGTCGCGACGCTGCTGCTCGAACTCGATCTTCTTGAGCAGGTACCAGTTATCCGAGAGGGTATGTTGCGCAACGATTCGTACGTTGCGGTCGTTCATGGGTTGCATCTCCTTACTGGCCATCCGTATCGAATCTCCTCCAGTTTCACACCGCCACGCTCGAGGCTACGCGCATGCTGCGCTTGCTCCACCCAACCGGCCTTGCGGTAAAAACGCCTGGCCCTGGCATTGGCCGCCAGGACCCAGAGTGTCAGTTGGCGATAGCGGTCTGCCAGACGCTGCAGCCCCGCCTTCCACAATGCCAGGCCGACGCCTGAACCCCAGTGTTCGGCCACTACATAGATGGCCAAGACCTCACCAGTGACTCCGGCCAGCGCATCGCTATCTCGACTGGCTCCGACTGAAATCCAGCCAACCACTTGCTCATCGAGCTCGGCGACCAGGATGTTCTCGCGCCCAGTCTCGATTGCGCGAGCCCAGAATGCCTCTCGCGTTGGCAAGGCCGAATCCAGCGAGCCCAGATACTCGCTCGGCAGCAACTCGGCATAAGCCTGCTGCCAGCTTCTGATGTGAACGCTGGCAATGGCCTTGGCATCATTGGGCAATGCACTACGGATCATTGGAGTTGTACGTCCCCGCAAAATCGAACATCCAGAGTGCTCCAAAGCAAATGGAGCGGCTACTTGCCGGGTAGCACTCGAGCGCATTCTTTTCAGCCAGAGGAGCGGCGGACTTGGCCATGCTCCTGCTATACGTTCACGACCTTGTTCTTCACCAGGGTGAACATGCGCACGCGTTCGCTGATTTCCTGGAAGGTGTGGCGGAAGGCGTCATCGTGTTCATCGGCAGTGGGATCGGCGAAATTCCACACCAGTGCCTCTCTGGAGGATGGCAAAAGCAGAGGTTCGTCGGAGGACTTGTCGCACAGGTCGATCAGATAATCGAAGTGCTGGCCTGCGAATTCGTCCATCGACTTGCTGCGCAGCCCTTCGGGGCTGACTCCGGCGTGCGCCAGGGTGGTGACGACCCGAGGGTCGAGTTGCCCCGGCTGGGTTCCGGCGCTATGCGCCTCGAAGTGTTCGCTGTCCAGGTGGCGCAATAACGCTTCGGCCATGGGGGAACGTGCATCGTTGGCGACGCAGACGAACAAGACCCGTAGTTTTTCGCTCATATCCCATCCTCCGTAGTGCTCACATGAGTGGCTGGACCGACAGGCATCGAAACCGACCATGCCTGGCATGCTCTCGCGACCAGTAGACCACTGGCGAGCCCGGAGCTATCCATGCGTCACGAAAACGTCATCAAGCAGTATTGATTTACCCTCACTGACTTGAGGAGATGGCTTGTCGTTCTTGTCATTCCTGAACCTCTTGGCTCGGCCCGGAAGCGGCTCTTTCTGGGGCCGCCTCGTGTCGAGGGTCCAAGCAAGTCGCCCTTCTGACTCGACGTACAGCCCCGTACCCGGCGCGTGTAAACGGAAGGCGCCATGCTGACTCTGCAACGAGTGAAGCCGCTTGATATCCTAGTGCATCGGTAAAGGGAGACTGGAGCTCCCGCCATGGAGGGATAGGCATGTCAGCAATCTGGAAGCCGATGTACCGCGTACCATTGGTCGCGTTCGTTCTCGCACTGCCTGCGTGCTCGGCATTCGGCCCGTTCTCTGAGTACGAAAAGAGCCTCATCTACAAGCCAATGCCAAAGAGCGTAGCCGAGGCAAAAATAGAATGTAACGTGCGCCGTGCGCACTACGACTGGCTGCTGTTGATGATCGCGCAGCGAGACGAAAAGGGCTGGGATGACAAGGCCGAGAGGGACGTGATGATCTCGGACGCCTGGGCGGATTATCAACGCGCCAGGCGCATAGGGTGCAGCGGGTGGGAGTGATGGAAATGGCTCCCATGAAAGGCACCGGTTACCACCGCAACCAGAGAAGAATACGATGAAGAAGTTACAGCGCGGATCCGGCCACCTGTTCAGCCTGATGGTCATCGCGCTCATTGCCTGGGGTGCTTACGTGACGATCTACGTGCCCTACGAACACAAGAAATCGATGGACGCGTTCCGCAGCAAACCGCCAACGGTGAGCCCGGCCAAGCTGGAAATCGTCGACACCTACAAGGCCAAGCCAACCCCCGAGCAACTGCCGCGCGGGCTGTACACCGGCACCGCCGAGCAGGACGGCTACCCGATGACCATCAGCTTCGAATTTGGCGAGAACCAGATCATCACCAAGAAGGCTCATATCAAGAATTACGAGTTCAAGGGCTCAGCGGCTTATGACTTCGTGGGCTCGGTGATGACCTTCGCCAAGGTGCAAGGCGACGCCGTACTGTTTCCTGGAACCGGCGAACCCATCGAGGTGATCAGCGCATCCGAAATCCATGTGCCGGGGCCTGGGACGACGTTGGTGTTGAGGCAGAAGTGAGCTTGCTGGCAGCTCCCATTAATGCCTCATGCGCCAGCCAAAGTGAGCCCGTTCCAACGAACCTCACAGCAAACGCTTCTGGAAAAATAGACGTTTGTGCCCTGCCGGATAAACATCCAGTTCACCGAACTGGCTGTAGCCATGCTTCTCGTAGAAGGCGGGGGCCTGAAAGCTGAAGGTGTCGAGCCAGATGCCCACGCATCCTTTCTCGCGCGCCACCTCCTCGGCCATGTTCATCAGCCGTGAACCAGTGCCCTGCCCTCGCGTTTGCTCCGGGATGGCGAGCAACTCGATGAATAACCAGCGATAGAAAATCTCGCCATAGAGCCCGCCAATCACCTCATCGCTGCGTTCGTCGCGAACCAGCAAGGCGATCGCCTCCGGCTTCGGGTCACCCGCCTGGGCCAGGTTGTATGCCCGCAAGGGCCGGAGAATCGCCGAGCGCTCGTCCTCTCCGGGGTTGCTCTTGATCTCGATACGGGTGCTCATTTCGCCATCTCCCTGGGGGTTCACACTGCGGATATCTGGAGGCTTCGCTTCAGTGTCATGGCAAACGCCCGCTGACACCAGAGGGTGCAGGGCCTCCATTCGACTGGCCCGTTGCGCCAGCAGCTGCATACCGTGGCAGCGGGCTGTGCTTGCGGGCGAATCACCGGGCCAACGCAGATTCAGCGGGAAGGCCGCCATCGTATCGCCCGCAAGCGGGCTCCTACGGGTCGGAATCTTCATGCTTTTGTAGGAATCGCAGGTCGGCGCGCCTATTTCGCGGGTGTCGAACATCCATGTTGTAAACGCCACCACCACCGTAGGAGCCCGCTTGCGGGCGATCACCGGGCCGACGCGGATTCAGCGGCAAGGCCGCCATCGTATCGCCCGCAAGCGGGCTCCTACAGGTCGGAACCTTCATGCTTTTGTAGGAATCGCAGGTCGGCGCGCCTACTTCGCGGGTGTCGAGCATCCATTTTGTAAACACCACCACCACCGTAGGAGCCCGCTTGCGGGCGAATCATCGGGTCACCGCAGATTTAGCGGTAAGGCCGCCATCGTATCGCC
>NZ_JBQWIF010000052.1:0-32003 GCF_052958135.1 Pseudomonas sp. SZ40 | reverse complement strand
ATCGGTGGCACCGGCATACAGCGAGTAGGACTTGGTCAGCGTGACCGGCACTTCCAGGTTGTTGACCACGTGCAGCAGCGCCACGGTGAGAATGAACCCGCCGAAGAACCAGTTGCCGACATAGATATGGCTGACGTTGCGCTTGATGATGGTGCCGAAGAAGACGATCGCGTAGCTGACCCAGACGATGGTGATCAGGATGTCGATCGGCCATTCCAGTTCGGCGTATTCCTTGGAGCTGGTGTAGCCCAGCGGCAGGGTGATGGCCGCCAGCAGGATCACCAGTTGCCAGCCCCAGAAGGTGAAGGCCGCCAGTTTGGGCGCGAACAGCGTAGCCTGGGAGGTGCGCTGTACGGCATAGTAACTGGTCGCGAACAGGGCGCAGCCGCCGAAGGCGAAGATCACCGCGTTGGTGTGCAGGGGGCGCAGGCGGCCGAAACTGGTCCAGGGCAGGTCGAAGTTGAGCCATGGCCAGGCGAGCTGCGCTGCGATAAGCACGCCGAGCCCCATCCCGACTATGCCCCACACCACCGTCATGATGGCGAATTGGCGAACCACCTTGTAGTTATAGGCGGAACTGGTTGTTGTGTTCATGTCTGGGTTTCCATCCACGGTTATGGGCAGATCATCTGCAGCCCCCACGCGGATCGACATGACCGCACGGTAACAGAGGGCTTTTTATGAGCGAGGCAAGCATGCGAGAAGGGCAGCGGAGCGGTATTGACGCCGGTCAACAGGCACAGGGAAGTCCGGCGGCACAGCTGCTGTGGGAGCGGCCAACGGGCGACAGCCTGGGCACGCTGATCCTCGCCCACGGCGCCGGCGCGCCGATGGACAGCGACTTCATGAACCTGATGGCAGAGAAACTGGCGGCTCGCGGGCTGACGGTGGTGCGTTTCGAGTTCGACTACATGGCCGCGCGCCGGCAGGACGGCAAGAAACGCCCACCCAATCCCCAGGCCAAACTGCTCGAGCGCTGGCGCGAGGTGCATGCTGCCGTGCGACAACAGGTCACCGGGCCGCTGGCCATCGGCGGCAAGTCCATGGGCGGTCGCATGGCCAGCCTGCTGGCCGACGAACTGGGCGTGGATCGGCTGATCTGCCTGGGCTATCCCTTCCACGCCATCGGCAAGGCCGACAAACCCCGCACGGCGCATTTGGCCGACCTGAAAACACCGACCCTGATCGTGCAGGGCGAGCGCGACGCCATGGGCGACCGTCACACCGTGGCGAGCTATCAGCTGTCACGGGCCATCGAACTGTTCTGGCTGACCGCTGGCGATCATGATCTCAAGCCGCTGAAGGTGTCCGGCTACAGCCATGAGCAGCATCTGGAGTCGGCAGCGGATGCGGTCGTGGCGTTTCTTGCGCAGGGTGATTGAGGACGCTGGTGCTGCAGTTGAATCGTGGGAGCCGCGCCCCCGCGGCGAATGGCCCAGGCGATGCTGATATCCACGATAGGCCGGAATCGCATCGCGCCGAGGTCGACGCTCCTACACCCGAGAGTGGCTGGCAATGGGTAGGAATCGCTCACTCCGACAAGCGCTGCCCGCAATGCAGGCAGTTCGGCGTTGCCGGATCATGCAGATCACCGGCAACCTGATCCGCCTTGCTATGCGGTAGCTCACCGCAACCGGGGCAGGTAAAGCGCGATAGCAGTTGATGCTGGCGATAGAGGCTCAACACCACGCTTGCGACCACTGCGGCCAGCGCAATCAGCAGCTCACCGTCAGGCCGGAACATCGCCAGCACGAACAGGGCGATGACCAGCACGGCGAGCAGGGATTCGAGAAAGTCGACGTGTTTGCGAAGGCGGTTATAGTCATCCTGGCACATGGGAACGTCCTTGTTGTTGTCCCCGGATGCTGCCGTCTTGGCTGCGGGGTGACAACCTTCCCACTGGTTAGCTGATGTGTCGTACCTGCATCATGCTGACAGTGCTGATCGTTTCGTTATCGAGATGCCTGCTCGCCTAAACTAAATTGGCTTGTACCAAGGTCACGCCAGACTTCGACCTTAGAGGGCACCCACAACCGTAGGAGCCGGCTTGCCGGCGATACGATCTATCCCGCGAACCCCTCGTGCATCCTGCCACCGTTGTCGCCAGCAAGCTGGCTTCTACACGTACGCCCGGTTTGATGCGTTCTTTTGGGACTGCATTCTGGTCGATGCCCATTTACGTTTACTGCGCTGTTTTCTTCAGCGCCATGCCCTGGCTCGCGGGGGCGGTCAGCGCAAAGCCGAACTGCTGGTAGAGGCGATAGGCCTCGCCGTCGGCGATCAGGCTCACGTACGCGGATTCTGGCACCTCGCGGGCGATGAAGTCGCTGATCGCGGCCATGATCTGCTTGCCCAGACCACGCCCCTGATGGGCTGGCAGCACCGCGATATCCACCACCTGATAGAACGAGCCGCCATCACCGATCACCCGGCCCATACCGACAGGCTCGCCAGCACAGAGAATCTGCACGGCGAACAGGCTGTTGGGCAGGCCACGGGTTGCCGCCTCGACGGTCTTGGCGCTCAGCCCGGCTGCGGTGCGCAGGTGGCGATAGGTTTCTACCGATGGGATGGCGTGCACGAGGGAGTAGGCGGGGGCGTTTTCGGTCATGGGAGAAGCTCCTGAAATAACTGCAAATCTGCAGCTGGCACGTGCCAGCCCATTAACAGAGTCTGGCTGCCGTCGTCTTCGGGCAGCGTGTCGATAAGTGTCATACCGGCTTTGCTCAGCACACGTCGGGAGGCAGCGTTGTCCGGCGCGACGGTGGCGATGATCTGCGTCAGGCCCAGTTTTTGGGCCGCGTAGGGTAGCAGGGCGCATACCACTTCGCTGGCATAGCCATGGCACCAGTGCTCGCGGGCGAAGGCGTACTTAATCTCGGGTTTGTCCTGATCATCCGGGTGTACAAGCCCGCAGAAGCCGATCACCGCGCCGCCGTCGCGCAAGCTCACCACGTACATGCCATAGCCGCGCTGCCGGTAGTTGTTCGCTGTCACTTCCAGCCAGTTGGCCGCCTGTTGCGGCGTCAGCGCCACGCCATCACCGACCCAGCGCATGGCCTCTGCATCGCCGTAGATCCGCAGCAGCGGTTCCAGATCATCCGGCACCCATCGTCGCACCAGCAGGCGCTCGGTCGTCAGCACGAGTTCGCCATCGAGTTCCTTCACGGCTTGTCGCCCTTTGCCGTGCGGTAGCGCGCGAGCAACAGCGGCAAGGCCGTCTCGGAAAGCGAAGCGAACGATTTGAACCACTTGTTATGAGGCATACCTGCGAGTACTTCGGTGCTCTTTTGTGGGATCATACTTCCCGCACCACCCTTCATATTGATAGCTCCAGGATTTACCTAAGTCGTCTGTGATGCTAACAGTGCAGAGAAAAGCCTCGCCCCACGTTCGCTTAAAAATTAAGTTTAGCTTTGATGGAATGGTGTTGAATTCAATTTCTATGACTGCCTTACAGATCTGCCAAGCGTGAAACCCTTTTTTCTCTGCCTGTGCCTTCAAACACTCAAGATAAGGAGCGGCTACTTTTTTTGAGTGCTTGAAGTATGGAAGTGATTCGCCACTGATTAGGTCTAGTTGAAATTTACTCAGGCCTGCCTCTGCTGTGCAGAGGTAAATAACTCCTAGTCCCCAGTAGCCATCAATATCGTTGTTTCTCGACGAGACGATTGAGGATATCCCGGCGGCAATTCCCTTTAGTTCTCTACGCCTGCTCACTAGTATCTAGCCTCATAACGTTTGGTTAAGGGGCGGGCTTTGGCCTGTCCCAGTGAGCGAAGCGAACAGTTTGAACCAGTTGTTAGGCATGGATTATGGCGCGATACGCGAGTTATCGGAAACAGCAAAAGCCACCACCCCCAAGGCTCGGCACGCCTCGGCAAGTAGGACCTGAAAATTTCTTTCGGATTTATCAGCCCACGACTTTCCAAACTGCAGTGTGAGGTGAGCTGATTCGACGGGCTCCCCGCTTAACATGAGTTCAACAGAAAAGTCATTGCCAGAGATGAACGCTCCCTCAGTGCAGCCTGGAAAAGAATGGTTGAACACCTTGGATACGATATCCGTTGCTCCAAGCGGGATAACGTCTTCAACTGCCGATATGTCATCAACCGCCGGATCTGTAGGTTTCAAAATGATGATATCGAAGCTCATTTGGTATGCCTAACGCGGATATGAGGGGCGGCCGGAGCCGAAGTCTGAGGGAACCGCAAGCGCCAGCTTGCGGACGTCCCGCTCGATTGCAGGGTTATGCATCACTGCCACCAATAAACAGACGAATTAGTTTTCCTTCGTAGGCTGCGCGAGAGATGGCGGAAGTAATGGCTTCACCAGCACCTTCGGCCAGAACTTCAATTGTGTTTTGCTGTTCGTCCACGGAGACGGCACGAATTGCTTCGACGATCTGCGAGGAAAGAGCCAACCAACTTGTTGCCCAGCCATCCTGGCCACAGGAGAGGCAACGAGTGAAGTAGCTGCCGTGCTGAACGAAAGCTCCGATATCTTGAGAACCGCAAAACTCACAGCGAAGAGTACGTTCGTTCAACACAGGTCCCCCTTGTGAGTGATGATGCCTAACGTTTGGTTAAGGGGCGGGCTTTAGCCCGTCCCAGTGAGCAAAGCGAACGGTTTGAACCACGAGTTAGGCGCTAGTTGCCACGATTTCATTGAGCGCGCCTCTGATTAATGGCTCTGACTCCGAAAATGACTTAATCCCTTCGCTGCATAGGTATATTTCATCTGATGCCCAGTGCAGTAGCTCACAAGCGCGACCTTTCGAAATTAACGCCAATTGATAACAATGAAACCCGAATTCATTGAGATCAGCTGTTCTGTCTAGTGTTTCAAAAATCAGCCTCGCCAGCCGGGATATCTCAACTTCGCTTGCTTCGTTACGAGTAAAGTCTAGTTCTTTTGGACTAACTGGTATCTCACCTAGCGCAAGATCAATAATAAAGCTGGGCGGTTCATCTGTGCTAAGTACTTTCTCATCTGCCCATGCGGTCAATTCCGCCCTAGATACTGCCCCGATGCGGTTAGCAAGGATCATGGATCTTGATTCACAGAGCAGTATGTTCATAGTGCCTAACTATAAATAAACACCAACTGGTGCATAACTTCCCGGATGGGCGTGGTGTATAACATTTCAGGGCTTTGGTACTGAGCCTGTCTAGACCGAGGTATACGGCGAGGCGCTAGGGTGTTTGGCGTGTTATACACCACGCTCATTGCACCCTGGCAAGGACACAAAATTACACTTACCTTTCCCAGCCCCAAAGCGCGGTGCCCAGCAACAGCACTTACCGATTAAACCGCGCCACCAACGAATACTGCCCCTGCGCCGTACTGGTCAACTCTTCACTCAACAACGCCGTGCTCTGCGCCTCGCCAGCAGTCTGGTCAGAAAGTTGGGCGATGGTGGTGATATTGCGGCTGATTTCGTCGGCTACGGCGCTTTGTTCTTCGGCGGCGGCGGCGATCTGGTCGGCCATTTCGGCGATGTTGGCGACGGCGTCGCTGATACCGGCCAGGGCGTGGTCGGCTTGTTGTACGCGTTCGACGCCTTCGTCGGCCTGCTTGCGGCCTATGTCCATGGTCAGTACCGCTTCGTCGGCGGTGCGTTGCAGCTTGGCGATCAGTTCGTGGATCTGGCCGGTGGATTGGGCGGTGCGTTGCGCCAGGGAGCGGACTTCATCGGCGACCACGGCGAAGCCGCGGCCCATCTCGCCAGCGCGGGCGGCTTCGATGGCGGCGTTGAGGGCCAGCAGGTTGGTCTGGTCGGCGATGCCTTTGATCACGTCGACCACGCCGCCGATTTCGTTGCTGTCATGAGCGAGGCGGGTGACGGTTTCGCCGGTTTCGCCCACCGAGAGGGACAGGCGCTGGATCGCTTCGCGGGTTTCGCTGGCGATGGTGCGGCCTTGCTGGGTGAGGCGGTTGGCTTCCTGGGTGGCGATGGCGGTGCGGGCCACGTTGTTGGCCACTTCCAGGGTGGTGGCGGCCATTTCGTTGACGGCGGTGGCGACCTGATCGGTTTCCTCACGCTGGCGCTGCAGCCCGGCAGAGCTGTTATGGGCCAGCACGTCGGCCTGAGTGGCCTGTTTGGCGAGGTTCTCGGCGCTGTCCTGCAGGCGGGTGAGACAGGTCTTCAGGCGCGCTTCCTGGCTGAGAATGGACAGCTCCAGGCGGCCCTCGACGCCTCGGCTGTCGGTGTACATCTGCGCGATCAGCGGGTCGGAGGTGCTTTGTTCGGCCAGTTGCAGCAGGCGCTTGATGCCGCGGCTCTGCCAGGCCAGGCCCAGCAGGCCGAGCGGGATCGACAGCGCAGCGGCGGCGATGAAGCCCCAGGTGCTATCCAGCCAGGCGCCGACCAGAAAGCCGACCTGGCTGACCAGAATGAACGGCAGCCAGTTTTGCAACACCGGTAGCCAACGGTCGCGGCTCGGTATGGCAGCCTTGCCAGCGTTGATGCGCGCGTAAAGCAACTGGGCGCGTTGAACCTGCTCGGCGGTGGGTTTGGTGCGCACCGACTCGTAGCCGGTGACTTTGCCATCATCGAGCACCGGCACCACGTAGGCGTTGACCCAGTAGTGGTCGCCGCTCTTGCAGCGATTCTTGACGATGCCCATCCACGGCCGACCGGCCTTCAGGGTGCTCCACATATGCTCGAACACCGCAGGCGGCACATCAGGGTGGCGCACCAGGTTATGGGGCGCGCGTATCAATTCGTCTCGCGAGAAGCCGCTGATTTCGACGAAAGCGTCGTTGCAATAGGTGATCTGGCCCTTGAGGTCCGTGGTCGAGATCAAACGCTGTTGCGCCGGGAACGTCCGCTCGTTCCCGGTAATCGGCTGGTTGTTACGCATGGCATCTACCCTGATGTTTTTTGATTTGTCGCGTACGCGTGGCAGGCCTGGGAGTGTAACCGGATTTGCATGCAGATCGCATTTTGACGCCGGTAAAGCGACAGTCCGTGCCGTCAGGTGGCTGGAGCTATTGGCGTATGGGGAGAGCGGAGGAGGGGGGTAATTGGAGGGGCGATGGTGTCCGTGAGCGCAGTCCCGGGTGTCGCCGCGCTCGACCTGGGCTACGGATGGCAGAGGACGCCGCATCCTTGCGGCGCCCGTTGCAGCGCTGTCAGCCGGCGATCAGCTGGCGCAGCACGTAGTGCAGGATGCCGCCTGCCTTGAAGTACTCCACTTCGTTGAGGGTGTCGATGCGGCAGAGCAGCTCGACACTGCGCTGCTTGCCGTCTTCACCGGTGATCTCCAGCGTCAGCGGCATGTGCGGGCGTACTTCGACGCCGTCCAGGCCCTTGATGGCCAGGGTCTCCTTGCCGGTCAGACCGAGGCTCTTGCGGTCGGCATCGTCGGTGAACTGCAGTGGCAGCACACCCATGCCCACCAGGTTGGAGCGGTGGATGCGCTCGAAGCTTTCCGCGATCACCGCTTTCACGCCCAGCAGGTTGGTGCCCTTGGCGGCCCAGTCGCGGCTCGAGCCGGTGCCGTATTCCTTGCCGGCGATCACCACCAGCGGCGTGCCTTCCTGCTGATAGCGCATGGACGCGTCATAGATGGCCAGCTTCTCGCCGCTGGGCACATGCACGGTGTTGCCACCTTCTTCACCGTCGAGCATCTCGTTGCGGATGCGGATATTGGCGAAGGTGCCGCGCATCATCACTTCATGGTTGCCACGGCGCGAGCCGTAGGAGTTGAAGTCACGCGGCTCCACGCCCTGCTCGCGCAGGTAGCGGCCAGCTGGGCTGTCGGTCTTGATGTTACCGGCTGGCGAGATGTGGTCGGTGGTCACCGAGTCACCGAGCAGCGCGAGGATGCGTGCGTTGGCGATGTCGGTGATGGCCGGTGGCGCCTGGTCGATGGCCTCGAAGAATGGCGGATGCTGGATGTAAGTGGAATCGTTCTGCCAGGTGTAGGTGTCGGCTTCTGGCACGGCGATGGCTTGCCACTGCTCGTCACCGGCGAATACTTCGGCGTATTCCTTGCGGAACATGGCGGTATCGACCTTCTGTACCGCCTCGGCGATTTCTTTCTGGCTCGGCCAGATATCGCGCAGGTACACCGGCTTGCCGTCGCGGTCTTCGCCCAGCGACTCCTCGGCGATATTGATCCGCACGTTGCCGGCCAGGGCATAGGCGACCACCAGCGGTGGCGAGGCCAGCCAGTTGGTTTTCACCAACGGATGCACGCGGCCTTCGAAGTTGCGGTTGCCGGACAGCACCGAGGCCACGGTCAGATCATGCTCCTGAATGGCCTTCTCGATCGGATCGGGCAGCGGGCCCGAGTTGCCGATGCAGGTGGTGCAGCCGTAGCCGACCAGATCGAAACCGAGCTTGTCGAGGTACTCGGTCAGCCCGGCAGCAGCGAAGTATTCGGTCACCACCTTGGAGCCTGGAGCCAGCGAGCTCTTGACCCAGGGTTTGCGCTGCAGGCCTTTTTCCACGGCCTTCTTGGCCAAGAGGCCGGCAGCCATCATCACGCTCGGGTTGGAGGTGTTGGTGCAGGAAGTGATTGCCGCGATCACCACGGCACCATCGCTGAGCGGATGACGCTTGCCGTCCATCTCGTAGTGGATTTCGTTCTGCGCGGCGTTGCCAACTGCCACGCCGCCACCGCCTTCGCTCTCCAGGCGGCCTTCTTCCTTGCCGCTGGGCTTGAGTTGCAGGCCGAGAAAATCCTCGAAGGCCTGGCTGACCTTCGGCAGGGCGACACGGTCTTGAGGACGCTTCGGGCCGGCCAGGCTGGCTTCCACCTCACCCATGTCCAAGGACAGGCTGTCGGTGAATACCGGCTCGGTACCCGCGTTGCGCCACATGCCCTGTGCCTTGGAATAGGCTTCGACCAGCTTCACGGTCTCCTCGGGGCGGCCGGAGAGGCGCAGGTAGCCCAGGGTGATCTCGTCGACCGGGAAGAAACCGCAGGTGGCGCCATATTCCGGTGCCATGTTGGCGATGGTGGCGCGGTCCGCCAGGGGCAGTTCGGCCAGGCCGTCGCCGTAGAATTCGACGAATTTGCCGACCACGCCCTTCTTGCGCAGCATCTGGGTGACCGTCAGCACCAGATCGGTGGCGGTGATGCCTTCCTTGAGCTTGCCGGTCAGCTTGAAGCCGATCACTTCGGGAATCAGCATGGACACCGGTTGGCCGAGCATCGCCGCTTCCGCTTCGATGCCGCCCACGCCCCAGCCGAGCACGCCCAGGCCGTTGATCATGGTGGTGTGCGAATCGGTGCCGACCAGGGTGTCGGGGTAGGCGAAGGTGGTGCCGTCTTCTTCCTTCGTCCACACGGTGCGGCCGAGGTATTCCAGGTTGACCTGGTGGCAGATGCCGGTGCCTGGCGGGACCACGCTGAAATTGTCGAAGGCGCTCTGGCCCCAGCGCAGAAACGCATAGCGCTCGCCGTTACGCTGCATTTCGATCTCGACGTTTTCGCCGAATGCCGCAGGCGTGGCGAACTTGTCGACCATCACCGAGTGGTCGATGACCAGGTCTACCGGGGACAGCGGATTGATCTTCTGCGGGTCACCGCCGGCCTTGGCCATGGCGTCGCGCATGGCCGCCAGATCGACAACCGCGGGTACGCCGGTGAAGTCCTGCATCAATACACGGGCAGGGCGGTATTGAATCTCGCGGTCCGAGCCGCGTTTCTGCAACCAGTCGCTCATGGCCTGCAGGTCGTCGCGGGTGACGGTCTTGTCGTCCTCCCAGCGCAGCAGATTTTCCAGCAGGACCTTCAGCGAAACTGGCAGCTTGTCGATATTGCCCAGTTGCCTGGCGGCCTCGGGCAGGCTGAAGTAGTCGTAGGATTTGCCGTCCACGTCCAGTGTGCGGCGGCAGTTCAGGCTATCGATGGAAGGCATCGTGCATCTCCTCGTGGCTTGCACGGTACAAGCCGTTCTGGTTTTGGCAGAGGTTCTCTCCAACTCTGCGCACTAATTCCCTTACGGCTTGCGATGAGCCGTGGTCCGGTCTTGCGCCGGGCGTGAAACGCCTGTGTGGCGGGGCCGGTAAATGCCGGGATTCTGTTCACTGGACAGGGGGCAGGCGCCGCGGGTTCCAGTTTTCGCTATCATGCGCGGCCCAAGGAGAGCCCTGATGAAGACTTTGTTGCTGCACTGCCGCCCCGGTTTCGAAAACGAGGTGTGTTCGGAAATCTCCGAACATGCGGCCCTTCTCGACGTACCCGGCTACGCCAAGGCCAAGCCCGATAGCGCCTGCGCCGAGTTCATCTGCGCTGATGCAGAGGGCGCCGAGCGCCTGATGGCGGGGCTGCGTTTCAGTCAGTTGATCTTTATCCGTCAGTGGGCTCGGGGGCGTTTCGTCGAGCTGCCCGAGAAGGACCGCATCAGCGTGCTGCTCGAGCACCTGGCGCCGTTGCCGGCCTTTGGCAGCCTGTGGCTGGAGGTGCTGGACACCAACGACGGCAAGGAGCTGTCCGGCTTCTGCAAGAAATTCGAAGGTCCGCTACGCAAGGCCCTGACGGCTGCCGGCAAACTGGTGGAGGATGGCCGGGCACCACGCCTGTTGCTGACGTTCAAGAGTGGCCGTGAAGTGTTCCTGGGCATGGCCGCGGCGAACAACTCGGCAATCTGGCCCATGGGCATTCCGCGGCTCAAGTTCCCCCGTGAAGCACCAAGCCGTTCGACCCTGAAGCTGGAAGAGGCCTGGCACACCTTCATCCCCCGCGAACAGTGGGACGAGCGTCTGTCGGGCGAAATGACCGGCGTTGACCTTGGCGCCGCACCCGGCGGCTGGACCTATCAACTGGTACGCCGTGGCATGCTGGTGACCGCTATCGACAATGGTCCGATGGCCGAGAGCCTGATGGAAACGGGCCTGGTGAAGCACTTGATGGTCGATGGTTTCACCTGGAAACCCAGGCAGCCAGTGGACTGGATGGTCTGCGATATCGTCGAGAAGCCCGCCCGCAGTGCCGCACTGCTGGAAACCTGGATCGGCGAGGGACATTGCCGCGAAGCGGTGGTCAATCTGAAACTGCCGATGAAGCAGCGCTACGCTGAGGTACGGCGCCTGCTCGAGCGCATTGCCGACGGGCTGGCGGCACGCAAGGTCAAAGTCTCCATCGCCTGCAAGCAGCTGTATCACGACCGCGAGGAAGTGACCTGCCACCTGCGGCGGTTGGGCAAATAAGGCGTCGCGCTGCCTGCACGCTACTGACTAGACGATTCGATATTCGCGGAGCCCCTGATGCTGGATTCAACACCTGACGACACCCTCGACGCTACCGGGCTGTTCTGCCCGGAGCCGGTGATGATGCTGCACAACAAAGTGCGCGACCTTGCGGCCGGTGGCCTGCTCAAGGTGATCGCCACCGACCCCTCGACTCGCCGTGACATCCCCAAGTTCTGCGTGTTTCTCGGCCACGAACTGGTGGACCAGGCCCAGGACGCAGAAACTTATCTGTACTGGATTCGCAAGAAAGCCGATTGAGCGCTGCAAGGCGTTAGCGGACCTTCGATTTGGTGGGCTAAAGCCCATCCTACAGCCGCGCATCTAACCGTAGGGTGGGCCGGGCGGCGATCCGCTTCAGTCCACCAATTGGCGCCCCGCAATCAACGGCGGCTACCGCCTTCTTGCTGTCAATTCACGCTTGGCTGCTTTCGCGTCCCGGCGCCGCGGCCAGCCAGATCCGCCGCTTGGCGCTGCTTTTCAGGCGCAGTGTCAGCATCAGGGCGGCGCAGGTCAGGCCGACGATCAACCCTTCCCAGAGCCCGGCGGGGCCGCTGGCCGGGCCGAACAGGTCGGTCAGGCCGAGCAGGTAGCCGACCGGCAGGCCGATGCCCCAGTAGGCGAACAGGGTCATGATCATGGTCGCCCGGGTGTCCTGATAACCGCGCAGAGCGCCTGCGGCGGTGACCTGCAGGGCGTCGGAGAACTGAAACAAAGCGGCGTAGACGATCAGGCTGGCGGCCAGGGCGATCACTTCGGGTGCGGGGGTGTAGATCTGTGCGATCTGCTCGCGCATCAGCAGCATGCAACTGGCCGACACGCAGGCATAAGCCAGCGCGGTAACCATGCTCACCCCGGCGGCGAAGCGCGCCTCACGCGGCTCGCCACGGCCCAGGGCCTGGCCCACGCGCACCGTGGCGGCCATGCCGATGGAGTAGGGGATCATGAACACCAGCGAGGCGAAGTTCAGGGCTATCTGGTGCCCGGCGACCACCTTGGCACCCAGCCCGCCGATCAGCAACGCAATCACCGCGAAGATGCTCGACTCGGCGAATACCGAGATGCCGATTGGCAACCCTATGCCCAGCAGGCGCTTGATCAGCGGCCAGCTCGGCGGGTCGAAGCGCTGCAGCGGCGTGGTGTCTCGATAGGCCGGTGCACGGCGAATCCACCAGATCATGCCCGACAGCATGAACAGCATCACCAGTGCCGTGGCCCAACCGCAGCCCACGCTGCCTAGCGGCGGCAAACCGAGCTTGCCGTAGATGAGTACGTAGTTCAGGGGGATGTTCAGCAACAACCCGAACAGGCCCACCACCATGGCGGGGCGAGTACGGCCCAGGCCGTCGCTGTAGCAGCGCAGCACATGGAACAGTGCCACGCAGGGAAAGCCGAACGCCACGCCGTGCAGGTAGCCCATGGCGGGCTCGATCAGGTCCGGATCGACCTTCATCAGGCGCAGGACGAACGCGGCGTTCCACAGCACGATGCCGGCCATGCAGCCCACCGCGAGGGCCAGCCACAGTGCCTGGCGCACCAGCGGGCCGATCTCCCCATGCTGCCCGGCACCGAAGCGTTGCGCCACTTTCGGCGTGGTAGCCAGCAGGATGCCGGTCATCAGCAGGAACACCGGCACCCAGATCGAATTGCCCAGCGCTACCGCCGCCAGATCGCGGGCGCTGAAGCGCCCGGATATCACCGTGTCGACGAAGCCGATGGAGGTGTACGCCAGTTGCGCGATGATGATTGGAGTGGCCAGAGCCAGCAGCGTGCGCAACTCGGTGCGTACGCGCTGCAGGCGGGAGAATGCAGGCATCGGGGTTCTATGATCCGTGGAAAACCGCACAGTCTACGCGTTGACGGATCGGTCAGGAAAGGCGCCGGAGAACGGTTTCCGGCGCCGCCCAGCCGAAGCCCGGTTGTTTTTCGTGCAGAGCCCGAGCAGTGCATCCGGTTACAATGCCTGCCTGATTGCGGAGATTCCCATGCGCATAGTCGCCGACGAAAACATTCCCCTGCTCGATGAGTTCTTCGCCGGTTTCGGCGAGATTCGCCGCTTACCCGGTCGTGCCATCGATCGTGCCGCCGTTGGCGATGCCGAGCTGTTGCTGGTGCGCTCGGTAACCAACGTCGATCGTGCGCTGCTGGAAGGCAGCCAGGTGCGCTTCGTCGGCACCTGCACCATCGGCACCGATCACCTGGATCTGGAATATTTCGCCGAGGCCGGCATCGCCTGGAGCAGCGCACCGGGTTGCAACGCCCGTGGCGTGGTGGACTACGTGCTGGGCAGCCTGCTGGTGCTCGCCGAGCGCCTGGGCAGCGACCTGCCACAGCGTACCTACGGTGTGGTCGGCGCAGGCCAGGTCGGCGAGCGGCTGGTGCATGTGCTGCGCGGCCTGGGCTGGCGGGTGCTGGTCTGCGATCCGCCACGCCAGCGCGCCGAAGGCGGGGACTTCGTCGACCTGCAGCAGATCGTCGAGCAATGCGACGTGATCAGCCTGCATACGCCGTTGACGCGCGACGCTGAGTTCGCCACCCGGCATCTGATCGATGCGCACTGCTTGCGGCGGCTGCGCCCCGGCGCCTGGCTGATCAACGCCAGTCGCGGTGCGGTGGTGGATACCGCTGCGTTGCGTGAGCATCTGCAGCAAGGGGCCGATCTGCATGTGGTGCTGGACGTCTGGGAAGGCGAGCCGCTGGTGGAGCCAGCCTTGGCTGCGCTGTGCCATATCGCCACCCCGCACATCGCCGGTTACAGCCTGGACGGCAAGCTGCGTGGCACTGCGCAGATCCATGACGCGTTCTGCCGACACCAGGGCATCTCGCCGCAGGTGCAACTGGACGCTCTGACGCCCGAGCGCTGGTTGCCGCGCCTCAGCATCGGCGCCGGAAGCGAACCTGCCTGGGCGTTGGCGACGCTGTGCCGTGCGGTCTACGACCCACGCCGCGATGACGCTGACCTGCGTCGCAGCCTGGTCGCGGACGAGCAGGCACGCAAGGCCGGCTTCGACCTGCTGCGCAAGCAGTACCCGATGCGGCGCGAAATAGAAGGGTTGGAGGTGGAACTACGTGGCAGTGATCAGGGGCTGCATGCGCTGATCACGGCGCTGGGGGCACGCGTGATCAGCGCTCGTTGACAGCGGTGGCGGTCAGGCAGGATTTTCGTCCCTGGGCTTGACCCACTGCTTGTCCAGCTCGCTGCAGGCTTGCTGGATCATGCTTTCGGTGATCGGGATTTCCCGGCCGCGAGGATCGATCACCGCACCATGGGTGGTTTCCGACTCCGCACTGGCTTGATTGGCGTGTTGCTCGTCAGGGCTGCTCATCGTGGTTTCCTCATCAGGTGTTCGCACTGTCTGCCGGGCATCTATGCTTGGCGACGTTATCTGGCGATGGGGGGCATCCCAATATGGCTTCAGCCTTGCCCACCCATACTGTCGCAAAAAATTACCGGATAAAGAAGAGTGTCCGGCGAACGGTTTTGGCTTGAGAGGGAAGCATGGCGTGCTGAGATCATCATTATTGCTGCTGAGCTGTCTGCTGAGTCTGCACGTATTTGCCGTGGAGCCGGCGAAGTTGGTGGATGGGGCTCGTCAGCAGGTCGGTGTGACCCTTGCCTACGATCCCGTTTACCGGCGCATCGACTACCCTGGCGGTGATGTGCCGATGGAGACCGGTGTCTGCACCGATGTGGTGATCCGCGCATTGCGCTTGCAGGGCCTGGATCTGCAGAAAGCGGTGCATGTGGACATGGCGGCGAATTTTGCCGCGTATCCGAAGCATTGGGGGCTGAGCCGCCCCGATCGCAATATCGACCATCGCCGGGTGCCCAATCTGATGACCTGGTTCCGGCGCCAGGGCATGGCGTTGCAGGTCAGTCGGGAAGCCCGCGATTATCGTTCGGGCGATATCGTCACCTGGGATCTGGGGCGCGGCCTCACCCACATCGGCATCGTTTCCGATCGACTCTCGTCGACCGGAGAGCCGTTGATCCTGCACAACATCGGCGCTGGCACCCGGGAGGAGGCCATTCTGTTTCGTTTCACCATCACGGGTCATTACCGCTTCCCGGCCGGCTGATCCCAGAAACGACGAAGCCCCGCGCCGGTCAGGCTGCGGGGCTTCATTGCGGACACGTATCAGGCGTGGTGGTAGCTGATCACGCTGTCCTGTTCCTTGAGCATCTTGCGCATTTCTGCCGGGATGTTGCCGGCTCTGACGGCGAGCTCGAGGCGGATGTCTTCGAGGCTTTGGGCGAAAGCGTTCGAGTCGTTCAGCTGCAGCTTCTGCAGCACCCGGCTGTACGCAGTGGTATCGGCTTCATCGATCAGGGAGAGAACGATGCTGCCGTCCGGGCGAGGCCGACTGAAGGTGGCGCGTAGGGGGGCGAATAGCTGGTCGACAAGCTGTCGATTACTATTTTCCATTGACGAACTCCAGTTGAAGTATGAATACCTATGAGTGACCAGGATTCATTAAGTTCGACGATGGCTACTATTTCGCTCCCTTAATCGTGACGTTGTTTGCAGATTCGCCTGCGAGATCAGCGACGCAGTGCCTGGCGGGCACGTTCGATCACACCTTTCAGGGAATCGTCGCAGTATTGGCCGGGGTAAAGGCGCTGGCTGTGCTGGGCGACACCGGTATGGTCCACGACCGTAAAGCTGAAGCTGCCCTTGCGGGTTGCCAGGATATGGCAGGCAAGCGGAGCGAAGGCGTTGGACAGGGTATGGATGGCGGTCTGGATTTGTTGGTTGGTATTCATATTTGGGTGTTTCCTGATACTACGGGCGCATGATCGCGCCATATAAAGAGGGCTCCGGGCACTGGCTTGGGCCAATACGATTGTTTGTCGGAGCGGACTGCGCGCTTTTAAGTTCCACCTATTTGCTGAGGTGAAAGCTAGAGCGGGTCTGTACGTCGGAAGACTGGCGAAGGTCGACGCGTGAGCGGGACGGCCAGATCAGTCAGAGGAGGGGGTCTTGGCGGTTGTGCGTGCATCCTGTGGATGCCGATTGCCAGGAAACCATCGGGAAGGCCTTGAGGCCGAATGACTTGCAGCGTGGTACGAACGGGATGGACTATACGTGACTGTATAAAATTTAGCCAGCCCCGTTTCCGATCTTTTTCATGTCCGCCAATCGGCGTCGCACTGATAGGCCGATTTGAGCTAGCATTAGTCCTCTTTTGCTTTCCTCTGGCGACGGTTTTCAATGAGTTATCAGGTTCTTGCACGCAAATGGCGCCCGCGGTCGTTTCGCGAAATGGTCGGGCAGACCCATGTGCTGAAGGCACTGATCAACGCACTCGACAGCCAGCGCCTGCACCACGCCTACCTGTTCACCGGTACCCGGGGCGTGGGCAAGACCACCATCGCGCGGATCATCGCCAAGTGCCTGAACTGCGAAACCGGCATCAGCTCCACCCCGTGCGGCACCTGCTCGGTGTGCCGGGAGATCGATGAAGGCCGTTTCGTCGATCTCATCGAAGTGGACGCCGCCAGCCGCACCAAGGTGGAAGACACCCGCGAGCTGCTCGACAACGTGCAGTACTCGCCGAGCCGCGGACGCTTCAAGGTCTACCTGATCGACGAAGTGCACATGCTCTCCACCAGCTCCTTCAACGCCTTGCTCAAGACGCTCGAGGAACCGCCACCCCACGTCAAATTCCTGCTCGCCACCACCGACCCGCAGAAGCTGCCGGTCACCGTGCTGTCGCGCTGCCTGCAGTTCTCGCTGAAGAACATGCCGCCAGAGCGCGTGGTCGAGCACCTGACCCACGTGCTGGGCGCCGAGAACATTCCTTTCGAAGACGATGCCCTGTGGCTGCTCGGCCGTGCGGCCGACGGTTCCATGCGCGACGCCATGAGCCTGACCGACCAGGCCATCGCCTTCGGTGAAGGCAAGGTACTCGCCGCTGATGTGCGTGCCATGCTCGGCACCCTCGACCATGGTCAGGTATACGGCGTGCTGCATGCGCTGATCGAAGGTGACGCCCGCGGCGTGATCGAAGCCGTGCGTCAGCTCGCCGAACAGGGCCCGGACTGGAGTGGCGTGCTGGCCGAAATGCTCAATGTGCTGCACCGCGTGGCCATCGCCCAGGCGCTGCCGGATGCGGTGGACAACGGCCAGGGTGATCGCGACCGTGTTCTCGGCCTTGCTCAGGCGCTGCCGGCCGAAGACGTGCAGTTCTATTATCAGATGGGCCTGATCGGCCGACGCGACCTGCCGCTGGCGCCGGATCCGCGCGGTGGCTTCGAGATGGTCCTGCTGCGCATGCTGGCGTTCAGGCCGGCGGGCGAGGGTGCTGCGCCGAGGGTGGCGCTAAAGCCACTGGGGATCAGCCAGGCCAAGGCTGATCCCCAGACAACGCCGGTGGCCGACGCAGCGCCTGCTGCGTCAGCCCCTGTTGTCAGTGCCGCGCCTCAGGCCAGCGTCGCCCCCAGTGTGCCGACGCCGGCCGCAGCCGTGCCGCCGCCAGTAGCGCCACCTGTTGCCGCTGCCATCACGCCACCGGCAGTTGCGCCCGTGGCCGTTGCTGCCCCTGCCCCTGCGCCTGTGGTCACTCCGCCGTGGGAAGAGGTGCCGGTCGAGGCCAAGGTCGCCGAACCCGCAGTACCGGTCGACGACACGCCTCCGCCGCCGGTCGCCGTGCAGGCGCAGCCTGAGCCGAAGGTCGAAGAGCCGGTCAAGGCCGTAGAGCCCGAGCCGGAAGTGGCGCTGCCCGTTCCCGAGCTGGCCGACGTGCCGGTGATCGACAGCAACTACCTGAATCCACCGGACAGCGATGACGAGCCACCACCCGGTGACTACGACTACGTGGCGATGGATGCCGAGAATCTGGATTACGATTTCGCCGATGCGCTCTCCGACGAGCAGCCGCAAGCCGAACCCGAGCCTGCCTCGCTGCCGGCTACCGGCTTGGCGGCGGACTGGCTCGAGCTGTTCCCGAAACTGGGCCTGGGCGGCATGACGGGCAGCATCGCCGCCAACTGCAGCCTGATCGCCGTCGAGGGTGACAAATGGCTGCTGCACCTGGATCCGGCCCATAGCGCACTGTTCAACGCGACCCAGCAGCGCCGCCTGAACGATTCGCTCAATGCCTACCATGGCCGTGAGCTGCAACTGGACATCGAGCTGATCAAGCCCGAACAGGAAACGCCTGCCCAGGCTGCCGCCCGCAAGCGCGCCAATCGCCAGCGCGAGGCTGAAGCGTCGATCCAGAACGATCCATTGATTCAACAGATGATTTCGCAGTTCGCCGCCTCTGTGCGTGCGGGCAGCATCGAACCCGTCGATACCGTCGTTAATCCCTGACTACCGAGGACAACATCATGATGAAAGGTGGCATGGCCGGCCTGATGAAGCAGGCACAGCAGATGCAGGAAAAAATGCAGAAGATGCAGGAAGAGTTGGCCAACGCCGAGGTAACCGGTCAGTCCGGCGCCGGTCTGGTCAGCGTGGTGATGACCGGTCGTCATGACGTCAAACGCGTCAGCCTCGACGACAGCCTGATGCAGGAAGACAAGGAAATCCTCGAAGACCTGATCGCCGCTGCCGTCAACGACGCCGTGCGCAAGATCGAAGCCAATAGCCAGGACAAGATGTCCGGCATGACCTCCGGCATGCAGCTGCCGCCCGGCTTCAAGATGCCGTTCTAAAGCAGTCGATCCTGGTGGGCTGAAGCCCACCCTACGGCTGTGGGGGCGGGCCATACGCGCGAAAAATCGCGGGCATGGCCCGCTCCCACGGATACTGCGTCAATGGCCGCTTTCGCCTCGAAGCGTCCGTACCGGCGCTATGCCGTCAAACCTCTCCGCTTTCATCGTCGAGCATCCGCGCCATGAGCTTCAGCCCCCTGATCCGCCAACTGATCGATTCCCTGCGCATCCTGCCCGGTGTCGGCCAGAAGACTGCCCAGCGCATGGCCCTGCAGTTGCTCGAGCGCGACCGCAACGGCGCCGTACGGCTGGCCCAGGCGCTGAACCAGGCCATGGAGGGGGTCGGTTACTGCAAATCGTGCCGCAGCCTCAGTGAAGACGAGGTCTGCCAGATCTGTCTCGACCCGCGTCGGGACGACAGCCTGCTGTGCGTGGTCGAAGGGCCGATGGACGTATACGCCGTGGAGCACACCGGCTTTCGCGGTCGTTATTTCGTGCTCAAGGGGCACCTGTCGCCGCTCGACGGGCTGGGTCCCGAGGCCATCGGTATCCCCGAGCTGTTGCAGCGCATCGAGGCAGGCCAGTTCAGCGAAGTGATCCTGGCCACCAACCCGACCGTGGAAGGCGAAGCGACCGCCCACTACATCGCCCAGCTGTTGGCCGGTAAAGGGCTGGTAGCGTCGCGCATCGCCCACGGCATGCCGCTCGGTGGTGAACTGGAACTGGTGGATGGCGGCACCCTGGCTCACGCCCTGGCCGGCCGTCGGCCGATCAGCATCTGAGCCGCAGTAGCCTGGGTATCGCTATGCTCAGCCCAGGCTGCGGATCAGCAGCCTACGAATCCCTGTAATTCGCTTCTGAGAAGCATTACCATTCATGCCTCGTCCAGGTGCGGTGATGGTGTGCTCGATGTCGCTTGTTTCCTCTCAGCAGTCCCTGCAACAGTTGTATCGCGAGCACAGCAGCTGGTTGAACGGCTGGCTACGCAGGCGGCTGGGCTGCGCCGAGAATGCCGCGGATCTGGCGCAAGACACCTTCCTGCGCGTGCTCAGCAAGGAACGCGAGCTGCCGGCGTTGCGTGAGCCTCGGGCCTATCTGTCGACCATCGCCCACTCGCTGCTGGTCAATCACTGGCGGCGCCAGGCGATCGAGCGTGCCTACCTCGAAGCCCTGGCGTTGCAGCCGGAACAGCATGCGCCCTCGCCGGAAGCGGCCGAACTGATCATCGAAACCCTGCTGGCCATCGACGCCATGCTTCTGCGCCTGCCGGGCAAGGTGCGCGAGGCTTTTCTGCTCTCGCAACTGGAAGGCCTGACCTACGCCGCCATCGCCCTGCGCCTGCAGGTGTCCGAGCGCATGGTGAAGAAGTACATGGCCCAGGCCATGCTGCAGTGCCTGTTGCTGGTGGAGAGCTGAGCGATGAACGCCGATCACCATACCCTGCAGGAGGCGGCCGAGTGGTTCGCGGTGCTGGCCGACCCACCCGTCAGCGACCATCATCAACAGGCCTGGCGGCAGTGGCTGGCAGCGCGCCCCGAGCATGCGGCGGCCTGGCAGCGGGTCGAAGCGATCAGCGGCCAGTTCACCCGGCTGCCCACCGATACCCGCCGCCAGGCTGCCGGCCAGGCGCTGCGCAGCACGGGTCGAAGTCGCCGTCAGGTGCTCGGCCTGTTCGCGTTGCTGGGGGCAGCGGGCATGCTGACGGTGGCGGGGCAGGGGCGTCCGTGGCGCGCCTGGGTCGCCAGTGAGCGAACCGCTACCGGGGAGATCCGCGCCACGCGCCTGGCCGATGGTACCCACCTGTGGCTGAGCAGCCGCACTGCGGTGGATGTCGACTACAGTGCGTCGACCCGCCTGTTGCGACTGTTTCAGGGCGAGGTGCTGATCGAGACCGCTGAGGATCCGCGTCCGCTGCTGGTGCATGCCGTGCACGGGCGCCTGCAGGCGCTGGGTACCCGCTTCGGCGTGCGTGAGGGCCATGGCTTCACCCTGCTCAGCGTCTTCGATGGGGCGGTGCGCATCGAGCCTGGCAGCGGCGGTGCGCCGCTGGTCCTGCAGGCAGGCAATCAAGTGCGTATCGGCCCTGATGGCATTGCCGCGGGGGAGCCGGTGGAGCGTGCCCGCGAGGCCTGGAGCCGGGGTGTACTGCTGGCCGATAACCGCCGGTTGGGCGACTTCATCGAAGAACTCGCCGAGCACGTACCTGGCTATCTCGCCTGTGACCCACGGGTTGCCGACCTGCGGCTGGTCGGCGCCTATCCACTGGGCGACACGCAGCGCATTCTCGATGCGTTGCAGGGCAGCCTGCCGATACGGGTCAACCGCCGCCTGCCGTGGTGGGTGACGCTCGAGCCGCTACAGGGTTGAAGATTTCGGGCAATGCGCCGTTTTCGCGCTATTGGCAAAAAAATTCAAATCAGCGGTTCCCCTTTTTCATTTTCGCTTGGCTTCAGTGCATCCGGCCCTTGCGTGTCATGCGCGGCCCCTGCAATGAGGAAGTCCCATGTACTCGAATCCCCGTTTTTCGCCGAGCGCTCTGCGGCGGTCAATTCGCCTTGCCACGCTGACGCTGGCGGCCTTGTCGCCGCTGCTTGGTCATGCTCAGGTCGTCGAGGCTGATAGCTACCAGCAGAGCGCGCGCAACTATCAGATTCCCACTGGCCCGCTGTCGGCGGCACTGAGCCGTTTCGCGGCCGAGACGGGTGTCCTGCTGTCGGTGGATGCACGCCTTACCGAAGGCAAGCAGAGCCCGGGACTGCAGGGCGAGTTCGGCATCGACGAGGGCTTCTCCCGCCTGCTGCAGGGCAGTGGCCTGCAGGCCACGGCGGACGGTAATGGCGGCTACTCGCTGCAGGCCGCCCGCCAGGCCGACGCTGGTTCCGTCGAGCTGGAGAGCACCGCCATCCGTGCCTTTGCCCTCGGCAATGCGCTGGGCAGCATGGACGGCTACAACGCCACCCACAGCAGCGTGTCGACCAAGACCAGCAAGGAGTTGCTGAAAACCTCGCAGAGCGTTTCGGTGGTCACCCGCGAGCAGATCGAGAAGCAGGGCGCCGCCAGCGCTGCCGATGCGATGCGCTACACCCCGGGCGTGCTCACCAACCCCTATGGCAACACGCACCGCTACGACTATTTGGCGATTCGCGGGATCAACGACGGCGCGGTGGACAACATCATCATCGATGGCCTGAAGTCCATGGGTGATCCTGGCTCCTACAGCAGCCTGCAGATCGACCCGTACTTCATCGAGCGTATCGACGTGCTCAAGGGGCCATCCTCCGTGCTCTACGGCCGCAGCAACCCAGGCGGTCTGGCGGCCATCAGCACCAAGCGGCCCGAGTTCACCCAGGCTGGGCGGATGGATGTTTCCTACGGCAACAACAACCGCAAGTCGCTGGGTTTCGACGTCACCGGGCCGTTGAACGAGAACATCGCCTATCGCGTCGTCGGGCTGGCCAGGGATGCCGACTCCCAGGCCGACCACGTCACCGAAACCCGCTATGCACTAATGCCCAGCCTGGCGCTGAACCTCAGTGAAGACACCTTCATGACCCTCTACGCCTACCTGCAGGACGACCCCAACGGTGGCTACCACGGCAGCCTGCCGGCCTCCGGTACTCTGCACAAACGCAATGGTCAGCGCATCTCCAGCAGCTTCTTCGAGGGCGATCCTGCCGTCGAGGAGTTCACCCGCACTCAGCAGATGGTCGGTTACGAGCTGGAGCATCGTTTCAACGACACCTGGAGCACCCGGCAGAATTTTCGATACCTGGATGCGCGGGTAGCGAACAGCCAGATCTGGGGCTCGGGTTACCTGAGCGATACCAGCAACGAACTGTACCGTGGTTACAGCGTTGGCCAGGAGCGTTTGCACGCCTGGATCGTCGATAACATGATGCAGGCCGAGTTCGCCACCGGTGCCGCCCAGCACACCGTGGTGCTGGGGCTGGATTATCAGTACTCGAAGAACAAGATCGCCAGCCAGCGTGACAACTCGATACTGCAGCCGCCGGGCTCGGTCACGCCCATCGACGTGTTCGACCCGGTCTACTACACCAATGGCCTGACCGCCATCACCCCGGTGAGCGATGCGCTGCGGCGCCAGAAGCAGACCGGTCTGTACCTGCAGGATCTGGTCGGAATCGACAACTGGAACCTGTCCGTCGGCCTGCGTCAGGACTGGTACGACGTTTCCATCGACGACGAAATCGCCGGCCAGAACGACAGCCAGGGCGAGAAACTCAGCGGCCATGCCGGTGTGCTCTATGCCTTCGACAATGGCGTGTCGCCCTACGTCAGCTATTCGACCTCGTTCAACCCGACGTCCAACTACTCCAGCGGTGCGCAGATTCTCGACCCCACCACCGGCGAGCAGTGGGAGGCCGGTATCAAGTTCCAGCCGCCCGGCACCGACGACCTCTACACCCTGTCGTTCTTCAATCTGGAAATGGAAAACCTCTACGCCAAGGAAAACAGCCTGATCACCGACAGCTTCTACAAGGGCGTGGGCGGGATCGAGTCCAAAGGCGTTGAACTCGAGGCGCGTTTCCGGCCCATCGACAACCTGCAACTGATGGCCAGCTACACCTACGCGGACGTCTCCTACAGCAAGTCCTATTTCGTCAACAGCGGCACGGGCGTGGTGGATGCCAACGGCAACAACCCACCGCAGACCCCCGAGCGGATGGCCACGCTGTGGGCGGACTACAGCTTCACCGCCGGGGCGCTCGCCGGCGTTACGGTTGGCGCCGGTGCGCGTTACGTGGGCAAGAGCAAGGGCAGCGAGCTGAACGACTTCGAGGTGCCGTCCTACACCCTGTTCGATGCATCCGTCGGCTATGACCTGACCCAGGTCGGGCTACGCGGAACCTCGCTGCGACTCACCGCCAACAACCTTACCGATGAGTACTACGTGGCTTCCTGCTATTCGGCAGTGGCCTGCTACCTAGGTGAGGAGCGCAGTGTTACCGCAACCCTTACGCAAAGGTTCTAGGGGGCGAGGGTTCTTGGCGGCAGATGTAAAAAAGCGCGTCACCGACCCCGATCGGTGACGCGCTCTTTCGGGTCTGCGATCAGCCCGCGTTGCGCAGCCTGTGCATGTCGCGCAGGGGGGGCGCGCCGAACAGGCGGCTGTATTCACGGCTGAACTGGGACGGGCTTTCATAGCCGACGCGGAAGCTGGCCGACGCCGCTTCCAGGCCTTCGCTGAACATCAGCCTGCGCGCTTCCTGCAGGCGCAGCTGCTTCTGGTACTGCAGCGGGCTCAGGGCGGTGACTGCCTTGAAACGGTGGTGCAGGGTCGAGGCGCTGAGGTTGACTTCACGGGCCAGCTCTTCGATGCGCAGCGGTTTGTCGTAATGCTGGTTGATCCATTCGATCGCCCGGGCGATGCGATGGCTCTGGCTGTCCGCCATCACCAGTTCGCGCAGGCGTTGACCCTGGGGGCTGCGCAGCAGGCGATAGAAGATCTCGCGCAGCGCCAGCGGCGCCAGCATGGCGGCATCGCGCGGGGTATCGAGCAGGCGCAGCAGGCGGATCACCGCGTCGAGCATCGACGGATCCAGGCGGTCGACGAACAGGGCACGGTTGGCGCCGGGGTTGGGCAGGCCGATGGGGCCGGCTTCGGCGAGCAGGCTGCTGATCATCGCCGGGTCGATGTCCAGTTTCAGGCTCAGGTACGGCACTTCCGGCGTCGCCTCGACGACCTGACCGGTGACCGGCAGGGTTACCGAGGCCACCAGGTAGTTCAGCGGGTCGTAGAAGTACTGTTCCGCACCGAGACGGATCTCCTTGCGGCCCTGGGCGATGATGCACAGGCAGGGTCGGTAGAGCGTCGGCATCGGCAGGCTGGGCGCTGCCGTGTAGGCGAGGCTCAAACCCTCGATGAGGGTATCGTGCATGCCTTCCGAGGGCGTCTTGCGCTTGATCAGACTGGCAAGTTCGAGTTGCCGGGCGGCCAGTTCATCGAGCTGATCGGGTTGCATCATGGGGTCACTCCTGAGTCTGGGCGCAGATTATCCGGGATTTGCCCAGACGTCCTGCGCGGCAGTCGCACTCCACAGGAATGGGCAAGCATAAGAGAGGAATAGGCAATTTCCTGTAGGGGCGCCAGCACTCATGGGCGAGACGCGATGAAACCAAAACCGCATCAAGCAGAATCAGGCAAGAATGTTCCAGTAATCGACTAACGCCAAATCGCCCTGATCCTTAATCTCTGGACCTATCGCGGCGCAGTGAGCCGCACTCACCAGAGGATCTCGTCATGTCCAATATCCAAGAAAAAGTCGTACTGATCACTGGCGCCAGCAGCGGAATCGGCGAAGGCTGCGCCCGTCTGCTGGCAGAGAAGGGCGCTCGGGTGGTGCTCGGCGCACGCCGTGTCGAGCGCTTGCAGCAACTGGTCGAAGAGATCGGCGCGGCTGGTGGCCAGGCCATTGCCCGCCGCCTCGACGTCACCGACGCCGCTGACGTCCAGGCCTTCGTGGATGCCGCGCTGACCGAATACGGTCGCGTCGACGTGCTGATCAACAATGCCGGGGTAATGCCGCTGTCGATGATCGAGGCGCTCAAGCTCGACGAGTGGAACCGCATGATCGACGTCAATATTCGCGGTGTGCTGCACGGCATCGCCGCCGTGCTGCCGTTGATGCAGGGGCAGCGTAGCGGGCAGATCATCAACGTGGCATCCATCGGTGCCTATCGCGTATCGCCAACCGCTGCGGTGTATTGCGCCACCAAATATGCGGTTCGGGCGATCAGCGATGGTCTGCGCCAGGAAGTGGGTGGCGACATCCGCGTCACCCTGGTCTCCCCCGGCGTGGTCGAGTCCGAGCTGGCCGAGAGCATTTCCGACGAGGGCGCCCGTGAGGCCATGCGCGAGTTCCGCAAGATCGCCATCCGCCCCGACGCCATCGCCCGCGCCGTGGCGTATGCCATCGAGCAGCCAGCGGACGTCGACGTCAGCGAACTGGTGGTGCGCCCCACGGCAAGCATCCACTGAAGGTTACCGCTAAAAACCACCCCGGTTTTCAGTGGCGTCCTGGAAGGGGCGGCGCCAGTGTTCGGCGCCGCCCCCTGATTCCACCGTGCTCGATGCTCCACCTGGCCGCTGCGAAGAGTTGGGCGGCTACCTGCGAGACCTGCTGGAACCGCTGCGTGGCCTGGAGGGCTGCGTTGCTTTCGAACTGCAGCAGGACCGGCAACGCTGGCAACTGCGCAGCAGCTGGCGCTCTTCAGCCGATCTGGATCGCTACTTTCGCACGCCCTTGCTGCAGGAGGTGCTGGACAGCGCCTGGCGCAGCGGGGCGATCCAGCACTTGCAGAGCCGTGCCGCCTGAAACGACAACGCCCCGGAATGATCCGGGGCGTTGTCGTCGAGCGGCATGCCGTCAGCGGGCGATCACTCGACCAGCGTCAGAGTGACGTCGATGTTGCCCTGGGTGGCATTCGAGTAAGGGCACACGATGTGCGCCTTGTCGATCAGCGCCTGGGCTTCTTCACGGTCCAGGCCCGGCAGGGTGATCTTCAGTTCCACCTCGATGGCGAAACCGGTAGGCACTGCGCCGATGCCGACAATCCCTTCGATCCAGCTGTCCGGCGAGACCTTGTGCTTGTCACGGGCACCCACGAACTTGATCGCACCCAGGAAGCAGGCCGAGTAGCCAGCCGCGAACAGCTGCTCCGGGTTGGTGCCCTGGCCGCCAGCGCCGCCCAGCTCCTTCGGTGTGGTGAGAGCGACATCGAGTACGCCGTCGGAGGAAATGGCACGGCCTTCACGACCGCCAGTGGCTTCAGCGTAGGCGCGGTAGGCAACGGTTTCGATAGACATGTTGGAATCCTCTGTTCGTGGGTTGTATTTTGCGTGGTAAAGAATTGTGCGCAAGCTATTTGCTTGGAGTGGACTCTATTCCTGATTTAGTTAGTGCGCAAGGTATTTTTCACGGCTTGCCGTATCGGGCTCGAAAGCCTCGGTTCGTGGCCGAGCAGGCGAGCCTTAGTGTAGGCCTGTGGCGGCAATCGAGCCGTTGCTATCAGAGGCTTTCCTGCAACTGCTTGCGCAGTGCCGTGAGTTCGGCGGTGAGGCTTGTCAGGCGTTTGGCGGTCTGGGCACTGGCGTTGAGGATGCAGCCGGGAATCTGCCGAGCCTCGGCGTGCAGGGTACGGCCCTTGTCGGTGAGCTGCAGGTGCACCACGCGCTCGTCGCTGCTGCTGCGCGTGCGGGTGATCAGACCCTCGGCCTCCAGACGCTTGAGCAATGGCGTGAGCGACCCCGGGTCGGTCAGCAGGCGAGCGCTGATCTCGCCCACGGTGATGCCGTCACGTTCCCACAGCACCAGCATGGCCAGGTACTGCGGGTAGGTCAGCCCGAGCTTCTTGAGCAGCGGCTTGTAGACCTTGGTCATCGCCAGGGAGGTCGAATGCAGGGCGAAGCACACCTGGTTGTCGAGCAGCAGATCAGCGCAGGTGTCGTCGGTGGTCATGAAAGCTCCGGAATGAGGGGGCAGGGCGGTTGGCGCAATTTATCGCGCCCGCAGCACCTATACCAGTTGTTTGCGTGACCCAGCGCAGACGAGCTGCCCTGTATCCGTCATACAATGCCGCGTCGCTGACCAGCGTCCTGCAACATGGGGCATGCGTGCTGGGCAGCCCGATTGAATTTCACGGGAGTGA
This sequence comes from Pseudomonas sp. SZ40, assembly GCF_052958135.1. Lineage (NCBI taxonomy): Bacteria > Pseudomonadati > Pseudomonadota > Gammaproteobacteria > Pseudomonadales > Pseudomonadaceae > Pseudomonas > Pseudomonas sp. SZ40. Next base: position 4,467 of record NZ_JBQWIF010000052.1, on the reverse strand, counting down.
AACGCATGAAAACCTCGATGGCCGGCCTCGCCGCGGCGCTGATACTGGCGGGTTGCAGCCACACCAGGCCACCGGCGCCGCAAGTACCCGTGACGGGCAAGATCAACCCGACGCGTGTCATGGTGACCCCGTCCGATGCCGACACCGAGGCGGCCAAGGCCAGCCTGTTCACGGCGATCGACCCGCGTGGCATCAGCTTCGACTCCCTGTTCGGTACCGCTGCCAGCCGTGCTGGCGATGACCTGGCGGTGTGCGGCTTCGCCAGCCGCGACGAGCAGCCGGGCGCCCTGTATTTCGCCTACTACAACGGCGAACTGCTGCTCTGGGACGAAGCCGCACCCCACGGCACCAGCACGGAAAACCAGTTCCTGGCGATGATCTGTTCGTACCGCTGACGGCCCTGCGCAGCTCGACGCGGACGCACCCGCTGGCACGTCCGTCAGATCAACCCTGACCCAGCAGGCGCTGCGGCGCGGGTAGCCGCTTCACCGTGTCTGCCGGCTTTCTTGAGGCGGCCATGCGCCGCTTCGCCGGGCAGATACCGGTCACTCCGCGAAACAGGCCCAGCGCGCCTGCAGCGATGTCCACTAGGCCGAAGACGCCGCGTACGGCAAGCCCCTTGCGTATCAGCATCACCCCACCGGCAATGGAAATCACCCGTTCCATGGGCGCCAGGTTGATCGCGCTATCGTGCTTGGTGTGTTCGGTCATGTGCTACTCCGTTCGAGGGGGTCGCGTATCAAGAGGCTTTCTTCAGGGCGCTGATCAGCTGCGCCTTGCGCATGGTCGAGCGGCCGCTTATCTGTCGGGCGCGGGCCAGATGCAGCAGTTCCTGCTTGCTCTGGCTTTCCAGCGGCCGATCAGGGTGCACCTCGCCGCGGCGCGTGGCCGCAGCGCGTTGAGCCGAGTCCTGGCGGGCCCTGGCTTTGGCCTGGGAGCTGGTGCCACGCCCGGATCCGCCAAGGCGTTCACCACCACCGGATTGCTTGTTCACGGTCGCCCAGGCGCGAGCGCGGGCTTCGTCCGTGGGCACGCCGCGTTGCTCATAAGTGGCTTCGATCGCTGCAGCTTTGCGTTTCTGGGCTACGGTGTACTTGTCTTTGCTTCCGCTTGGCATGGGCGTCTCCTCGCGCTTGATGGAGCAGAGACCGGCGCGCGGCCAGTAGCGTTGTGAAACGCGGCGCGCGAGGCGAGTTCATGACGACGGATGAATGGTCGTCGGCAAATGCATCTATGGATTGAACTCTGTCGCACGTGGGGTACTCATTGCTAAGGACTTTGGGGCAGGGCTCTGGAATGCGCCTGACCAGCCACCGACAAATTCATGAGGAGATCGACGATGAAACGAGATTGGGAACTGATCCGTGAGCTGCTGCTGCAGATCGAGGCACTGGAGACCGGGCATCATTTCTACCCGCAGGACGTCGGCCAGCACTCCGCTGAAGCCGTCAGCTATCATATTCATCTGATGTGCCAGGCCAATCTCATCGAGTGTTCCCAGCATCACCCGTGGAACGGTGCGCCAGTCGCCATCGCCAATGGCCTGACCCTGACCGGCCACGACCTGCTCGACGGCATTCGCGAAGAAGCGCTGTGGGAAGCCAAGAAAGCCTTCCTGCAGGCACGCGCCGGTGGCATCACCTACGAAGGCCTGAAGAACGCACCAACCGCCGACTCCATGTTGTTCGCCGCCAACCGCGGTGCCGATGAGGGCCACAACGGTCACGTCTATAACTGATTCAGGGAGTGAACCTGTGATGGCCGAGGAAGCAGCGAAAGCAACAGACCACGTCGAAACTTTCAAACAACTGATCCTGGCCAAGCTCAGGTATGCGGTCGGCAAGGACCCGGGCAATGCTTTCGACCACGACTGGTTCGAGGCCGTTGCGCTGGCAGCCCGTGATCACTTGGTCGATCACTGGGAAGACGCCTCGTTGCAGGTCGACCGCCAGGACCAGAAGCGGGTCTATTACCTCTCGCTGGAGTTCTTGATCGGCCGTCTGCTGGTCGACAACCTCAGCAATCTCGGCCTGCTCGACACCGCTCGCGAGGCGCTCTCGCAACTGGGTGTGGATTTCGAGCAGATCCGCGACATGGAGCCCGATGCGGCCCTGGGCAACGGTGGCCTTGGCCGCCTGGCCGCGTGCTTCATGGAAAGCATGGCGTCGCTGAACATCGCCGCCCATGGTTACGGCATTCGCTACGAGCACGGCCTGTTTCGCCAGGTGGTGGTCGATGGCTGGCAGCAGGAGCACACCGAAACCTGGCTGGACTTCGGCAACCCCTGGGAGTTCGAGCGCCCGGAAGTGAGCTACCGCATCGGTTTCGGCGGCAGCGTTGCCAACCTCGCCGGCTCCGGCGAAGTGCCTCGCCACGAATGGCTGCCCAACGAACAGATTCGCGCCATCGCCTATGACACCCCCGTGGTCGGCTGGCGCCATTCCAGCGTCAACACCCTGCGCCTGTGGCGGGCCCGCGCCGAGGAAGACCTCAAGCTGGAACGCTTCAACGCCGGTGACCATTTCGGCGCGGTAGCCGATGTGGTCAAGGCCGAGAGCATCTCCCGGGTTCTCTACCCCGCGGACAGCACCGAGGCAGGGCAGGAGTTGCGCCTGCGTCAGGAATTCTTCTTCGTGTCCGCCTCGCTGCAGGATCTGATCGCCCGGCATCTGGAGCTGAACCTCGACATTCACTCGTTGCCCGACCGCGTCGCCATCCAGCTCAACGACACCCACCCGGCGATTGCCGTCGCCGAGCTGATGCGCCTGCTCGTCGACGTGTATCGCCTGGAATGGTTCGAGGCCTGGAAGCTGACCGTCGCCACGCTGTCCTATACCAACCACACCCTGCTGCCCGAAGCGCTGGAGTCCTGGCCGGTATCGCTGATGGAGCGCCTGCTGCCGCGGCACATGCAGATCATCTACCTGATCAATGCGTATCACATCGATTCGCTGCGGGCCAAGGAGATCCATGACTTCGAGCTGCTGCGCTCCATCTCGTTGATCGACGAAGACAACGGTCGTCGCGTGCGCATGGGCAACCTGGCATTCCTGGGCTCGCACAGCATCAACGGGGTGTCGTCACTGCACACCAATCTGATGCGCAAAAGCGTATTCAGCGACTTCCATCGCCTGTACCCCGAGCGCATCAACAACAAGACCAACGGCGTGACCTTCCGCCGCTGGCTGTATCAGTCCAACCCGCAACTGACCGAGCTGCTGGTCGGCGCGGTGGGTGATGAACTGCTCGATAACCCGGAAGCCACCCTGCGCAAGCTCGAGCCGTTCGCGGCCAAGGCATCGTTCCGCAAGCAGTTCGCCGCTCAGCGCCAGCACGCCAAGCGCGAGCTCGCCGAGTTGGTTCGCGAGCGTATGGGTATCAGCCTGGACACCCAGGCGATCTTCGACGTGCAGGTCAAACGCATCCACGAGTACAAGCGGCAACTGCTCAACCTGCTGCACACCGTGGCGCTGTACCAGGCGATGCGCAACGACCCGGCCACCGACTGGGCGCCACGGGTGAAGATCTTTGCCGGCAAGGCCGCGGCCAGCTATCACCAGGCCAAGCTGATCATCAAACTGGCCAACGACATAAGCCGCACCATCAACGTCGATCCGACCCTGCGCGGCTTGCTCAAGGTGGTGTTCATCCCCAACTACAACGTCAGCCTGGCCGAGGTGATCATCCCGGCAGCCGACCTGTCCGAACAGATTTCCACGGCGGGGCTGGAAGCGTCCGGTACCAGCAACATGAAGTTCGCCCTCAACGGTGCACTGACCATCGGTACCCTGGATGGCGCCAACGTGGAGATGTCCGAGCAGATCGGTCGCGAGAACATGTTCATCTTCGGCATGACCGCTCAGCAGGTGGCGGCGCGTTCGCGTCGTGACCTGAACATGAGCGCCGAAGTGGCCGCCTCCGAGCGCCTGGCCGGCGCCCTGGAAGCGATTCGCTCCGGGGTGTTCTCGCCGGACGATCCCGGTCGCTATGTTGGCCTGATCGATGGCCTGCTGGCTCACGACCGCTTCCTGGTGTGTGCCGATTTCCAGGCCTACTGGGACGCGCAGCGCAAGGTCGACATGCTCTGGCGCACCCCGGACCGCTGGTGGCAGGCGGCGGTGCTCAACACCGCACGTACCGGCTGGTTCTCCTCCGACCGCACCATCCGCGAGTACGCCAAGGACATCTGGAAAGTAGGCGGCATCGGCGACTGAGCGATACGCATGCAATGAACCAGCGCCCGTCATCGGTCACGAGACGGGCGCTTTCTTTTGCCTGAAGAAAGAACGCCGCGCGACCGCGCGGCGAATGGTGGTCCTGACGCGTTGTTGCGGTAAGCCGCCCATCGCATCGCCCGCAAGCGGGCTCCTACGGAGTGGGTGGCAGCGCTGTTTGCGTAGGAGCCAGCTTGCTGGCGATTTTTGGTTTGGATGCGTTGTGGGGGTATGTCTGCCAGATCGCATCGCC
>NZ_JBQWIF010000051.1:0-33817 GCF_052958135.1 Pseudomonas sp. SZ40 | reverse complement strand
CACCAAAGCCATCAACACCGATGGTGGCTGGCTATTCAGAGCATGCGGCTCGGAGCTTCGGGCTGCGGGCGTTGTCGGTGGTGGGCTGAAGCCCACCCTACCCCAGGGGCATCAACCGTAGGGTGGCGCTTTAGCCCACCAAAGCCATCAACACCGATGGTGGCTGGCTATTCAGCATGCGGCTCGGAGCTTCGGGCCGCGGGCGTTGTCGGTGGTGGGCTGAAGCCCACCCTACCCCCAGGGGCATCAACCGTAGGGTGGCGCTTTAGCCCACCAAAGCCATTCAACGCCGATGTTGGCTGGCTATTCAGAGCATGCGGCTCGGAGTTTCGGGCCGCGGGCGTTGTCGGTGGTGGGCTGAAGCCCACCCTACGGCGCGCGGTTTGGCTTCAAGCGCCCGCTGAGGCCCGGGTCGGCAGCGCTATCCAACCGGCAACCCGATCACCCGGCCGACATACGCGGAGCGCGGCATGTTTCGCTGCGAATCGGCCAGTTCGGCGACGCGCCTGGCGACCTGTTCATCGAAGGGCGCCGAGCGGCCGCTGGTGGTGTCGATGTTCATCAGCATCTGTTCGCTTTCGGCCACTGTCTGCCCGTCGTCGCAGCGCTCGATCAGGTGATGGATGTGCAGGCGCTTGCGGTCATGGCCGAGCAGTTGGCTGCGCACCTGAACGTCCACACCAAGTTTCACCTCGGCGAGAAAATTGAGGTGGCACTCCAGGGTGTAGAGCGTATGCGCGGTACGCGCCCTGCCTGCCTCGTCGAGACCGAGGAGCTCCATCAGCCCATCGGTGGCGAAGCTGCAGATCAGCAGGTAGTAGGCATCGCGCAGGTGGCCGTTGTAGTCGACCCAGTCGGCCTGCACCGCGGTTCGGTAAGTAACGGGCAGCATGCTCATTCCTCGAAGGTGAAACCATGGCGCGCCTTGGTCTGGCGCACGGCATCGAGTACCGCCAGCAGGCAGTCGTCGCGGTAGCGCTCCAGCTCGGCGATGCTGCGCTGGCCCTGCTGCACGCCGGTACCGGTGACCACATCGTCGATCAGCGCTTCGGTCAGCTCAGGAGCTTGCAGATAGGTCCAAGGCAGCTTCAGCGCCGGCCCGAACTGGGCCATGAAGTGGCGCATGCCGGCGTCGCCGCCCGCCAGGGTGTAGGTCATGAAGGTGCCCATGAACGACCAGCGCAGCCCGGCACCGAAGCGGATCGCGTCGTCGATCTCACCGGTGGTGGCCACACCATCGTTGACCAGGTGCAGCGCCTCGCGCCACAGCGCCTCGAGCAGGCGGTCGGCGATGAAACCCGGGACTTCCTTGCGCACGTGCAGCGGGCGCATACCCAGCGCGCGGTAGATGGCGCTGGCGGCCTGCACGGCCTCAGGCGCGGTGCGCTGGCCACCGACCACCTCCACCAGCGGCAACAGGTACACCGGGTTGAACGGATGGCCGACCACACAGCGTTCCGGGTGATGCGCCCCGGCATAGAACTCGCTGGGCAGCAGGCCGGAGGTGCTGGAGCCGATGATCACATCGGGGCGCGCGGCGGCGCTGATCCGGGCGTGCAGGTCGAGCTTGAGCTCGAGGCGTTCGGGTGCGCTCTCCTGGATGAAGTCGGCATCGGCCACACAGGCATCGAGGTCATCGAAAAAGCGCAGTCGATCCAGCGTTGCTCCTGGCGCCAGCCCCTGCTTCTGCAGGGCCGGCCAGGCATTGGCGATGCGTGTGCGCAGCGCCGCTTCGGCGCCCGGCGCCGGGTCCCAGGCATGCACGTCGAGGCCATGGGCCAGGGCACGGGCGACCCAGCCCGCACCGATCACGCCGGTGCCGAGGGCGGCGAAGATTTTGATATCGGTAATGAAGGACATTTCCAAGCTCCAGGCTAAAGGCTCAGCGTTTTTTCAGGTTCATCTTTTCGCGCCCTTCGGCCGGGCTCAGCACCCGCCCGCCAAGACGCTCGATGATCTCGGCCGCACGCTCGACCAGCGAGCCGTTGCTGGCCGGCACGCCCTTGTCCAGCCAGATGTTGTCTTCCAGGCCGACGCGCACGTTGCCGCCCAGCAGCATGGCCTGAGCGAGCATGGGCATCTGCATGCGGCCAATGCCGAAGCCGGCCCAGGTCAGGCCCGGTGGCAGGTTGTCGACCATGGCCTTCATGGTCGTGGTGTCCGCCGGTGCGCCCCAGGGAATGCCCAGGCACAGCTGGATCAGCGGGTCGTCCAGCAAACCTTCCTTGATCATTTGCCTGGCGAACCACAGATGACCGGTGTCGAAGATTTCCAGCTCGGCCTTCACCCCAAGCTCGGTGATGCGCTTGGCACCAGCGCGCAGTTGCGCCGGGGTGGAGACGTAGATGAAGTCGCCGTCGCCGAAATTCAGGGTGCCGCAATCCAGGGTGCAGATCTCCGGCTGCAGCTCCTCGATATGGGCCAGGCGGGTCAGCGGGCCGACCAGATCGGTACCGGTGCCAAATTCCAGCGGCTGTTCGCCCCGGCCGATCTCCAGGTCGCCCCCCATGCCGGCAGTGAGGTTGATGATCACGTCGGTGTCGCTCTCGCGGATGCGCTCGACCAGCTCGCGGTACAACGCCACGTCGCGGCTCGGCTTGCCGGTCTGCGGATCACGAACATGACAGTGGGCGACGGTGGCACCGGCCTTGGCGGCCTCGATGGCAGCGGCGGCGATCTGCTTCGGGGTGACCGGAATGGCCGGATGACGGCCAACGGTATCGCCAGCGCCGGTGACCGCACAGGTGATGATGACTTCATTGTTCATGTTCGATCTCCTCTTCTTCGGGGCGAACGCCGCCACCGCGCAAGCACGGTAACGACACGGGATGGGATTAGCGGTTGGCGCTCAGGGCTTCGGCGGCAGGCTTGCCGTCACGGGTGGTGACGCCTTCCAGCCAGCCGGCGACGGCCTCGGGGTTGGCGGCAATCCACTCACGCGCCACCTTGTCCGGTGCCTGGCGATCCATGATCGGCTGCATCAGCTCGGCCTCCTGCTCACTGGTGAAACGCAGGCTGGTCAGCAGGCGATTGGCGTTGGGGCAGCGCTGGGCGTAGTCCGGCGACGTCACCGTGGAAACCGTCGCAGCCCCGTCGTTGGGGCCGAACACCCCTTCGGTGCCGCTCAGGTAGGTGATCGGCATCTGCAGGTTCATCGGATGCGGCTTCCAGCCGAAGAACACCACCGGTTTCTCGCTGCGCACCGCACGGCCCACGGCGGCGAGCATGCCGGCCTCGCTGGATTCCACCAGCTTGAACTCACCAAGACCGAAGCGGTTCTGGTCGATCATCTTCTGGATCGCCATATTGGCGCCGGAACCGGCCTCGATACCGTAGATCTTGCCGTCCAGCTGGCTCTTGAAGCGCGGGATATCGGCCAGGGTCCTGAGGCCCTGCTCGGCGGCGTAACTGGGCACGGCGAGCACCGCAACGGCGTCGTTCAACGACGGCTGCTCGGCCACCTTCACCGCGCCGGAATCGAGGAAGGGCTTGATGTTGTCGTCCATGATCGGCTTCCAGTAGCCGAGAAAGGCGTCGACCTGACCCTTCTGAATGCCGGCGAAGATGATCTGCTGCGACGCCTGGGTCTGGGTCGTTTCATAGCCGAGGCCCTGCAGCAGTTCGCTGGCCACGGCGGTGGTGGCGACGACGTCCGTCCAGCCGACGGCGCCAAGGCGAACGGTCTTGCAACTCTCCTCGTCGGCGGCCAGCAAGGGCGTACTCAACAGGGTAAGCGTGCAGCACGCTGCGAATGCGGTAAGCGCTTTCATCGATAGGCTCCTCTCAACGGTTTGATCTGGTTTTTAGTACCGTGACCGGAAAAGCGTGATTCCGATGCATGCACCTTACGCAGATACCCGGCAAGCGATTCGCACTATATCGACACAAATCCAGACCATACCGACTTGATCGGAGAGCGCTCCTGCCGTTAGATGCGGATTCCACACGCGGGGCTCCGCCATGTCGCACCACTTCTGTTTCTTCCTGCTGCCTGGGTTTTCGATGATGGGGCTGATGTCCGCCATCGAGCCGTTGCGGGTTGCCAATCGCTTTCACGCACACTACAGCTGGCGCCTGCTCAGCGACGATGGCCAGGCCGTACCGGCCAGCAACGGCATGTCGCTGAATGTCGACGACGCTCTGGATGACGAGTTGGCGGATGCCAGCCTGTTCGTGGTGGCCGGTTTCGATCCGCTGGCGACGTTCAGCCCGCAGTTGGCGAGCCGCCTGCGCCGAGCGGATCGGGAGTGCCGGGTGCTGGGCGGCATCGACACCGGCAGCTTCGTGCTGGCCGAGGCCGGGCTGCTGGAAACACGGCAGCGCTTCACCCTGCACTGGGAGGCGCTGGATGCCTTTCGCGAACGTTATCCACAGTTGCAGCCGACCCAGGAACTGTTCGAAATCGATGGCCGGCGCATCACCAGTGCAGGCGGCACCAGCAGCCTCGACCTGATGCTCGGGCTGATCGGCCGCGACCATGGCGAGCCGCTGTCGATTCAGGTATCCGAGCAGTTCGTGCTCGGCCGCATCCGTACGCGGCTGGATCACCAGCGCATGCAGGTCAGCAGCCGCTATGGCATCCACGACAAGAAGCTGGCTCTGGTGATCGCCGAGATGGAGCGCTGCACCGAGGAGCCTCGTTCCCCCGGGCAACTGGCCGACACGGTGGGCATCACCACCCGACAACTGGAGCGGCTGTTCCGTCAGCACCTGAACACCACGCCCATCACCTTCTACCTCGGCCTGCGGCTCGACAAGGCACGCCATCTGTTGCGCCAGAGCGACCTCAGCGTGCTGGAGGTGGCGCTGGCCAGCGGCTTCGAGTCGGCCTCCTACTTCGCCCGCCGCTACCGCACCCGCTTCGCCGTCAGCCCGCGGCAGGATCGACACGAAACGGCCCCGCCCACCCTACGACCGTGAAAAGGCGCAAGCAGCCTACGGGCTGCAACGTGGCGAAAGCGGACCTTCGATTTGGTGGGCTAAAGCCCACCCTACAGCCGCGCATCCAAACGTAGGGTGGGCCGGGCGGCGATCCGCTTCAGCCCACCAATTGGCGCCCGACAACGAACGGCGGCTATCGCCTTGTGGCTGCCTGCCGGTCATCCCCTGCTCTGGAACAGGCCTGCCCAGAGAGGCTTATCCATTCACGACTTCGCCTTGACGCTTTCGGCAATCCCCCAGTCGTTTTTGCACCCGGTCGATCGGGCGTCGAGGCATATGCTCCCCACAAAGCGCCAGCAACGAATCTGGTGCCACCAATCAAGGGGAGCAGCCTGATGAGCCCAGCCGAATTGCACGCCGACAGTATCGTCATCGACGGTCTGATCATCGCCAAGTGGAACCGCGAACTGTTCGAAGACATGCGCAAGGGCGGCCTGACCATGGCCAACTGCACCGTGTCGGTCTGGGAGGATTTTCAGGAAACCATCGATGCCATCGCCTCCAGCCAGAAACTGATCCGCGAGAACAGCGACCTGGTGATGCAGGTGCGCAGCACCGCCGACATCCGCCGCGCCAAGGAACTGGGCAAGACCGGCATCCTCTTCGGCTTCCAGAATGCCCATGCGTTCGAGGACCAGATCGGCTACGTGGAGATCTTCAAGCAGCTCGGCGTGGGCATCGTGCAGATGTGCTACAACACCCAGAATCTGGTCGGCACCGGCTGTTACGAGCGTGACGGCGGGCTGTCCGGCTTCGGTCGCGAGATCGTCGCCGAGATGAACCGCGTCGGCGTGATGTGCGACCTGTCCCACGTCGGCAGCAAGACCAGCGAGGAAGTCATCCTCGAATCCACCAAGCCCGTCACCTACTCCCACTGCCTGCCGTCCGGCCTGAAAGAACACCCGCGCAACAAGTCCGACGCCGAGCTGAAGTTCATCGCCGACCACGGCGGCTTCGTTGGCGTGACCATGTTCGCGCCCTTCCTGGCCAAAGGCATCGACTCGACCATCGACGACTACGCCGAAGCCATCGAGTACGTGATGAACATCGTCGGCGAAGACGCCATCGGCATCGGCACCGACTTCACCCAGGGCCACGGCCAGGACTTCTTCGAGTACCTGACCCACGACAAGGGCTACGCCCGCCGCCTTACCAACTTCGGCAAGATCGTCAACCCGCTTGGCATCCGCACCGTAGGCGAATTCCCCAACCTCACCGAAACCCTACTCAAGCGCGGCATGAGCGAACGCACCGTGCGCAAGGTCATGGGCGAGAACTGGGTGAGGGTACTCGCCGACGTCTGGGGCGAATGATGAATACCTGCGCAGCCTACTGCGCCCACCGATAGCTGCGGCGCGTCCTCGCGGCGTGCTCGCCACGGCTCCGCAGGCATTCATCCGCACCGTTCAAACATGCAAGACAACGAATTCTGGAGTTAACAACATATGGCCACCCACGCCCCCGAAATGCCCATCCAGGTCGACGACGAAACCGGCGTCTGGACCACCGACGCCCTGCCGATGCTTTACGTACCGCGGCATTTCTTCGTCAACAATCACATGGGTATCGAGGAGGTGCTCGGCGCCGACAAGTACGCCGAGATTCTCTACAAGGCTGGCTACAAGTCCGCCTGGCACTGGTGCGAGAAGGAAGCCGAGTGCCACGGCATCGAAGGCGCAGCGGTGTTCGAGCACTACATGAAGCGCCTGTCGCAGCGCGGCTGGGGGCTGTTCGAGATCCAGAAGCTGGATATCGATGCCGGCTACGCGGAAGTGAAGCTCAAGCACTCGGCCTTCGTGTACGTGTACGGCAAGGTCGGCCGCAAGGTCGATTACATGTTCACCGGCTGGTTTTCCGGTGCCCTCGACCAGATCCTGGCGGCCAGGGGCAGCGCCCTGCGTACCGTCACCGTGCAGGAATATGGCGGCTCCGAAGAAGGCCACGAAGATGGCCTGTTCGTTACCCGTCCGCTCTAACGGTCACCAGAGTGGGAGCGCCCCCGCCCGCTCCCACCCATAAAAACAGAACCGTGAACGCTTAGCCGCCGAATCGAGGAGAAGGTCATGGCCTTCGAAGCAATGTTCCAGCCGATCCAGATCGGCAAACTGACCATCCGTAACCGCGTGCTCTCCACCGCGCACGCGGAGGTGTATGCCACCGACGGCGGCATGACCACCGAGCGCTACGTGAAGTACTACGAGGAGAAGGCCAAGGGCGGCATCGGCCTGGCCATCTGTGGTGGCTCCTCGGTGGTGGCCATCGACAGCCCGCAGCACTGGTGGGCATCGGTGAACCTGGCGACCGACCGGATCATTCCGCACTTCCAGAACCTGGCCGACGCCATGCACAAGCATGGCGCCAAGATCATGATCCAGATTACCCACATGGGCCGTCGCTCGCGCTGGGATGGCGGCCACTGGCCGACCCTGATGTCGCCGTCCGGCATCCGCGAGCCGGTGCACCGCGCCACCTGCAAGACCATCGAGCCGGAGGAAATCTGGCGGGTGATCGGCAACTACGCCCAGGCCGCACGCCGGGCCAAGGAAGGCGGCCTGGATGGCGTCGAACTGTCCGCCGTGCACCAGCACATGATCGACCAGTTCTGGTCGCCACGGGTCAACAAACGCACCGACGAATGGGGCGGCAGCTTCGAAGGCCGCATGAAGTTCGGCATGGAAGTGCTCAAGGCCGTGCGCGCCGAAGTGGGCGACGATTTCTGCGTGGGCATGCGCATCTGCGGCGACGAGTTCCACCCGGACGGTCTGTCCCATGACGACATGAAGCAGATCGCCAAGTACTACACTGACACCGGCATGCTCGACTTCCTCGGCGTGGTCGGCTCGGGCTGCGATACCCACAACACCCTGGCCAACGTCATCCCCAACATGAGCTACCCGCCGGAGCCGTTCCTGCACCTGGCGGCTGGCATCAAGGAAGTGGTCAACGTGCCGGTGCTGCACGCGCAGAACATCAAGGACCCGAACCAGGCCACGCGCATTCTCGAAGGCGGCTACGTGGACATGGTCGGCATGACCCGCGCGCACATCGCCGATCCGCACCTGATCGCCAAGATCAAGATGGGCCAGATCGACCAGATCAAACAGTGCGTCGGCGCCAACTACTGCATCGACCGCCAGTACCAGGGCCTGGACGTGCTGTGCATCCAGAACGCCGCGACCAGCCGCGAGTACATGGGCCTGCCGCACATCATCGAGAAATCCACCGGGCCGAAACGCAAGGTGGTCGTCGTCGGCGGCGGCCCGGCCGGGATGGAGGCCGCCCGCGTGGCCGCCGAACGCGGCCATGACGTGACCCTGTTCGAGAAACAGGAGCAGCTTGGCGGGCAGATCACCCTGGCCTCGAAAGCCCCGCAACGTGACCAGATCGCTGGCATCACCCGCTGGTATCAGTTGGAGCTGGCACGCCTGGGCATAGACCTGCGCCTGGGTACCGCGGCCGACGTGGACACCATCAACGACCTGCGTGCCGATATCGTCGTGCTCGCCAATGGCGGCCACCCGTTCCTCGAACAGGTCGAGCACTGGGGCGCGGCCGAAGGCCTGGTGGTCAGCAGCTGGGACATCCTCAGCGGCAAGGTGGCGCCGGGCAAGACCGTACTGGTGTACGACACCATCTGCGAATTCACCGGTATGTCGGTGGCGGACTTCCTCGCCGACAAGGGTGCCCAGGTCGAGATCGTCACCGACGACATCAAGCCGGGCGTGGCCATCGGCGGCACCAGTTTCCCGACCTACTACCGCAGCATGTACCCCAAGGAAGTGATCATGACCGGCGACATGATGCTGGAGAAGGTCTACGCCGAGGGCGACAAGAAGATCGCCGTGCTGGAGAACGAGTACACCGGCGCCAGGGAAGAGCGCGTGGTCGATCAGGTGGTGGTCGAGAACGGCGTGCGCCCGGACGAGGGCCTGTACTACGCGCTGAAGGAAGGCTCGCGCAACAAGGGCCAGATGGACATCGACGCGCTGTTCGCCATCCAGCCACAGCCCGCGCTGAGCCAGGCCGGTGAGGGTTACCTGCTGTTCCGCATCGGCGACTGCGTGGCCCAGCGCAACACCCATGCGGCGATCTATGACGCGCTGCGGCTTTGTAAAGATTTTTAAGCAGCCTCCCTGTAGGAGCCGGCTTGCCGGCGATGAACGATAACGCGGCCCAAGCGACAACCGCGGAGCCCGAATCGCTGGCAAGCCAGCTCCTACAAGACCCTTGCGGGAGCTTCACCATGCTTGGCACCCTTCTCCCCATCCTGCTCTTCGCCGCCCTCGGCCTGGCCGTACTCGGCGCCGCGAAACGCTTCTTCATGTGGCGCCGTGGCCGGCCCGCCCAGGTCGACTGGCTCGGCGGCCTGCTGAACATGCCGCGGCGCTATCTGGTCGATCTGCACCACGTGGTCGAGCGTGACGCCTACATGTCGAAAACCCACGTGGCGACGGCGGGCGGCTTCGTGCTTGCCGCCGTGCTGGCGATCGTCGTGCATGGTTTCGGCCTGCACAACCGCATCCTCGGCTTCGCCCTGCTGGCCGCGACGGCCTGCATGTTCGTTGGCGCCCTGTTCGTCGCCAAACGCAGACGCAATCCGCCGGCGCGGCTGTCGAAAGGCCCGTGGATGCGCCTGCCGAAAAGCCTGCTGATGTTCTCCGCGAGCTTCTTCATCGCCACGCTGCCGGTGGCCGGCATTCTGCCCACCGACTTCGGCGGCTGGGTGCTTGCGGCCCTCCTGGCCGTGGGTGTGGCTTGGGGGGTGTGCGAACTGTTCTTTGGCATGACCTGGGGCGGGCCGATGAAGCATGCCTTCGCCGGCGCCCTGCACCTGGCCTGGCACCGCCGCAGCGAACGCTTTGGCGGGGGCCGCTCCACCGGCCTCAAGGCACTCGACCTGAGCGATCGCAACGCACCGCTGGGTGTGGAAAAACCCACCGACTTCACCTGGAACCAGCTACTCGGCTTCGACGCCTGCGTGCAGTGCGGCAAGTGCGAGGCCATGTGCCCGGCCTTCGCGGCTGGCCAGCCACTGAACCCGAAGAAACTGATCCAGGACATGGTCATCGGCCTGGCCGGTGGCAGCGACGCCAAGTTCGCCGGCTCGCCCTACCCAGGCAAACCACTCGGTGAGCACAGCGGCGGCCCGCATCAGCCTATCGTCTCGCTGCAGGGCAAGGCGCTGGTCGATGCCGACACCCTGTGGTCATGCACCACCTGCCGCGCCTGCGTGGAGGAGTGCCCGATGATGATCGAGCATGTCGATGCCATCGTCGACATGCGCCGCCACCTGACCCTGGAGAAAGGCTCGACGCCGAACAAGGGTGCCGAGGTACTGGAAAACCTCATCGCCACCGACAACCCGGGCGGCTTCGCACCGGGCGGACGACTGAACTGGGCCGCTGACCTGAACCTGCCGCTGCTCAGCGAGAAACAGCGCACCGACGTGCTGTTCTGGGTTGGCGACGGCGCCTTCGACATGCGCAACCAGCGCACCCTGCGCGCCTTCGTGAAGATCCTCAAGGCGTCCGGAGTGGACTTCGCCGTGCTCGGCCTGGAGGAACGCGACAGCGGTGACGTGGCGCGCCGTCTCGGCGACGAGGCGACCTTCCAGCAACTGGCCAACCGCAATATCGCCACCCTGGCCAAGTACCAGTTCAAGACCATCGTCTCCTGCGACCCGCACAGCTTTCACGTGCTGAAGAACGAGTACGGCGCCCTGGGCGGCCATTATCAGGTCATGCACCACAGCACCTTCATCGAATCGTTGATGCAGCGCGACCTGCTGCCTCTCGGCCAGCACAAGGGCGGCAGCGTGACCTATCACGACCCCTGCTACCTGGGCCGCTACAACGGCGAATATGAGGCGCCGCGCACGGTGCTCAAGGCCATCGGCATCGAAGTCAAAGAAATGGCCCGCTCCGGTTTCCGCTCACGCTGTTGTGGCGGTGGCGGCGGTGCGCCGATCACCGACATCCCCGGCAAGCAGCGGATTCCCGACATGCGCATGGAAGACATCAAGGAAACCGGTGCCGAACTGGTGGCCGTCGGCTGCCCGCAATGCACCGTGATGCTCGAAGGCGTGGTCGAACCGCGCCCGCAGATCAAGGACATCGCCGAGCTGGTGGCCGAGGTACTGATCGAAAACGACGTACCGCAAAAGCAACCAGCGCCGCGACGTGAACTGGCGGAGGTGCCGTGATGATGGAACACCCCACTCACGTAGGAACCCGCTTGCGGGCGGTCGTGGCCACAGTCCGCCGTACGAATGAGATCGCATCGCCGGCAAGCCGGCTCCTAAAACAAAGCACCGTGGAGATGCCGACATGAGTGATCTGATCCGCCGCGACCCGCGCGCCGAATGGATCGCACGCAATCGCCTGCATCCATTGCACGCCGCCCTGCAGACTCAGCAGACCCAGTGGCTCGGCCCCAACGGCCTGGTACGCAAGAATCCGCACGCCGCTGCCGCCGGCTTCATCGGCCCGGCCGGACTCAAGCGCATCGACCGCAGCGGTACGCAGCAGGGCGGCTCGAACAAGCGCCAGAGCGCCAGCGTGGAAGTGCAGTTGCCACTGCACGTGGTCGAGCAGCCAGCGTTCGTCATCGCCGTGGTGCCGGACATGGTCGGCGGCCGCCTGAGCAGCCACGACAAGGATCTGCTTGGCCTCGCCCACCAACTGGCTGGCAGCGACGGCGCGGTACTTGCCGTGGTGTTTGGCGAAATCCGCGAAAGCACCTTCGAGACCGCAGGCGTGGACCGTCTGGTCCACCTCGATGGCGATGAGTACGCAGGCTACTCACCGGAGCAGCGCGTGCTTGCCCTGCGTGCCGTGGAAAGCCAGTTCGCACCGCGTCACTGGTTGCTGCCGGACAGCCGCAACGGCGGCGGCGAACTGGGCCGACGCCTGGCTGCCAGCCTCGGCGAGCGCCCGGCTACGCGCGTCTGGCAGGTCCGGGACGGGCAAAGTACCGGCCGTGCTGGCGCGGGCCGCGAAGATATCGCCCAGGTAGCACCCCGCCTCATTCTGGCCGCTGCGGAATGCGCCGAACCGGTCAGCGAAAGTCGCCACGAAGCGCGGCGGATCGAGCTGTCGGCGCAGGTCGCGCGCAACCTGCCGCGTATCGAAGACCTGGGCTCGGTGGCCGTCGACCCGGCGCAGATTCCCATGGCCGAAGCGGAGTTCATCCTCTCCGGCGGCAATGGCGTGAAGGACTGGGCCCTGTTCCATCGCGCCGCCGCGACGCTCGGCGCCACCGAAGGCGCCTCGCGGGTGGCAGTAGACGACGGCCACATGCCTCGCGGCCGCCAGGTCGGCGCGACCGGCACCTGGGTCACCGCCCGCGTGTACATGGCGGTCGGCATCTCCGGCGCGATCCAGCACCTGCAAGGCATCGGCGCCTGCGACAAGGTGGTGGCGATCAACCTCGACCCTGGCTGCGACATGATCAAGCGAGCGGACATGGCAGTGATCGGCGACTCCGCCGCCATCCTCCAGGCCTTGATGGAACGGGTCGAAGCCCATCGTCAGGGAGCCAGACGCGATGCCGCATGAGCAGCCTATCGCGGGCATGGCCCGCTCCCACGAGATTGAAATGCCCGCGAAATCCCAAGTACCGGTGGAGTTCCAGCATGGCTGAATTGAACGTCGTTGCCCTCGTCTCCATCGGCGCGCACCCGGCATCGGGACGGCCGCGGCGCGCCGAGCAGGATGCCCGCGCCGTGGAACTGGGCCTGAAGCTGGCAGGTGAAAAGCTCAATGTGGTGCATGCCGGCGATCCGCACGAAGAAACCCTGCGCGCCTACCTGGGCATGGGCCTGCCCGGGCTCAGCGTCCTCGAACAGACTCGCGAGGCCGATGCCCTGCCGGCCCTGACCGAGCACCTGCAACGCGCCAAGGCACAGTTGGTGCTGACCGGCAGCCAGGCGGAAACCGGTGAAGGTTCGGGCATGCTGCCCTACCTGCTGGCCGAGCGTCTGGGCTGGCCGCTGATCGTTGGCCTGGCGGAAGTGGAAAGCATCGAAGGCGGCAGCGCCCAGGTGCTACAGGCACTACCCCGAGGGCAAAGGCGCCGGCTCAAGGTACGCCTGCCCTTTGTCGCCAGCGTCGACGGTGCGGCACCGGCCGCTCGCCAGAGCGCATTCGGCCCGGCCCGCCGCGGCACTGTGGATAATGAATCGGTGGAGCTGGTCGACGACCCGCTCTATGCCGATGCCCAGTGGCAACCGGCCCGTCCGCGACCCAAGCGCCTGAAGGTGATCAAGGCCAAGACCGGCGCCGAGCGCATGAAGGCGGCCACGGCCAAGGCTTCAGGTGGCGCAGGCCAGGTGCTCAACGGCGTCTCGCCACAGGAGGGCGCAGAGGCTATCTTCAAGTTGTTGCTGGACGAAGGCGTACTGCGCTGACGGGGCGCCGATCTTCACACACTCCACGAGGACAGGACGATGATGCACGCCGAATTGATCGACCAGGAAGATCTCCGCGAACGCCTGGTAGCCCTGGGCATCAGCATTCCCAGCGGCGCCAGCGCCGAGCAGGCCTGCGAGTACGCGGTCACCGGCCTGTGCCCGGAACGCGCCGTGGCCCTGCGCCGCATGGTCGAAGACATACTCGCCGGTAGCGCCACCGTGCTGCCGACCGTGCGCGAAGCCATCTCCCGCACCCTGCTGCCGGCGCTCGTGCCACGCCGCTAGAGCTGGGCAAGCGCAGCCGGCCTGCTCGGCAAACCGCCACGCGTTGCACACAAATACTGTGCATGCGCCTGTGGATAAACTGTTGAATAACTGCCAGCCACCCGCCCGCATGGGCGCTGCAGGCAGTTGTCCGTTTTTTGTCCATGCTTCTCTCGACGAGATCGCCGAGAGGCCCTTTCCAGGGCCTTTGCCGTGATGATCGCAAAGAACGAGCAGCGTTTTCTTCAGCACCAATAGCTTGCGCACAAATACTGTGTGCGTGGCTGTGGATAAGCTGTTTGGAAAGCGCTGAAAGCCCGGTGACACATGGCTTTCGAGCGGCTGGTGCTTTTTTGTACTCAGCATCCCTGGCGACCACCCTTGGGTCGTCACAAGCGACGGCAAAAATCGCCCCAGGCGATTTTTCGCTCAGCATGCATCCGGCGGTAACGGCCAGAAGCCGTCACCGCCATTCGGATCAGAGGATGCGTACGCTGGCGAAGGTCGACTCACCCTGAGCACGGCTGAGCGCGGACATGGCGGAAGACGACTCGTGCATCAGGTCGTCATGGATCGGCACCAGGGAAATCACGTTCGAGCTGCTGCCGGCGCGCTCATCGCGCGGCGGAATGCCGAAGTACTCGCGGTAGCACTTGGAGAAGTGCGGGGTGGAGACGAAGCCGCAGACCGAGGCGACTTCGATGATCGACATCGAGGTCTGCTTGAGCAGCTGCCGGGCGCGTATCAGGCGCAGCTTCAGGTAATAGCGCGACGGTGAGCAGTGCAGGTACTTCTGGAACAGCCGTTCCAGCTGGCGACGCGAAACATCCACGTAGAGCGCCAGTTGATCGAGGTCGATGGGCTCCTCGAGGTTGGCTTCCATCAGGGCGACGATTTCCTGCAGTTTCGGCTGATTGGTGCCGAGCATGTGCTTGAGCGGCACGCGCTGATGATCCTGCTCGTTGCGAATGCGCTCGTAGATGAACATCTCGGAGATTGCCGCTGCCAGTTCGCGACCATGCTCGCGGCCGATCAGGTGCAGCATCATGTCCATCGGCGCAGTGCCGCCGGACGAGGTATTGCGGTTGCGGTCGATGGAGAACAGCCGCGTGGTGATGGCCGCACGGGGGAAGGCCTCCTGCATCGCGGCAAGAAACTCCCAGTGCACGCTGCAATCGTAGCCGTCGAGCAAACCGGCCTTGGCCAGCGCCCAGCTGCCCGTACACACCGCGCCCATCTGCCGGCCCTGACGAGCCTGGGCCTGCAGCCACTGCACATGTTCGCGGGTGACGCTGCGCTGGATGTCCACACCGCCACAGACGATCACCGCGCTCAGAGCTGGCGCGTTGGCGGTACAGGCATCCGGGGTGATCTGCAGACCGTCGCTGGCGCACACCGGCAAGCCATTGAGGGTCAGGGTGTGCCAGCGATACAGCTCCTTGCCGGAGAGCTGGTTGGCCATGCGCAGGGGCTCCACGGCGGACGCCAGGGAGATCAGGGTGAAATTGTCCAACAGGAGAAACCCGATGGATTGGGGAACACGGCTCTGGAGCTGCGCTCCCTGATTGAACTGTGACATCGGTGAACCCTCACGCTAAGCACGTTGTGAGCCTTCATCGCGAGGCTCTGATTTTCTTGTATTCACGGCACAAGGCAGTCAAGCAGATGGCCTATGCAACGCAAAGGTCATGCCGACATTGAACGGTCGTTCAACAAAAAACGTGCACCAGGCTGGAACGCCCCGGCAGAGCGAGCCGCGGGGGCTCGCAGATGCTTCGTGAAATCGCCGTGAAGTGCCCTGCCACAAGGGCCTGAGCATTTTGGTAGCACTGCCGCCAATGGGTGTTCCCGTACATTTGTGAGGGTTACCTGCCGACAGTAACGGAGGCCGTGACCGAGCGGTCACGGCACTGACGTTTCGGCCCGTGCTTCACCTGCACCAAAAGCTGGCGGATGACCGGTCATCTGAGCGAAAAGCGCCCACGGGCGACAGTCAGGATTTCCTTCTACCCTGCCGCGCCCATCGACGATCATGGCGAATGGCCGGCACGGCCATTATCAAAGCCGGCTCATCTCGATCCACCGACGGCGCCATCGGTTCTCGGATCCCTGCCCCCTACATGGCCAGCAGACGACCAGTACAGTGTAAAAAACGCACGTTCAGCGACGCTTTTGCAGCGACCGACAGGCTTACATACGTTTTTTTTCGAATTCGCTACAGCCCCCGGTTCACCTAGCCTAAGGCCGGCTGAAAAGCTGAGAACCGCGCCACATGCGGCCTCCAGCTTTGGCCAAGGGTAGAAAAAATCTGTTATGGTTTTTTAGGCGGCGGACCTTGGTGTCGTCGCCCAACACGTCAGGGTCGCAATTCGATAATTGCCGCGACCGCAAGACTATATCGTTGAGTCAGCCGATTTCGTCGCTGTCGCTCTTGACCAGAGTGGCAGACCGGAGCCCTCCGCTCCGGACCGAAGAACAGATAAGTGCTGGCTACCGCAACAGGGCGCCAGTCCAACAAGAAATTTCGGATGTACGCGCATCTCGGATGAGATGTGAATTCCCAAAGGACTGGGCTTCGTAACACTGCCAGAGGGTTTGGAAAGCAGTTTGCAGCACGGCAACGCATTATTCATTCGACACGAAATCCAGGAATGCCGGGGGCTGCGAGCAGCCAGGGCAGGTCTCTGGGGGCGTGCGCGAGTGCCAGCAGAACGCCATGTAACAGAACGCTGTCCAAACCTCGGAACCGTGTATATACCCACAAGCAAGAACAGTCGACATCGCCTGACGAACGCCCGGTGGGCGCTCGGCAGGCCGCGTGTAGCTGCTCTGGATGTCTACTGAAGGGGAACCATCCCATGCAGTCTGGAAAAATCGTCGTCGAGAACCTCTACAAGGTGTTTGGCGACAAGCCGCAAGAAGCCATCGACCTGCTCAAGCAAGGTTGGAGCAAGGACAGAATTCTCGCCGAGAAAGGCGCCGTCATTGGCGTCAGCGACGTCTCGTTCAGCGTCGAGGAAGGTGAAATCTTCGTACTGATGGGCCTCTCCGGCTCCGGTAAATCCACCCTCATCCGCCTGATCAACCGGTTGGTCGAACCGACTGCCGGAGACGTCTTCATCGACGGGCAGAACGTCGCCAAGCTGCCCAAGGATCAACTGATCGAACTGCGCCGCCGCGACATGAGCATGGTCTTCCAGTCATTCGCACTGATGCCCTCGCGCACCGTTCTGGACAACGCCGCCTTCGGCCTCGAAGTGGCCGGCAAAGGCCGCAAGGAGCGCGAAGAGCGCGCCATGCAGGTACTCACCCAGGTTGGTCTGGATACCTTCGCCAGCAAATTCCCCCACGAGCTCTCGGGCGGCATGCAACAGCGCGTCGGCCTGGCTCGCGCCCTGGCCGTCGACCCCTCGATGATCATCATGGATGAGGCCTTCTCGGCCCTCGACCCGCTCAAGCGCCGCGAGATGCAGGACATCCTGCTCGAGCTGCAGAAGACTGACCGCCGCACCATCATCTTCGTGTCTCACGATATCGAAGAGGCCATGCGCATCGGCAGTCGCATCGGCATCATGGAAGGCGGCAAGCTGATTCAGGTCGGCACGCCACAGGAACTCATCGACAATCCTGCCAACGAATACGTGCGCAACTTCTTCGATACGGTCGACACCAGCCGCTATCTCACCGCTGGCCAGCTCAAGTCCGACAGCGTGCCGATCTACGTGCACAACGGTAAAGCGCCCGATGCGCAAACCGTTTGCCGTGAGCTGCAGGAACAGGACAAGCACTACGCCTTCATCGTCGACGAAGACAACAAGTTCCAAGGCTCCATCAGCCTGGAGAAGATCGCCCTCCTGGTCGAAGGCGGCGAATCCTGCTCCCTGAACCAGGCCGTGCTCAAGGAAATCAATCCGGTTCCCGAGGACATGCCACTGGATCAGGTGATCGGTCGCCTGGTGGACAACGAGGGTCCGATCCCGGTGGTCGACCAGGACGGCAATTACAGTGGCGCCATCAGCAAAGGCCGCCTCCTGACTCGTCTGCAGGGAGAATGACATGAGCGAGAAACTGGATCTGGGCAGCTGGGTCAACGACTCCGTACAACACCTGCTGGATAACTACAGCGGCGCTTTCGACAGCATCGGCAGCGTGGTCAGCGGCTTTTCCGAAGGTATCGAGGCGGTACTCATGCTGCCCCCGGCCTGGCTGCTGATCGCCATCTTCGTGGCCCTCGGCCTGTGGCGTATCGGCTTTCGCTTCGCGGTGTTCACCGCCATCGCCTTCGTGCTGATCGTCATGACCGGCTTCTGGGAGCAGACGGTAGTGACCCTCGGCCTGACCTTCTCGGCGACCCTGATCAGTTTGCTGATGGGTATTCCGCTGGGCATCTGGGCGGCCAAGAGCGAGCGCGTGTCGACCATCATCCGGCCGATTCTGGACTTCATGCAGACCATGCCGGCGTTCGTCTACCTGATCCCCGCGGCCATGCTGTTCGGCCTCGGTCGGGTGCCCGGCATCATCGCCACGGTGATCTTCGCCATGCCACCTGCGGTACGCCTGACCAGCCTGGGCATCCGCCAGGTCAACAAGGAAATCGTCGAGGCTGGCCAGTCGTTCGGCTGCAACGGTCGCCAACTGCTGTTCAAGGTGCAGTTGCCCAACGCGATGCCGTCGATCATGGCGGGCGTCAACCAGACCATCATGATGGCCCTGTCGATGGTGATCATCGCCTCCATGGTCGGCGCCGGCGGCCTGGGTAACGACGTGCTGGCCAGCATCCAGCGTCTGGACATCGGCCTGGGCTTCGAAAGCGGCATGGCCGTGGTCCTGCTGGCGATCATCCTCGACCGCATCACCGAGAGTTTCGGCACCCCGCAAACCGCGGCGAACCGTGCCGGCTGGCTGAACTGGTTGAGCGCTCGTCTGCAACGTCAGTAAGCGGCCATACTCAGCGTTCTTTCAACTCTACAAGGATCCGCGGATGAACAACTTTTACAAGGTGGCGGGCGTAGGTGTGCTGTCCTGCGTGCTGATGCAGGGCGCCTGGGCTCAAGAGCCGGCAAGCTGCAAGCAGGTGCGTTTCGCCGAGATCGGCTGGGCCGACATCGCTGCTACCACCGGTGTGGCCATGACGCTGACCGAAGGCCTCGGCTATCAGCCGCGCAAGACCATGGCCTCGGTGCCAATCGCCTTCACCGGTGTGAAGAACAAGCAGATCGACGTGTTCCTCGGTTACTGGGCGCCGTCGATGGACTCGGTGATCGAGCCGTTCACCAAGGACAACAGCGTCAAGGTCCTGCCCAAGGCCAACCTCGAAGGCGCCAAGTACACCCTGGCCGTGCCGACCTATGCAGCCGAAGCGGGCCTGAAGAGCTTTCAGGACATCGCCAAGTTCAAGGATCAGCTGGGCGGCAAGATCTACGGCATCGAGCCGGGCAACGACGGCAACCTGCTGATCGAAGGCATGATCAAGGGCAACACCTTCGATCTCGGCGATTTCAAGATGATCGAGTCCAGCGAGGCCGGCATGCTGGTGCAGGTGCAGCGCGCGATTCGCAAGAAAGAGCCGGTGGTCTTCCTCGGCTGGGCACCGCACCCGATGAACACCCAGCAGGACATCACCTACCTGTCCGGTGGTGACGACGTGTTCGGCCCGGATTATGGCGCCGCCAAGGTTTACACCGTGGTACCGCCAGATTACGAAGCGCGCTGCGCCAACGTCGGCAAACTGCTGAACAATCTGCAATTCAACGTCGATATCGAAAGCCAGCTGATGGAAAAAGTGCTGGAGAAGAAAGACCCGGCCGAGGTGGCAAAGGAGTGGATCAAGGCTAACCCGCAGGCGCTCGACGCCTGGCTGGAAGGTGTGACCACGTTCGACGGCCAGGATGGCGTTGCTGCAGTGAAGAAATTCGTCGGGCTCTGAACGAGCTCGCACTCACCGCGACCCGGCTGCTGGCAGCCGGGTCAGGTACAGACAGGCAACGCACGGTGCGTAGCCTGTCCGCCGGGAGGCGCGCCTCCCATGCGCCCGGTTTCACCAGGGCCATGCCCTGCTCTGCACAGCCGGTGCCGCAAGGCCCGCGATCAGAACGAGCCAGTAAACCCCCAGAACTGCCACTCACTGACGGAGCAAGACCTATGCAAAGATTCAAACGCCTCTGCCTGCAGAGCCTCGGCGTCGCCGCCCTGGCCATGGGCATGTCCAGCGCCATGGCAGCGGACAAACCCGCCCTGAAGATCGGCTACGTGAATGGCTGGGACGACAGCGTCGCCGTCACCCACGTCGCGGGCGAAATTCTCAAGACCAAACTCGGTTACGACGTCACCCTGCAGCCGGTAGAACCCGCCATCATGTGGCAGGGCCTGGCCCGCGGCGACCTCGACGTGACCCTCTCCGCCTGGCTGCCAGCCACCCACGGCGAATACTTCGAGAAGCTCAAGGACAAGGTCACCGTCCTGGGCACCAACTACGACGGCGCCAAGATCGGTCTGATCGTGCCGGACTACGTGGAAGCCAAGACCATCGCTGACCTGGAAAAATACGCCAAGGACTTCGACGGCAAGATCACCGGTATCGATGCCGGCGCTGGCGTGATGCGCCGTGCCGAAGACGCGATCAAGGAATACGACCTCAAGAGCATCAAGCTGATGCCGAGCTCGGGCCCGGCCATGGCCACCGCCCTGACCCGCGCCGAGAAAGCCCAGAAGCCCATCGTGGTGACCGGCTGGATCCCCCACTGGATGTTCGCGCAATGGAAGCTGCGCTTCCTGGAAGACCCGAAAAACGTCTTCGGCGAAGCCGAGCACGTCGACACCGTCGCCAACCCGGCCCTGGAAGCCAAGGCGCCGGAAGCCGTGGCCTTCCTCAAGAAGCTGTCCTGGAGCGCCGAGGAAGTGGGCGCGGTGATGCTGTCCATCCGCGACGGCGTGAAGCCGGAAGAAGCGGCCAAGCAGTGGATCGCCAAGAACCCGGATCGCGTCGCCGAATGGCTGAAGTGATCTGACACCCCGCTGCAGGGGGTCTCGAAAATGCCAGTCAGGTGATCTGACTGGCATTTTTCGTTCTCACGCCTGAAAAGGATCGACCCATTGCGCTGGGCAACCTGACGGTTTCGCTTCCCTATCGCCATATATTTTTGTATATAGCGTTACCGCAAGTGGCCGCCGTTGGTGGCCCACACCCTCAGGAGCCGTCCATGCGCAACCGCCTCGTTCATCCACTTTTCGTTCTTTGCGCCAGCCTGGCCATGGCGGGCAACGCCCTGGCCGATCAGGTACAGGTGGCGGTCGCCGCCAACTTCACCGCGCCGATGCAGGCCATTGCCAGCGCGTTCGAGAAGGACACCGGGCACAGCGTGCAAGCCTCCTACGGGGCCACCGGGCAGTTCTACGCGCAGATCAGCAACGGTGCGCCCTTCGAGGTCTTTCTCTCGGCCGACGACAGCACCCCGGCCAAGCTCGAGAAAGAAGGCCAGAGCGTGGACGGTTCGCGCTTCACCTACGCCATCGGCAAGCTGGTGCTGTGGTCGCCGAAAGACGGCGTCGTCGATGACAGGGGCGCCGTGCTCGAGAAAGGCGACTTCAAGCACCTGTCCATCGCCAATCCGAAGGCTGCGCCCTATGGTCTGGCCGCCACTCAGACCCTGGCCAAGCTGGGCCTGAGCGACGCCCTGAAGGGCAAGATCGTCGAAGGCCAGAACATCACCCAGGCGCTGCAGTTCGTCTCCACCGGCAACGCCGAGCTGGGCTTCGTCGCCCTCTCCCAGGTGTACAAGGATGGCCAGATCACCAGTGGTTCGGCCTGGGTAGTGCCCGAAACGATGTACGAGCCGATCCGCCAGGACGCGCTCATCCTCAAGAAAGGCGCCACCAACCCGGCAGCCAAGGCACTGGTCGATTACCTGAAGGGCCCGAAAGCCGCCGAAATCATCAAGGCCTACGGCTACCAGCTTTGAATGGCCTGTCAACGACCTTGCGAGCGGATGCAGCAAGGCGATAGCGGCGGTTCGCCGATCCAATGTGGGAGCGCGCCATGCGCGCGAAAAATCGCGGGCATGGCCCGCTCCCACAGGCTGTAGGGTGGGCTTTAGCCCACCAAATCGAACGTCCGCTTTCGCCACTTTGCAGCCATCGATTTGAAATGCCGGCGCCCACGTCGGAAGATCAGCAGCCTGCTCCGGCACTTTTCCCCGTCCACCACAGCTGAAAGGCCATTGCATGCCCCTGGGGCCCAACGACTTCGCCGCCATTCTCCTCACGCTGGAACTGGCCACCCTGACCACGGTGCTGTTGCTGCTGGTCGGCACGCCCATCGCCTGGTGGCTGTCGCGTACCGATTCCTGGCTGAAGCGACCGATCGGCGCCATCGTCGCCCTGCCGCTGGTGCTGCCGCCGACAGTGATCGGCTTCTACCTGCTGATCAGCATGGGCCCCAACGGTTTCTTCGGCCAACTGACCCAGGTACTCGGCCTGGGTACCCTGACCTTCACCTTCGCCGGGCTGCTGATCGGCTCGGTGTTCTATTCCCTGCCGTTCGTGGTGCAACCGTTGCAGAACGCCTTCGAAGCCATGGGCCGTGCACCGCTGGAGGCAGCGGCAACGCTGCGCGCCGGCCCCTGGGACACCTTTTTCAGCGTGGTATTGCCGCTGGCAAGGCCGGGCTTTCTCACCGCGGCGATCCTCGGTTTCGCCCACACCGTCGGTGAGTTCGGCGTGGTGCTGATGATCGGCGGCAACATTCCCGGCAAGACTCAGGTGGCCTCGGTGCAGATCTACAACCACGTGGAAACCATGGAGTACGCCCAGGCCCACTGGCTGGCCGGCGGCATGGTGGCGTTCTCCTTCCTGGTGCTGCTGGCGCTCTACTCCAGCGGCCGCCGCGGCCAGAAGGCCTGGACATGAGCGATTCCCGGATCCACGCCCGTTTCAACCTCACGCATCCCGGCTTCACCCTGGATGTCGACCTGCAGTTGCCCGGGCGCGGTGTCAGCGCCCTGTTCGGCCACTCCGGTTCGGGCAAGACCACCCTGCTGCGCTGCGTCGCCGGTCTGGAACGACCGGGCAGCGGTTACCTGCAGATCAATGGCGAAACCTGGCAGGACAGCGCCAGCGGTGTCTGGCTGCCAGCCCACCAGCGCCCGGTCGGCTACGTGTTCCAGGACGCCAACCTGTTTCCCCACCTCTCGGTGCTGCGCAACCTCGAGTTCGGTTTCAAACGCATCGCCAAGGCCGAGCGCCGTGTACCGCTGGAGCAGGCGGTCGAGCTGCTTGGCATCGAGCACCTGCTCGAACGCCTGCCGGACCGCCTCTCCGGCGGTGAGCGCCAGCGCGTCGGCATGGCCCGCGCCCTGCTCACCAGCCCGCGTCTGCTGCTTATGGACGAGCCACTGGCGGCGCTGGATCTCAAACGCAAGGGCGAGGTGCTGCCGTACCTGGAGCGCCTGCATGACGAGCTGGATATCCCGATCCTCTACGTCAGCCACGCACCGGACGAAGTGGCACGTCTTGCCGATCATCTGGTGGTGCTCGACGAAGGCAGGGTCACGGCCAGCGGGCCACTCAAGGAAACGCTGATTCGCAGCGACCTGCCATTCATCTTCGAGGACGATGCCGAGGCGGTGATCGAAGGCCAGGTCGAGCGGCACGACGCGCACTACGACCTGCTCGATATCAGGCTGCCTGGCAGCACGGCCTTCCTGCGGCTGGCCCACGCGCCGTTGCCGGCAGGGCGTCAGGTGCGCATCAAGATCAAGGCCCGTGACGTCAGCCTGAGCCTGGAACAGGCCCGCGACAGCAGCGTGCTCAACCTGCTTCCAGCGACGGTCGAACGCTGGTTCGAACTGCCCAACCCGGCGCACCGCCTGGTCGAACTGCAGCTCGGTGAGCAACGCATCATCGCGCGCATCACCCGCTACTCCTTCGACCAGTTGGATATACGCGCCGGGCAACCGCTGTGGGTGCAGGTCAAGTCGGTGTCGCTGCTGGCGTCATAGGCGCAATGGGCTCAGTCATGCAGATGGCTGAAAGGTGGCGAAAGCAGCCATTCGCCGATCCACTGTGGAAGCGCGCCATGCGCGCGAAAATCGCGGGCATGGCCCGCTCCCACAGATACTGCGCCGATGTCCGCTTTTGTCTTTAACCACCCACTCACCCAGTGTCGTATCAGGAAGCCGCCAGCACCGGCGCCCTTGCCTCAGCACGCCGCAGCAATTCACGAAGCGCGGCCAGTTGCCGGGTGTCACCCTCGTCAAGCAACTGATCGAGGGCGTGTTCGATGCGTTTCAACGGCGGTGCGGCTGGCAGGTTGAGGTGTTGCGCGTCGATCTCGTCGGCGCCGGAGACCAGCAGGGCGAAGTGCACCACGTTCTCCAGCTCGCGGGTATTGCCCGGCCAGTCATGCCGCTCGAGCACGGCCTGGGCGGCGAGGCTGATACCAGGTAGCGGAAGGCGCAGACGCTGGGCGTAGATACCCAGGAAGTACTCGGCCAGCGGCAGCACGTCGCCAACCCGCTCGCGCAGCGGCGGCAACTCGAGGCGGCCATCGCTCAGGTAATGGGCCAGGCGCTCGTCGAACTTGCCGGCCTTCACGGCCTGCCACAGGTCGATGCTGGTGGCGGCCACCAGGCGCACGTCCAGCGGGGTCGGCTGTGCAGCGCCAACTCGCCAGGCTTCGCCGGTCTCCAGCACACTGAGCAACTGATCCTGCAGGGGCAGCGGCAGGTCGGCGATCTCGTCCAGATAGAGCGTGCCGCCGTTGGCGGAGCCCAGCCAGCCGGCGCGGCTGCTCGGCGCGCCCTGATGGGCGCCGGCCACGTAGCCGAACAGCTCGGCCTCGGCGTGGTTGAGGCTCAAACCGCTGCAGCTCAGGGCGACGAACAGGCCGGGGCGCTCGCTGGCCCGGTGAATGTGGCGCGCCAGCAGTTCCTTGCCGGTACCGGTTTCACCCTGGATCAGGATGGGTACGGGCAAACCGGCCAGACGCTCGACTTCTTCGCGTAACTGCCGGGTCCGTGGGTCGATGAACACCAGCGCCTTGGCACGAATACTCAGCGGACTCTTGTCCGCATCGGGGAAAATCAGCAGCGACTGATCGCCAGCCGATGACAGGCTCATAACTCACTCTCTTTGACGTCAGGCCGCGAGCGACCGTGGGAAGATGGGATTGGCGACGCGCCCTCGAACTGCGCCCGGCAGGGCGCGGCGGCATGCAGTTGTCAGGCGCGGCGACGCATTTGCTGCTCGATGCGGTTCTGCAGCCGGAACAGATAGGCGAAGCCCTGCTCCCAGCGCTGGTGCCCGGACTTCACGTTGATGTGCCCGGCGCCACTGAGGATGGCGGTCTCGCTGCCCCAATCACGGGCCAGTTCGATGGCGCGCGCGGCACTGGCGGCCGAGTCGTTGTCGGAACCGACCAACTGGCTGGGGAATGGCAGCAGGTACGGAGGAATCGGCGCGAAATTACGCAGCGCTTCGGGGCAGTTGGGGCGCTGCACATCGGCCGGTGCGACCAGCAGCGCACCGCGCACGCGACGCAGCGACGCCACGGGCGCCTGCGCCGCCCAGTGGGCAACCGTGACGCAGCCCAGGCTGTGGGCGATGAGAATCGCTGGCCTCGGATCGGCGACGATCTGCCTTTCCAGAGCGGCAACCCAATCCTCGCGGCGCGGCGTCAGCCAGTCCAGCTGCTCGACCCGCGCACTATTGGGCAGGCTGCGCTGCCAGTGGCTCTGCCAATGGTCATCGCCCGAGCCCTGCCAGCCCGGCACTATCAGGTATCGAATCGCTTCACTGCGCATCGCGGCGCCTCCCGTGTCTGCCTGTCGTGCAGTAGTCAGTGCATCGTGTGCAAGTGCATCTGCACCCTGTGCATCACGTCTGCATGGCGTGCAGTGTAGGAGGCCAAGAACGAGACTAAAAAGAATAAGAACTTCTTTGCTTATTCCTCATAAGCAAATAACGATCTGTAACGACCGCAAAACGGCTATATATCCAGAAGAAATATAAATGTTCTTAAACAGTATTTTTAAGAATATTTCAGATTCCCTAGTATCCGCTCCACGCCCCGCAGCCGACAGCCGTCGCACCGAGAACGAGGGCAAGGAGCCTTTAGCCATGACCGCAACCCTTCGCAACCTGGAAGGCCAGGATGACGCCACCATCCTGCGTGAGATCCAAAGCGCCCTGAACGGCCTGAAATTCGGCTCGGTAGAGATCACCGTGCACAACGGTCAGGTCGTGCAGATCGAGCGCAAGGAAAAATTCCGCCTTCAGCAATCCGGCAGCAAGAACGCCTGATCACCATTCCGCCAACCCGACCACGGGCCGCCAGCATGAATCCCTATCGCTACTCCCGATGTAACCCACGAATGCCTGCCTAGAGCAGGCATCGAATAACAGAGCACGCCAAACACGCACAGCACCGTATTCAGTATCGAGGAGCTCCACCATGTCCATTCGCCGTTTCGCACTCGCTGCACTCGCCAGCGCCCTGGTAGCCGGCCCGGTTTCTGCCCAGACCCTGCTCAACGTGTCCTACGACCCGACCCGTGAGCTGTACGTCGAATTCAACAAGGCGTTCAACAAGCACTGGCAGGAACAAGGCAACGAAGCCCTGACCATCCAGCAGTCTCACGGCGGCTCGGGCAAACAGGCTCGTGCGGTGATCGACGGCCTGCAGGCCGACGTGGTGACCCTCGCGCTGTCCGGCGACATCGACGCGATCAACCTGAACCAGCCGCTGATCGACAAGGACTGGCAGAAACGCCTGGCCGACAACAGCACACCGTACACCTCGACCATCGTGTTCCTGGTGCGCAAGGGCAACCCGAAAGGCATCAAGGACTGGGATGACCTGGTCAAGGATGGCGTCGAAATCATCACCCCGAACCCGAAAACCTCCGGTGGTGCACGCTGGAACTTCCTCGCCGCCTGGGCTTACGCCAAGAAGAAATACGGCAGCGACGAAAAAGCCCTGGAATACGTGACCGAGCTGTACCGTCACGCGCCGGTTCTGGACACCGGTGCCCGTGGTTCGACCATCAGCTTCGTACAACGTGGCCTGGGCGACGTACTGCTGGCGTGGGAGAACGAAGCCTACCTGTCGCTGGCCGAAGAAGGCGGCGACCAGCTGGAGATCGTCACCCCGTCGCTGTCCATCCTCGCCGAGCCGCCGGTGGCAGTCGTCGACAAGAACGTCGACCGCAAGGGCACCCGCAAGGCCGCCGAAGCCTACCTGCAGTACCTGTACAGCGAAGAAGGCCAGCGCATCGCCGCGAAGAACTTCTACCGTCCGCGCAACGCCGAAGTGGCGGCCGAGTTCAAGAATCAGTTCAAGGATCTGGAACTGGTCACCATCGACAAGGACTTCGGTGGCTGGAGCTCCGCACAGCCCAAGTACTTCGACGACGGCGGCGTGTTCGACGACATCTTCAAGAAGATCAATCAGTAAGCCACGCCTTATCGACGAAGCCCGCCACTCCTGAAGGAATGGCGGGCTTCGCTCTGCGGACCTGATTAAAAGGACTCTCCATGTCTCGTCGAACTTCCTCGGTCATACCCGGCTTCGGGCTGACTCTGGGCTACACCCTGACCTACCTCGCCCTGGTCGTGCTGATTCCGCTGGGTGCCATGTTCCTGTTCTCGCTGCAGCTGTCGCTGGAGCAGTGGTGGAACCTGATCACCAATCGCCAGGTGCTGTTCTCCCTCAAGCTTTCCTTCGGCACCGCCCTGGCGGCGGCGCTGCTCAATGGCATCCTCGGCACCATCATCGCCTGGGTACTGGTGCGCTATACCTTCCCCGGCCGACGCATCATCGATGCCATGGTCGACATGCCATTCGCCCTGCCCACAGCGGTCGCCGGTATCGCCCTGACCGCGCTGTACGCGCCCAACGGCATGATCGGCTCGCTGTTCCCCTTCAAGATCGCCTACACCCCGCTGGGCATCACCCTGGCGCTGGTGTTCGTGACCCTGCCGTTCGTGGTGCGCACCCTGCAGCCGGTACTCGCCGACTTTCCCAAGGAAGTCGAAGAAGCGGCCTCCTGCCTGGGTGCCAAACCCCTGCAGGTGTTCTGGCACGTGCTGCTGCCAAGCCTGCTGCCCGCCTGGATCACCGGCTTCGCCCTGGCCTTCGCCCGGGGAGTCGGTGAGTACGGCTCCGTGGTGTTCATCGCCGGCAACATTCCGATGAAGACCGAGATTCTGCCGCTGTTGATCGTCTCCAAGCTGGATCAGTACGACTACCCGAGCGCCACCGCCATTGGCGTACTGATGCTGGTGGTCTCGTTCATTCTGCTGCTGCTGATCAACCTGCTGCAGCGCCGCATCCAGCCGCAAATCTGAGGAGCCCGTCATGAGCCTTGCAACCCTTAGCAAGAACGCGGCTGCGCGCCCGGTACGCCGCTCCCCCGGCGCCATCGCCCTGATCGTCATCGCCTGGGCGGTGTTCGCGGTGATCCTCGTGCTGCCGCTGTACATCGTCGTCACCCAGGGCCTGAGCCGTGGCCTGGAATTCTTCTGGGAGGCGATCCGCGAGCCGGACGCCATTTCCGCACTCAAGCTGACCCTGCTGGCCACGGCCATTTCCGTACCGCTGAACCTGGTGTTCGGCGTCGCGGCGGCCTGGTCGGTGACCAAGTTCGAGTTCCGCGGCAAGAGCGTGCTGGTCACCCTGATCGACATGCCGTTTTCGGTATCGCCGGTGGTCGCCGGCCTGATCTACGTGCTGCTGTTCGGCGCGCAGAGCAAGCTGGCGCCATACCTGCAGGATCAGAACCTGCAGATCATCTACGCCGTACCGGGCATCGTGCTGGCGACCATCTTCGTCACCTTCCCCTTCGTCGCGCGCGAACTGATCCCGCTGATGGAGGAACAGGGCACCACCGAAGAAGAAGCCGCACGCCTGCTCGGCGCCAACGGCTGGCAGATGTTCTGGCATGTGACGCTGCCTAACGTAAAATGGGCGCTGGTCTACGGCGTGGTGCTCTGCACGGCGCGGGCGATGGGCGAGTTTGGCGCGGTCTCGGTGGTTTCCGGGCACATCCGCGGTTACACCAACACGCTGCCACTGCACATCGAGATTCTCTACAACGAATACAACATCGTCGCCGCGTT
This sequence comes from Pseudomonas sp. SZ40, assembly GCF_052958135.1. NCBI lineage: Bacteria > Pseudomonadati > Pseudomonadota > Gammaproteobacteria > Pseudomonadales > Pseudomonadaceae > Pseudomonas > Pseudomonas sp. SZ40. The sequence continues at coordinate 5,088 of NZ_JBQWIF010000051.1, read as the reverse complement.
CAGCGTGGCCATCCTGTTGCTGGTCATGGCCCTGGTCGTGTTGCTGCTTCGCCAATGGAGCGAAGCGCGCTTGAGCCGGCAGTTCAAGACGAATCAGGACGATTGAATCATTCCGCCGGCGCCGCGCTCCTGCGCGAACCGGCCAGACAGAACGACAGGTGCAACCCATGAGTATTCAAGTTCAAGGCATCAACAAGCACTTTGGCCAGTTCAAGGCGCTCAACGACATCAACCTCAACATCAACAGCGGTGAGCTGGTGGCCCTGCTCGGCCCGTCCGGCTGCGGCAAGACCACCCTGCTGCGCATCATCGCCGGCCTGGAAGTCCCGGATACCGGCAGCATCGTGTTCCACGGTGAAGACGTTTCCGAGCACGACGTGCGTGATCGCAAGGTCGGCTTCGTGTTCCAGCACTACGCCCTGTTCCGTCACATGACGGTGTTCGACAACGTTGCCTTCGGCCTGCGCATGAAGCCCAAGGGCGAGCGTCCGAACGAGAACGTGATCAAGAAGAAGGTCCACGACCTGCTCGACCTGGTGCAGCTCGACTGGCTGGCCGACCGCTACCCGGAACAGCTCTCCGGTGGCCAGCGCCAGCGTATCGCCCTGGCCCGTGCCCTGGCGGTGGAACCCAAGGTACTGCTGCTCGACGAGCCCTTCGGCGCCCTCGACGCCAAGGTGCGTAAAGAGCTGCGCCGCTGGCTGGCGCGCCTGCACGAAGAAGTGCACCTGACCAGCGTGTTCGTGACCCACGACCAGGAAGAAGCCATGGAAGTGGCCGACCGCATCGTGGTGATGAACAAGGGCGTGGTCGAGCAGATCGGCTCGCCGGCCGAAGTCTACGAGAAGCCGTCCAGCGACTTCGTCTACCACTTCCTCGGTGACGCCAACCGTCTTTATGTCGGCGACGATCACCACGTGCTGTTCCGCCCGCACGAAGTGAGCCTGTCAACCGAGGCACTGGAAGGCCATCAGGCTGGTGAAGTGCGTGACATCCGCCTGCTCGGCGCCATCACCCGCATCACCCTGAAGGTCGAAGGCCAGGACGAACTGATCGAAGCCGAAGTGGCCAAGGATCACCTCAGCCTCGACAACCTCAGCCGCGGCACCACCCTGTACTTCAAACCCAAGGGCGGCAAGCCGGTTACTGCGGCTAGTTAATCCGCAGACGTCCGAAACGTAGGGTGGGCCGGGCGGATATCCGCTTCAGCCCACCAACCGACTCTTCTGATGGTGCCCATGCTCCAGCGTGGGCACCCAGGCCAGTGCGCCCATTCGGGCTAAAAACCGGGCGCGAAGCGCCCATGAAGGCATTCCCACGCGAAGCGTGAGGAACGATCCAGCGATGGACGTTCCCATCAAGCCGTCTTGCGTTCGCGGATGCAGGTCGGGCCGGCGCGTTTGACCACTTCGTGTTCGACCTCCTGGCGCAAGCCGAGCAGGAAGGCGGCTTCGGCGACCACGAACAACGGCCCCACCATCAGCCCCATGACGTCGTCGACGAACGCCGGCTTGCGGCCTTCGTAGAAATGGCCAACGAACTGGATGATCCAGCCCACCACGAACAGCCCCAGCCCCGCGCTCAGCCACAGTGCCGTGCCGCCCATGGCCAGCCCGGCGCTGAACCACAGGCAGAGGCCCAGCAGCGCCCCCATGACCACCCCGAAGCGAAAGTCCAGGCGCAGGTAGAACAGCGTCGTCACCAACGCCACGGCCAGCGCCGGTGACAGCCACAGGCCCGAGACCGCCACGCCTGGGCGCGACAGCAGCACGGTGACCGCCAGGACGATCATGGGGATGCCGACGAAATGGGTGACGATATTGCGCCGATCGCGGTGGTAGGCCGCGTATTGGGCGAGGTGATCCACCAGGGTTTTCATTGTTGTTATCCTCACGGGTGCGTGTCATCGCATAATGGCGCTGCCATCTCGCCAGCACTGTCAGCTAGCCGACAAACCGGAACATCCATGACCGATCTGCATGCCGTTCTGCTTCAAGGCCAATGGTTCGCCGCCCTGCCGCAGGCGTTGCAGCAGGCGCTGGTGACGCAGGGTCGGCAACTGAATCTGGAGGCCGGGCAACGCCTGTTCAGCCGTGGCGATTCGCCGAGCGGCCTGTATGCCGTGCTGTCCGGCGCCATGCGCGTCGGTACGGTGGATGCGCAAGGCAAGGAAGCGCTGCTGATTCTGGTGGAGGCGCCGCACTGGTTCGGCGAAATCGCCCTGTTCGACGGCCAGCCGCGTACCCATGATGCCTTCGCCGAGGGCGCCAGCGCCCTGCTGCACGTTCCCCAGGCAGGCTTGCTGAGCCTGCTCGATGCCCACCCTGAATACTGGCGCGATATCGCCCTGCTGATGGCCCACAAGGTACGCCTGGCGTTCATCGCCCTGGAAGAGATGAGCCTGCTGCCCGCTGCGCAGCGGCTGGCCAGACGGCTGCTGCTGATCGCCGAAGACTATGGCGAAACCCAGGGCCCCCGGCGCATCATTCACCTGGCGCAGGAGCAACTGGCCGCGATGCTGGCCATCTCCCGACAGACCGCCAACGGTGTGCTCAAGGACCTGCAAGCCCGCGGCATCGTGCGACTGACCTACGGTGAGATCGAAATTCTCGACCTCGATGGCCTGCGACAGGCCGCTCAGTAACCACATGAAGCTTTTATGACAGCCGAACCAATGGCTAAGAGCCATGTCCCTATTCATTCCCTGAAATACAGGCCCGCCGGCTGACCCCGAGCTGGCCGGAAGCGATCCCGGATGCCGTTGCCAGAACCTCAAGACTTCACCGACCTGCCTGCCGTACTCGCTGGCCCGATCCTTCGGCGCCTGGAGCCCGGCCGCCTGGTGCTGTGGCTGGTCGGCAGCCGTGAGCTGCAACTGACCCTGCGCCTCGCGCCAAGTGCACAGGCCGCTCGCGATTACCCGCTGGGTGACGATGCGTGTCAGCGTTTGGTGATCGGCGAGCACGCGGTCATCCACCTGATCGACCTGCATCTCGACACCCCGCTGCCCCAGGACGAACGGATCGACTACGACCTGCTGGTCGACGGCCAACAGGGCATCGCCGACTGGGCCGCACACCTGCTGTACGACGGCGCAGCGCAAGCCAACTTCGTGCTGCGCTCGCGCATCGACAATCTGCTGCACGGCTCCTGCCGCAAACCTCATCACCCGTCCAAGGATGGCCTGCTCTGCGCCGATCGCCTGCTGGCCACTGCCCATGAGCCCCACGAGCGCCCTGCACTGCTGATGCACAGCGGTGATCAGGTGTATGCCGATGACGTCGCCGGGCCGATGCTGCGCGCCGTCCACAAGCTGATCGAACGCCTGGGCCTGTACCACGAGAAGCTCGAGGGCGCGGTGGTCGAAGACAGCGCCGACCTCTACGTGCACCCGGCCAGCTACTTCCACCGTGCCGACCTGCTGCCGGCGCTGAAGGCCAACGAAACCCTGCGCGAACGCTTCTTCGGTGGTACCGAAAAGCCCATCTTCACCAGCAGCAACGCCGACAACCACCTGGTGACCCTGGCCGAAGTGCTGGCCATGTACCTGCTGGTCTGGTCGCCGACGCCCTGGACGCTGATCGAGCTCGACCAGCCCGAACTGAGCGAAGAAGATGCCGAGCGCTACCGCAAGGAGCAGGTCTGCATCGAGGCCTTCGTCGCCAGCCTGGGCCAGGTTGGCCGGGTGCTGGCGCACCTGCCGAACCTGATGATCTTCGACGATCACGACATCACCGATGACTGGAACCTCTCCGCCCAGTGGGAAGAGACCGCCTACGGTCATCCCTTCTCCAAGCGCATCATCGGCAACGCACTGATCGGTTACCTGCTGTGCCAGGGCTGGGGCAACAATCCCGACGCCTTCGCCGAGCCGCTGAGCAATACCCGCGAACTGTGCGAGCAGGCCAGGGAACGCGGCTTCGGCAGCCCGGCTCAGGATCGTCTGATCGACGATTTGATGAAGTTCCAGCAATGGCACTACGTGCTGCCCAGCACACCGGCGCTGCTGGTACTCGACACGCGCACGCGGCGCTGGCGCAGCGAGCGCAATATCAAACGCCCCTCCGGGCTGCTCGACTGGGAAGCCCTGAGCGAATTCCAGCAGGACCTGCTCGACCACCCCGCCGCGATCATCGTGTCAGCGGCGCCGATGTTCGGGGTCAAGCTGATCGAAGCGGTGCAACGCGTGTTCAGCTGGGCCGGGCACCCGCTGATGGTCGATGCGGAAAACTGGATGGCGCACCGCGGCGCCGCTCAGGTGATGCTCAACATCTTCCGCCACTCGCGCACCCCCGGTGATTACGTGGTGCTTTCCGGCGACGTGCACTACTCGTTCTTCTACGAGGTGAGAATCCGCGACCGCCACCAGGGCCCGACCATCTGGCAGATCACCAGCAGCGGCGTGAAGAACGAATTCCCGGAGCGCCTGCTGAACCTCTTCGACCGCCTCAACCGCTGGCTGTATGCCCCCTGGTCGCCCCTCAACTGGCTGACCAAACGCCGCCGCATGCAGGTGTTCCCGCACATCCCCAAACAGAGCAAGGCTGGCGAACGCCTGTGGAACTCAGCAGGCCTCGGCCAGGTGCTGTTCAACGCCGCCGGCCAACCCAGCCGCGTGTTCCAGCTCAACGCCGACGGCTCGCCCCGCACCGAATTCATCGACGACCGCGACGAAGCCCCAGAGCCAAACGAAGAACCCAAGCGCGCATAAGCGCCCCCTGTAGGAACCCCGATCTCAGGGCGAAGCGATAGCTGCCATCCTGCAAGAGCGGCGGTATGACCGCCATTCGCTGCGGGGTCGCAGCTCCTACAGGATCGTGCAATCCTCAGCCCCGTAGGAGCCCCGACCTCGGGGCGAAGCGATAGCAGTCATCCTGCAAAAACGGCGGTGTGACCACCATTCGCCGCGGGGGCGCAGCTCCTAAAGGATCGTGCAATCCTCAGCCCCGTAGGAGCCCCGACCTCGGGGCAAAGCGATTGCGGCCATCCTGCAAAAACGGCGGTGTGACCACCATTCGCTGCGGGGTCGCAGCTCCTACAGGATCGTGCAATCCTCAGCCCCGTAGGAGCCCCGACCTCGGGGCGAAG
>NZ_JBQWIF010000050.1:0-35446 GCF_052958135.1 Pseudomonas sp. SZ40 | reverse complement strand
CTGGCTCCTACGGCCTGCAGACCTCTGTCGGCTACCAAAGCCCCGAGGCGCTGGCTTGCCAGCGAGGCACCCTCACCCTCGCCCTCGCCACGCCCGTGAATGTCGCCCCGGTCCTGCTCGGGCTGGCATTACCCGAGCATCCGCGAGAAGGACGTCTCACCGCGATCGCCAGCAAGCTGGCTCCTACGGCCTGTAGACCTCGCCGGCTACCAAAGCCCTGTAGGAGCTGGCTTGCCAGCGAGGCGACCTCACCTTCGCCACACCCGTGAATGTCGCCCGGGTCCTGCTCGGGCTGACATTACCCGAGCATCCGCAAGAAGGACGTCTCACCGCGATCGCCAGCAAGCTGGCTCCTACGGCCTGCAGACCTTTGCCGACCACCAAAGCCCTGTAGGAGCTGGCTTGCCAGCGAGGCACCCTCACCCTCGCCACGCCCGTGAACCTCGCCCCGGCCCGGTGAACGGCTGATCATCCTCCGAACAATCCGCAGTAGGGACGAACGGTCTGCGCCTGGAGACCGGATAACGGCTAGCCTGTCTGATTGGTATCGAGCCGATTCGAACCCATTCGCCTTGCCTCGATCCCTCCGAAACATCGCGGACCACCAGAACGATTCCTCTCACAACAATAAAAGGAAGTTCGACCATGATGCACTCTCGACACCTGCTATCGGGCCTCACCTTGTCACTCGCGCTCGCCAGCACCGGGGCTCATGCCGCCGGGCTGACCACTGAACACAAGCCCTTCGGCAAGACCCATGACGGCACCACCATCGACCAATACGTGCTGCGCAACAGCCATGGCATGCAGGCCACGGTCATCACCTACGGCGGCGTGCTGCAGTCGCTGGAGGTACCGGACAAGAACGGCAAGAGCGCAGACGTGGTACTGGGTTTCGACGATGTGCAAGGCTATGAGTCAGGCACCGCATTCTTCGGCGCGACCATCGGGCGCTTCGGCAATCGCCTGGCCGGTGGTGCCTTCGAGCTCGATGGCAAGCGCTATCAGGTACCGCTCAATGACGGGCCGAACGCCCTGCATGGCGGCGCCCAGGGCTTCGACAAGCAGGTGTGGGAAGCCAAGCCGGTCAAGGACAAGGACTCGGTCGGCGTGACCCTGACCTACCTGTCCAAAGATGGCGAGATGGGCTTCCCCGGCAACCTGAAAACCGAAGTCACCTATCGCCTCAACGACAAGAACGAGCTGCACATCGACTACAAGGCCACCACCGACAAACCCACGGTGCTCAACCTGACCAACCACAGCTACTTCAACCTCGCCGGTGCGGGTAACGGCGACATCCTCGAGCAGGTCGCGACCCTGCATGCCAGCCATTACACACCGGTCAACGCCACCCTGATCCCCACCGGCGAGCTGGCCCCGGTCAAGGGTACGCCGATGGACTTCTCGAAACCGACGCCGATCGGCCAGCACATCAAGGATGATCATCCACAGCTCAAATTCGCCGAAGCCAAACAGGGCGGCTTCGACTTCAACTGGGCACTGGACGGCAAAGGCGACATCGAGCAGCTCGCTGCCGAGGTGCACGACCCACAGTCCGGTCGACGCCTGCAGCTCTACACCAGCGAGCCGGGCGTGCAGTTCTACACCAGCAATTTTCTGGATGGCTCGGTGAAGGGCAAGGCCGGTAAAACCTATGCGCACTGGAGCGCCTTCACCCTCGAAACCCAGCACTTCCCGGATGCGCCTAACCAGCCGACGTTCGCCTCCACACGCCTGGACCCGGGGCAGACCTATACGCAGAACACGGTGTTCAGGTTCTCGGCCGATTGACGGCACGTATTGGAACCGAACGAAGGGTATGGGGCAGGTGACACGCTAGTCAGAATTCAATCGTGGCCTGCCCCTGGCGGATCAACTATCGATAAAGGATTTCGGGGCAAAAGACCGCGGATCAATGCACCGGATCCCAGGGGGCCTCAGAACTTGTAGCCCAAGCCGATCATGTACACGAATGGATCAACGTCAACATCCACCCGGGCCCTGACGCCAAGATCAGTGTTGCTGACATAAGCATCGGTTTCGATATCGATGTAGCGCGCTTGCGCGTTGATCATCAGGCGGTCGGTCAACATGTAGTCCGCCCCTACCTGCGCGGCCCACCCCCAGGAATTGCTGGCATGGAAGTTATCGAATCCTGCCGCAGTGGCGCTGCTGCTCACGCTCTCATCGTAGATCCAGGTGTAATTGATACCCGCGCCGACATAGGGTTGGAAGGCTGACTTGCTGTTCAGAGGGTAGTAGATCAGGCTCAGCGTCGGTGGCAGATGCTTGAGCGAGCCCAGCTTGCCATCGGCAATCCCAGCGGATGTCCCGCGGATGTTCACGTCATGCTCGAAGGGTGTGGCCGCTAACAACTCGATACCCAGATGGTCCGTGATCATATAGGCGAAGTTCAGGCCAAGCTGGGTGTCACTGCCAAGGCCCGCCTTACCGCCCAGGTCAGTGCCCGAGAGGCCTCCACGATCGACCCTGACGCTGGAGCTGCTTTCACGAGGGTCAACCGTCACCGCTCCCGCCCGAACGATGATATCGCCCGCCTGGTAAGCCTGAGCAGTTGAAGCAGCCATGGCCAGCATCGCTAGACCGGTGTTGAGCAAAAGAATTTTCCGCATGCCTAACTCCACGTTTTCTCTGGAGGACAGCCGGGCCAGAGCAGTTGTCGGGACCGGCTGTCCGGAGGAGAAACCAGTATTGGCAGGGGGGCGCAGATGAACGTCTGCCGATCGGCATAGCGAGGGAGGGCAGATGCGTTACGAAGTTTTTCTCTGTAGACCTATCAATCCATAACGCCCCGTCTAGGATCGATGATCCCGTACAACAACATGGCTCCGAAGACCTGGATCACCATGGGTAGAAAGGCCAAGACGAGACGAGCGCCGGCGCCCCTGCGTTCAGCAGCGACAGCCGGATGATCACGCCACGACTGCGCATGTGCTGCCAGAAAATGCACACGCCGAGCCTGCAAAGGTCCTGTGGCTCGGGCTGAATGACCGTACGCTGCGGGTTGCCGCTAATGGTGCGGCTCATCGAACGGCGCTTTGCCTCGCCTTCCGACCGCTTTCGCTATCGTGCCGGCCCGATTCGCTCACAACCCAGCGATAAAGCGCCTCAACATCTGCAGCATCGCAGCAGAAATCAACGCATCGATAACCGGGCCGGTGCCTCGGCTGGCCAGGTGGCACCTGCCCGCTCTGCATACCATCCCGTGGACGGGAAGCCTCACACCCGTGAGGCTTCTCGTCTGCTGCCGCGATGATTAAACCTCGCCACTTTGAGAGCGTGCTGCGCACGCATCGCCGTTAGCGGACAGCGACATCTCCCGCATCGCCGCCTGGTGAGCGGCCTTGATCAGATCGCAGGCATCCTCGGTCAGCAGGTGCGCGGCTTCGCTCAGATACCGCAAGTCACTGGCATCGGCCAGCGTGATGTTCATGACGGCGAGGCTACGCAGCAAGCCGCGAACCGCGCTCAAGCGTTGTTCAGCGCTTTCCTGCAGGTCGATATAGGAACAACGGGTATCGATCAGCAGCACGGGGGTGCTGGTCGGGTTACTGGATAGCGGCAGGAAGTCAGTCATGTTGCTGGCCTCCGTTCTCGTATTCAGCCTGGCACTGTGCGAGCGGAGTGGGGGCGTGCGAATGCGTCATCGGTGTAGCTCCTAGAGTTGAGGACCTGCCACCAATCGCTGTCAAACGATTCGGGGTGGCAGTTGTGCGCAGGTTGACAGACCGGGACTCTAGGAACCCGGCGCACACGAATGTGCCCCACGCACAACCGCCATAGCACGAGGGAACGGGAGCGTAAGAGCCCCTGCTTTCGGATGGTGGACGCTTGTGCGCCTAGAGATATTCGAGCTGTCAAACCCGGTCGCTGAATGTGCAGCGACGCGGCGACTATAGAGGCAGAGCAGTTGATGTGGCAACGCCGGTCGAGGCGTAGAGCGGATGAATTGAATCAGCTGATCGGATTATGCGCTGGGAAATTCTGCTGTCTAAAGCAGAGCGGGTAGCCTTGAGGCTCGACGCGAGGCGGGCTGATGGGCGCGCCATTCAGACCAGCCACACTCGATGATTCGAGCAGAACCAACATGACCCGACAATCGGCTGCAAACAGACCTCGCCTCAGTGTCAGCTCCGAATCCCCTCGAGCACACTGGCTACAAGGCTGTCGTGGCCGGCGGCATCGTCGGCTTTCGACGTGATGCGGATCAACGCCAGGGTATCTCCCGAGCCGGCCAGCAGCAGGGTCACGCGCATTGGAATGCCATCGAAGCTGGCGATTGCATCGATCTGGCGAAAACCCAAGCCCTTGATGGTATGGGACTTTTCACCTTGGCGCTGATACTGCGGCCATGATGCCTGCTGCCTGATGAAACTCGCCATGACACCATCCAGGAACCTTGCATCGTTATCCTGGGCACGCGCGCCTTCTGCCATCGGCGACTGCTCACTGGCGAGAACCATCTGCTGCCGCGCCTGGTTTGCATAGGCGAACGCGGTCACGCCTTCAGACCCGTTGGCGGCCGGGCTGGAGGGGATTTTCATGTCAACGAAATCGGGCGGCAAAGCGAACTTGATTTTTCCGCCAAGCAGCGAGGCATGTTCCTGCTGGGTCGATGCGCTCGGCCTCTGTGCCTGCGCGTGCGCAGGCACACTGGCGTACAGCAGCGATCCGGTAATGGCCAGCGCAAGGGCAGCAGATATGAAGAATGTAGAGGACATGTGCATGGGCTACTTATGTCGGTTGATCCTTAACGCCAGTTCATCGCTGGGAGTGGCCGACGACCTGGTTTGGCAGGCTCCCGGAACGGCCCCAGGGTATATAACACGTGCAGGCAGAGCATCCAATGCGATGCTTGATCAGCATTGCCACCGCTTACGCACATTTGCCCTGCGCAACCCGAATGAATGTATGCGAGCCGTAGTTCTATGAAAGGGTTCGTCCCTGCCTGCGCTCTTTAATAAACGCCTGGCCCGCCTTACATCAGCGGCAGCATATAGCTGAGGATCAGCCGGTTCTAATCAACCAATAGGGTCTATGCCACAGAATTCCACCACGGCCTCCTCACAGCAAAAAACAATGTTCGCACTTTGAATTTTGCACCTACTCGGGAGTGAGGGAACGGCTAGATGATTTTCAGATCTATTATTCAGCCGGCTACACGGGCCGAAAATAAACCTGTTCCCTTTTCCCAGCCCCCTTTTCCCACCATATCTATTCCTTATGCGTTACCTTTTCTTCAGACTTTTCATCTTTGACCTTGCTCAGAGAACCAATAAACACCAAAACAACAGCCACAGCTGTCAATATAGTTCCCAAGCGCCAAGAAAAGCTTAGGGAAGAATCTATCAACTCAACTAGGTTCCAGCCCCTTCCCCTGACCACTAAAACTAATAGTGCGGCAATAAAAACTGCAAAAAAACTCATCACCACTGATACTAAAAGCGTTCTGGCTAGCCATAAAGCCCACTGCTTCTTATTTTTCACTTTTCTTTTCCTCAACTACTAATGGACCTACTCCTTCTGAGGTGGCCGAACCAACAATCGTGCTAAAGTTTTCTCTTAACGAATTGGGGACATAGCTTGGCAATGAGTCTTTAACAACCTTCCCCGCGATAGCACCTGCGGCTGTACCAACACCCGCTCCAATCATCGCGTTAGCAGGGATTCCTCAGGGACAGACCACGATTTCACTCAACGCTAGAGTTATAAACGTGGTCTGCCCCCTATTATTCTCCAAATAAAATCCGCCTGAGAGCACGTTGTTTTTCTAGGGTTGAATCATCAGAAAAAACCTTATCAGACGTTACAACTTTACAAAACCTACCACACTCGAAAACCTCAAACCCCTCGCTTTCCAACAACGAAATACTGGCAAATCTATCCACGCCGGCTCTCTCCCAGAAGGGGTTGCCTAGCCACATAGTGCTTCCAATCGCCTCAATATATCCTTGCCTAAGCACGTTACGGCCAGGATTCCCTGAGGTATCAATTTCCATTTCATCCAAGGGGGGAGGCAAGCCATTAGACTTCATTGGAAGACCTGAAAGAGGGCGGCCCACGCATTCATACTCTAGAGGGTCTGTAGCATTCTGCCAAAAATCATATTCGACCTCGGAAACCCATGCCTGAATGAAACCTTCAACACTGAGAATAGGCCCTACTTCCTCTTCCAACCTAGTATCACTATGACTCTCTGATTCTTCTATTACCAAAAAGCAATAATCCATCGCTGGAAGCACCCCGAATCGGAGCTCAAACCCACCAGACACTAAGCCACTAGGCCATGATTTTTTTCTCAATATTTTCTTTTCAAACGTTTTTATATCGACCTTAACCCCATGCAGAAAAAACACCGCGGGGGAAGAAAATTTACTTAAAATCCCTTTAACCAAGGCCAGCATCTGCAAACCACTGATCGACTCGACATCAAAAACAAACTTTAATCTCTTCATCTTTCACTTGAACTCTTTAACAACCACTTTTACATTATATTCACGGCCGAATTCGATAAGCGACTTAGCAGCAGCCGAACCACCAGGCTGAACTCGCAGATCAAGCACCATAGTTGCAGGCACACCATTGACTTTCGCACCATGTGTCCCCAAATCGATAATATGATCTTGGGCAATAGGGGACAGGCCACGATTTCACTCAACGCTAGAGCTATAAACGTGGTCTGCCCCCTATTACACTTTTCCACGATCATTATTCAACTGAAAGAAATTATTCTTTTTTCTAAGAAATCGATAAAATTTTTCGCATACAAACTAGAAGTTTTACTAGAAAGATCAAGCCTATAAACAGGATACTCCCCATCATTAAGACCATCGTCCGTGGCAAAATAAAATGACTCCCCTGCACCCGGCGGTTCACAGATAAATAGCCTCTCCTTCCCACACAACCCATTTCGGCCGTTAACGATTGACATATAAACGATATCACCACCCCTTACGCTATCAAAATCCATTTCGTAGATACTATAGATCTCCTCTCCAGATATTTCCCCGCCAGAATAATACTTCAGCCACCATTTATAGCTATCAGGCAACTTCAACCCAAGACGAGCTTCAGCTTTATAAATCCATTCATCAGCAATCCCGTCACTATAATCAGCAAACTCAACGAAATCCGATTCTTCAATAAGATTAATTATTCTCGAATAATCCATGTCTAATTACTCCCAGCTCCGAGCCCGTAACTTCCCAAACAATAGGGGACAGACCACGATTTAAAGGAGAATTAATCGTGGCCTGTCCCCTATTACTCTTTTTCCCTATTGATTCGTTCTAGAGGCCAATTAGCATTTGATAGAATGGCCTATATAGTTCACCACCTGCCGCAATTACGCATTCATCTACGCAAGAATTCCTCTGGAGCTTGTCACTCGCCAATCTTTCATCGTGCAGACATCGCCCCAAAAAACATGCCGCAAGAAGCATGGCCGCCAAAAAACTTTGTCCGTCCTTAGCACACCGCCAAAGCATATGTTTCTGCACGGAGGTTAAGTCCTCTACACAGACTTCGCCAGAAACCGTATCAACCACCAGCAAATCGGCTTCGACCTGACCTATCACCCAACTTGAGTTTTTTTTATGCGGCTCTAAGTCGAATTTTAACATTCCAATTTCGACACTACTTGGATCGTAGTTCTTAAAAAGCTCGCCAAGCTGCCCCGGCAGTCCTATTCGCTCTAAACGCTCCTTGCGTTTAATAATAAAAAAAGATCTCCGAAGCCCATCAACTTCATCCGATAAAAGGCCCACTTTAGCTAAGTCTTCAATACCTGGCACGCAGTTTTCCAGCCTTTTCTTGAACTCACTAGCGTCCACACGATTTCCTCACTGATTTGGATGTAGAGCCTTATACCATTTCTGATGGATGACCTCTGGCAGGGGCGTCGCTATCGGTCCTTGATCAATGTGGTGATGAACTAACCGCTGCCCAATAAATGCTTGATGCTCTGGGTAATGAGCAACCCAGGCGGCGTTGACAACAGGAGATCGTCCTGCGCGAATTCGGGCCAAGTTTGTAACAATCGGGGATAGACCACGATTTAGAGGAGAATTAATCGTGGTCTGTCCCCTATTATTCTTTGAGCAGGTAGACCGTAGGTCGTCAGGGTGGTAGACAAAAAGGAGACAAAAGGACTGCAGAAAGGATGCAAATAGGATGCAAAAAGAGTGCAATTAGGGTGCAGATAGGGTGCAGATAGGGTGCAAAAACACCGGCGCAAGGCCGGTGTCAGCATAGAAATGGCCACCTAAAAACTAACGCAGCCAGAATGGAGGATCATTGGGGCCAAGATTATCATACTCATCTAATGGACGAAGTTTTTCCACCATGTAATCAGGCATATCACAAACAATCGTTCTGACAGGTTTGTATACTCCCCAGTCCTCATAGAATCCCTTAGCTGATTCAACGCAATATTCAAAGCCTTCGAAATACTTAATGAATACTTCCGCATAACTTAAGCATGTCGTATCTAAGCAACTATTATTTGAACTCCACCCCAAGCTTTCCAACTCAACAATGCAGTTAGAAATACCAGACAAGCACTCTTTGGACTTCAACATAAACATCGTCGCCCCCTTTAAATCCTCAAGGCGCAAATAGCGACGAAACAGTCGATCTAATATAAGAAGATCACTTCCTGACAGCTCAGTTTTTTCTCTAATCACAGAAAAAAAGCAAACCATATCCGAAGCCATGCCAAGCTCAAAAATTGAGCTACCACCTTGAAAACCTACACGTTTCATCAGTTCCTCTTAAATTCAATGGCTTCTGGCTTGATTGCTCCATTCGACTTCTGAACAATACCTTTAATTATATTTCTTTCTTGGTCTACAGTTATCATCTGGCCACGCACATCAATAACGACTTGATGCTGCATTCCCTGCGGTAAGTTTTCAGCTCGCTGGATGGCTTGCTTGGAAACATTACTAATCAATCCGCTTTGATTTTTTGCAATGTTGTAGTTCTTCACTTCAACACTGCATACGTTACCTACACACCAGTCTGGACGAACACTACCCGAAGTGCCGTAAGGAACTTCTTGTCCATTTTTATAACTGACTTGTGGGCGAGCTCCAGCACCAAGATCAGCGCCGACATCAATTTCAGATTTTTGGGGTGTGGGACGAACAGGTGTCCCAGTAGAGGCAAGATCATCTACCTTTCCAGCAGCGCCACCAGTAGCTTTTGCACCTATTCAACTCTTCAATGCTGGCAAAGACAGCACTTCATCGTACTGTGGCCAGTCTTCCCTTGCGCGCTTGAGCACACCTTGCATCAACTCGTCCAACTCAGGCACTGGCTGCTCGGGCGGCAATTGGTCAAAGGGCGCGGCCATCAGCGGATGATCAATCTGCTGAGGATTGGGCAAGCCTTCCCATTGGCGTAGACGCAGTATGTAGAGGATTTCCACCGGCACGCGCTCCATGTGGCAATCCTGATTGAAATCGTAGGAATTCTTTTGGCTGTCTTTGCCGGTTTGCCAGGTGTGGCGGTCACATGCGGCCAGCAAGCAGGGCAACAAGTCGTCGGGGTTGGCGGTGCGCCAGTTGGCCAGTAGAGCTTCGTAAACAGGTTCGTCATACGCATAGGCCGGCCACTGGTGCGATATGCCCCCCATCCAATCGGCAAACACGCGCAGCATAAAGGCTTGGGCGCGGCGGTGCTGCTCTTCGTACTCGATCACCAACTGATGTTCGCGATTGAGCGCCGCATGAGTGAGATAGCCCTGATGGATGACGGCATCCTTCCAACCCAGGATCGCCATCGCGGCCATCATGTTGGCACCGGTTTGGATGCTGTAGTTTTGTTGGCGAATATGGTTGCCGTGGAATTGATCGTACTGGTGTGCCCAAAAGAATAATTGCCAAACGCCTACTTGGTAGTAGCGCATCCATTGAGCCGATTCTTGCAACCATTGCGGGTTGTCTGGGGCAGTGGCAATAACTTTATAAAGTCTGCCCAGTGCCATTCGTTTCGGGATGATATTTGTCGCATTGTTTTTATTTGGAACCATCATTGGATCAGTGGGCTTTGCATCCTCCCTAGTAACGTATCTGCGTATCGCGCTGACATAAAACGCGTCCTCAACATGCGGCCCTCTAGCGACGCGAGCACATACGCTCTTGTAGGAGGGCCATTTTGGGTTTACACCCGCACGTTCAAATTGATTTATTTTTTGGGCCATGGCTCCACCTTAATTTCTGCTTGACCTGTTTTACTGGGTGCTGGCAAACCGACTTTAACGGTAACGCCTTGGACTTTGACTCCACCGCTTTGCAACGCGGACTCCAATGCTGTAGCCAACGCAGGATCAGATTGGGTTATCGAACGATTAGCCAACCAGCCTCTCAATCTTGTCTCCGGATCTCCATGGGGCGTACGTGCCCCATTCACGCCGTTCACAGAAGACTTCGCATCCATCACCATCACTGTGATCGTATCGCCATTGATCGCAACCGCGCAGCCATCGCAGCCGTGGTTGCTACTGTTTTGCAGAGGTTTGAAATTGAGTCCGGTTTTCTCGTTAAGGGTTTGCAGGGCCAGTTGCTCGCCCAACACCCCATCATTTACAAGCGAACCGGTCTTCCAATTGGGAAGGTGCGACAGCGGGATACTTTCAAATGTCTGCCCAAACAGGTCTTCAACCGAGCTGAGCTTGGGGGGGCTTATTGCATCAGGGGTAACCTGGCCCGGCCCTTTTGGACCCTCAATCCTACGCTCCGCCTCAACCTGCCCAGCAAGATTCCCGCCAGCCTTAGGCCGCAATCCGTTTGCGGTTTCAAAGTAGAAAACCCCATGCGACGACACTACTTCGGTATTGCCGGTCTTGGTGTTGAGCACTCGGCGATAACCATCCGGCAACCCGCCAGCTACGTTGAAGGCAGCACCGGCGGAACCACCCTCACGGTAGTGGTCGGGTAGGCCGGCCACCGATGTGCCACCGCGTCCTTGCTTGGGATCCAAACTAGGAGCCTCCGCCTCCAGCTTGCCCTTCGCAACCGGGCCGGCCTCCCAGACATCTGCGCCTGACCTAGGTAGTTTTCTCAGCGCACCACTGCCACCACCTGCAAAGTTGAGCGCAAAGTTGGTTTCCCAGTGCGCCTCGACTGTGGCAGCGGCCTCGGGATTACCCTGCAGGCGATACAGGGCAGCCTGGATCTGTGCATCATCACGGGCTTGGGTGTAGCTCGCGTAGGCCTCGTTAGGCTGGAATGCAGTCTGACGTATGCCATTGGCGATCTGTTCACTAGTCGAAAGCGGCTCGGTTACCAAGCCTTTGCCTAGCTCATACGTACCTACAACAGTGTCGCCTACGGCAGTACCTACGCCCTTGCCGATGCCAACCAGTTGAGCCCCAACGCCAATACCGCCGCTGTAATTGAGGTTGTTCCTGTAGAAGTCCTGATACTCCCAATCGGAGGATGACCGACCGATCAGGTGCTCTGCATTGATCTTGCTATCGAAGAAATCGGTGTGGTTGGACTCGTAACGCTCCAGCAAACCAAGTGTTTCTGCAGCGGTATAAGTTCGTTCGCCTATTTGCGGAACATCGCTGACTGCTTCGTAGCGTTCCGCCAGCGGTGCCAGTGCCTTACCCAGATTCGATAAGGTCGACTCTTCTATCAGTACCTCTTTACCGGCGATGGTCGACCGCCAGTCTTTGTCGGTGTAGTAGGTAAAGGCCTCAGCCATGCGACGACTGGCCTCGTCCTCACTAATCCCCTCCTCTTGGGCCAGTTGTTTGGCCTGACGCTTGATCAGGCGAACCTCTTCGGGGTGCATCTGGCGGTTGTAGGCTGTCGCGTTCTTCGCCAGTTCAGCAGCCTTAGCTAGATCACCGCCCGTAGCGCTCGCGGCAGCCACACCGACCAGCTGGGAAACAGCCAACTCAAGATTCTTGTCCTGTTTTATCTGGCCTGACAGCTGTTCGACCAACAGCTCGTTTGCACCAGCGGCCAAGGCGCCAGTCGCAAAATCGCCACCCGTCGCTTCGCTCAACAAGCCGCCAATCACAGCGTGCAGCGCAGCTTTCTGTGCACTGCCTTCGGCCCAGTTGACGTCGGCCCACTCACCCAGACTGTCGCTCCAACGACCTTCTGCAAAATCGCCAGCGAAGGTGAAGCCGGTCGCCTGCATCAGGTGATAAACCTGATTGGTCAACGAGCCCTGCAGGTTGTCCGAGAAACTGCCACCCTGAACCGCCGTCTGAGCCGCGGCCTGTACGGTGCCTTGCACGCCAAGGTAAGTACCGAACTTGCCAACATCAGATGCGTTGCTTAGGTCGAAACCCTTGGTCACCTTGTTGACGTTGTCGCCAGTGACACCAAAAGCCTGATCCAGCATGCCCGAGGTGAACCCTGCGGTAACCGCTGTCACCGCGTAGCCTTTCAGCGCATCACTGGAGGTGATGTCCTTGAACACGGCACCGAGATCACCACGATTGTTGATCGTGCTGATCGCTGCGGTGCTTGCCGCCGACACCGTAACCGCAGTTGTCGCGGCGCTAGCCGCCGATCCCACTGCAGCAGCAGTGGCGCTACTGGCTCCTGCTGCACCGGCCGCTCCCGCAGCAGATGACCCAGCACTCGCGGCTAACCCACTCGCCGCCCCCGCCGTGAAGTAGGCCACGATGATGGCGATCACGATGGCCGCCGCCCCACCCAGCCCCGAATGGCTGTACTTGAAGCTGTCGTGGATCTCCTTCACGCGATGCCAGTCCACGTCGCCGCGTTGCTCGGCGGCTTTGAGCCAGGCCAGTTGCGGGTCGGCGTCGACCATGGCATCGATGGTCTGGGTGACGGTCTGCTGGTCGACGTCCTTGATGTCGATGTTCAGGCCTTCCACCGCTTTGATGGCGATTTCACCCTGGGCGATCATCTGGGTCTGCAGCAGGGTTTCGTCGGTGGTGCCCTTGCCCTTGGCAGACGTCCACACCAGGCTGTTGCTGCTTTTCTCGTGGCTCTCCTGGTCCAGGTCCTTGACCGCTTCGAAGGTAATGCCACCGCCGCTTTCCAGCGTTAGGTCGGCGCCGCTGTCCAGGCGCGCGCGCTGGTACAGCTGGTCGCCAGTGCTGGTCAGGGTGAGGTCACTGCCGGTGGTGATCTCGGTGCCGATGTGGCGGATGGTGGTGACTTCGTCACGCCGCGTGGCCTTGGCGCCGAAGGAGCCTTTGGACTGTTTGTCGTAGAGCGAGTAGTCGCTGTTCTGCGCGGCCAGCAGGTTGAGTTGCCCGCCGCTGTAGAGGTAGGCAGAACCACCCGCATCGATGCGGCTGGCGCTCAGGTTCATGTCTTGGCCGGACACCGCACGGAAATCACCACCAGCGCTCAGCTCGCTGGCGATCTGGGTGACGCTGTCCTGTACGGCCTCGACCTTCTTGCCGCCGCCTTTGCGCTTGGCGTCGTAGTGGTACTCATTGGCAGCGGAGGCGATGGTCATGCTGCCACCGGCCTGCAGGGCCATGTCGCCCTGCGCCGCGACCTTGCTGCCAACGATGGCCATGTCTCGCGCTGCGACCGCCTGCAGGTCACCGCCGACTTGTACGTCGCTGCCGTACTGGTCGATCTGCTGGCGGTTGCTGTAGTTGCGCGCGTCGTAGTAGCGCGAGGTGCTATTGTCGGTTTGCTGGCTGGCCAGTAGCAGATCCTGACCGGCCTGCAGTGCGGCATTGCCGCGGGCGGACAAGGCGCCGCCGACATTGAGCAGATCGCGCCCGGCCACCATGCTCAGGTCGCCTTCGGCTTCGATGCGTGCGGCGCTGTCGGCCATCTGCCGCTGGTGCTCGTAGGCCTTGCCGTTGGAGGACTGGTGGGTGGCGACGCTGCGCTCGTTGATGATGTCGTTGCCAGCCTGCAGGCTGACGTCGCGGCCGTTGATGATGCCGCCCTGGGCGTTGCGGATGCTATCTTCAGCCAGCAGTGAAATAGATGCAGTTGATCGAGCCACCACACCGCGTGGCAGGCGGCTCAATCCCATCGCTGTTTTTTAAAGAGCGCCAAATCCTTCAAAACGGAAAACGACGGATTACGCTTCGCTAATCCATCCTACGACTGTTATTCCGTCTCACCGTGTTGTTATTCCGTCTTACCGTGTTCATCTTCCGAATAACCGGGCAAATATTCCTAGCTTGGATTTCGTTTCAACACGTGCTGGGTGAGTACTTGGCCCGTCCGGGCGCAAAAGGTCTCCGGGGTAGTGCTCGTGCCCCAGGCAAAGGCTATCGTCCAGCCCGAATGCCTTGACGGCAGCTACTGCCTCAATGCACCAGCGGCCGAAGTAGCTGCCCATCTCTATGGGGTGTTTTTCCGGATCACCATAAATGTACCACCACAGTTCATCCTTGCCCTTGCGCTTCAACTCCGCATACCAATGATCGACGAAGTCACGCAATAATACGGCCTGCTGTTCTTCCGGTGCATTTATCGCTTTCAGCAGGCGCCCATAGGGTTTTGGATGTAGAAGCTGCGTACCAATTTTCCTATCGGACTGCCGGCTGGCAATTACACGATCCAGTAATGAGTCTTCTCCCTCACCGCCAATTAATATCAAGAGGCGCTGCCATTGATCGTCAGCAATATCAAGCGTAAGTGCAAGCCCAACGAGCCAAAAGCACCAATTATAGTGATTAAGAACCGACAAGCTGAATATCCAAGAACGACAGGCATTCAAATCGTGCTTAGCACATATCTCAGCAGAGAGCCTCTCAGAAAGCTCCCACATATCGAGCAACATCGAATATAGATCTTTTAGTTCTGATACTTGATCTCCCCTAGAGTAAATCCGAAAAATCAATCGCAAAATGTCTTTCGAAATATCAAATGTAAACTGAGGGTCATATTCTGGATTCTTTGATTCAGCAAGAAGCATTGCCGAACGCTTCTCCAGCCTTAGATAATCTTTTACGATCCGATCATTCCAGTAATCAATTCTAGCTAACGCGTCACGAATCATGGCTTCGCTCCAGCAATATTATCTTTAGCGCGCAATATACTAGATGTATCAACTGCCTTCACCCGCCCAAGCGAATCAAGAACCTGAATCTCGGTGGATCCGTTACGCGTGGTTGTGACTACCCAAGTCTCCGTACGCCCCATCTGAATGGCGTCTGTTATGTCTGCCGCTCTATCTTGACCAACAGCATTCTCAAGTCGCTCGGAGCTTAACGTCCAATTTGCGCTCCCTTGACGGCCATCTTTTGTATATATGAGCCCAGAAGAGCCTCCTTTATCGTAATCCCCGATGAATTTGTATTCAATTACGACATAGTCTACGTCCGGATGATTCACTTTGTACAAATCATCTATACCATTTGTTCCCACGCCCTGCGAACGTGCCAGCTTTTCGCCGCGAGGCACTATTTTTTGAACGGTAGTTTCGCCTAATACCTCCGCAACCACCCGTTTCTGATCATTGCTGAGTACCTTAAGATCAAGTATGGGCTTACCATTCAGATCAACCACACCACCGCTTTTCACTAAAGCCTGCTGCGCCAAATCATCAATTACATGGTCAAGCCTCTTACCAACAGCTTCAGCAACTTCCGCGCTAACTTTTCCGCCCGCTTTACCTAATGCTCCAGCTGTGCCGGCGCTAGCCACAGCTGTAACAGTACGCAGCAGCAGCATAGTTTCCTGAGCGGTGGATACGTCCATGCCATAAATGGTATTGAGCTTGCTGGAGATGTCTTCGTTGAAAGCAACTGCTGAGCCTTCACCCAGAGCATTGCCGGTCTCGTGAAAACTATCCACAATCCCCTCAGGTGTGCTCTTGATACCCTCCCAAAGCCCCTTAATTACAACGCCCGGCTGTTCAAAAAGCAGCTTGCCTAATTCGACTGTATCGTTCTTGAGGGAGATACCGGAGTCTTGAAGTTCTTTTACAACACCAGTGCTAAGGTCACGGCTGATTCCGCTCTGCACAAACTCCTGATAAAACGCCGGATCAGACGTATCGGCAAACATCTCTGGGCGGAATAGTTGTTGGCCTTTAGCGGTAAATAAAGCCTGTTGCTCACCGAGATCGTTCGTGAACATCTGATCGGAACTTTCCAAGAACGCTTTTGCACTGCCGTCATCACCGTCACTAAGTAATCCCCGCCATAGGTAGTCAACATCCTTGAGGGCTTGCTGACTCAGCCGCTCCAACGCCGCCTGTTCACTGATCCCCTCCTGATCGGCAAAGCGCTTGGCATTTTCCCTCAGCCACTTTTCTTCGACCCAGTGTAATTGTCGGTTGTAAGCTGTCGCATTCTTCGCCAGCTCCGCAGCTTTATTGATGTCACCATCGGTTGCGGTAGCAGCTGCCACACCGATCAACTGTGAAATTGCCAATTCAAGATTTTGGTCTTGCTTTAGTGCTTCAGAGAGCTGCCCTACCAAAGCCTCATTGGCGCCAGCAGTAATGGCCCCTGTTCTAAAGTCTCCTCCAGTTGCCTCGCTGAGCAGACCGCCCACAACAGCATGTAAGGCGGTCTTTTCAAGACTGCCCTCCTTCCATGTTTGCGCAAGAGCAACATCACCCGCGAAATTGAACCCCACGGCCTGCATCAGCTGATAGACCTGATTGGTCAACGAAACCTGCAGGTTGTCCGAGAAACTGCCACCTTGGATCGCCGTCCGGGCCGCCGCCTGTACGGTGCCTTGCACGCCCAAGTAGGTACCGAATTTGCCGATATCGGATGGGTTGCTTAGGTTGAAACCCTTGGTCACCTTGTTGACGTTGTCGCCAGTGACGCCGAAAGCACTATCGAGCACGCCGGTCGTAAACCCGGCAGCGAACGCGGATACCGCGTAGCCCTTCATTGCATCCGAGGATGTAACATCCTTGAACACCGCACCCAAGTTGCCACGATTATTGATCGCGCTGGTTGTCGCGTTGGTCGCAGCGCCGACAGCCACGGCCTGGCCAACGACCCCCCCGTATGCTCCTGCAAGCGGCCCTACAATCATTGACATGGCAATAGCAATGATCAGCTGTGAAGCCGGCCCCAATCCAGAATGCTGGTATTTGAAGCTTTCATGAATCTCTTTTACCAAACGCCAATCAACATCTCCTCGCTGCTCGGCCTCCTTCAGCCAAGCCATCTCCGGGTCAGCTTTGACCATGGCATCAATGGTCTGGCTTACGGTCTGCTGATTGACTTCCTTGATGTCGATCTTCAGTCCCTCGACCGCTGAGATCGCGATCTCACCTTTAGCGGCGAGTGCACTCTGCAGCACTGTCTCGTCGGTAGTTCCTTTCCCCTTCATCGACGTCCAGAAGGCATTGTTCTTGCTCTTCTCGTGGCTCTCCTGATCCAGATCCTTCACCGCCTCGAAGGTGATGCCACCGCCGCTTTGCAGCGTCAGGTCGGCGCCGCTGTCCAGGCGCGCGCGCTGGTACAGCTGGTCGCCAGTGCTGGTCAGGGTCAGCTCGCGGCCCGTGGTGATCTCGGTGCCGATGTTACGGATGGTGGTGACTTCGTCACGACGCGTGGCCTTGGCGCCGAAGGAGCCCTTGGACTGTTTGTCGTAGAGCGAGTAATCGCTGTTCTGGGCGGCCAGCAGGTTGAGTTGCCCGCCGCTGTAGAGGTAGGCGGAACCACCCGCATCGATGCGGCTGGCGCTCAGGTTCATGTCTTCGCCAGACACCGCACGGAAATCACCACCTGCGCTCAGCTCGCTGGCGATCTGAGTAACGCTGTCCTGTACGGCTTCGACTTTCTTGCCGCCGCCTCTGCGCTTGGCGTCGAAATGGTATTCGTTGGCAGCGGAAGCGATGGTCATGCTGCCACCGGCCTGCAGGGCCATGTCGCCCTGCGCCGCGACCTTGCTGCCAACGATGGCCATGTCTCGCGCAGCGACCGCCTGCAGGTCACCGCCGACTTGTACGTCGCTGCCGTACTGGTCGATCTGCTGGCGGTTGCTGTAGTTGCGAGCGTCGTAGTAGCGCGAGGTGCTGTTATCGGTTTGCTGGCTGGCGAGCAACAGATCCTGGCCGGCCTGCAGTGCGGCATTGCCACCGGCGGACAAAGCGCCGCCGGCATTGAGCAGGTCGCGCCCGGCCACCATGCTCAGGTCGCCTTCGGCTTCGATACGTGCGGCGCTGTCGGCCATCTGCCGCTGGTGCTGATAAGCAGGGCCGCTGCCAGACTGGTGAGTGGCGACGCTGCGCTCGTTGAGGATGTCGTTGCCAGCCTGCAGGCTGACGTCGCGGCCGTTGATGATGCCGCCCTGGGCGTTGCGGATGCTGTCAGTGGCTAGCAGTTGCAGGCGCTGGTTGGCCTGCATCAGGCCGCTGTTGCCAATGGAATCGGCCTGAATGCCAAGGTTGGCGGTGGCGCGCAGGGTGCCCGCGTTGTTCAGGTCACCGCCGCTGATCAGGGTGAGGTCGCGGCCCTGGACCAGCGCGCCATTGGCGGCCAGGCGGCCTTCGGCCTGAGCCAGGTAGACAACCGGCGCCAGCACTTTCTGGCCATTCACCTCGCGCTCTTCCATCCACACGATGTCGTGGGTCAGGGCTGCGACCTGCTCGGCAGAGAGGCCCACGCCGACGGACAGTTGCAGCGCTTGCTGGCTGGCGATGGCGTTGTCCATCAGGTAGCGGAACTGCGCTTCGTCGCTGCTCAGCCCGGCGATGAAGCGTTGGCCGGTACGGGCGAGTACCGCCTCGCGGATCAAGCGCTGCTCGTAGAGACCATCGCCAAGCAGTTTCTGGACGTTATCGGGGTTGTAGTCGAGCTGATCGAGCAGGTAGCTGGAGTTCAGGAAGTTGCCCAGCTCGGCGAACTGCGGATCGGTTTCGATCAGGTAGGGGTGATCGGGGTTGGTGTTGAGACTGAACAGCCCGTTGCTGCCTGTGGGCAGCGCGAAGCCTGGCAGCCCCAGGGGGTCGACCGCCTGCTGGGCCAGATCAGCCGGAAGCTGCGGATTGAGCGTAATGGCGGTGGCGATATCGCTGCCTGGCGCCGTGGTATCGACCCGCGTACCACCGCCGAGGTAGGCGTAGCTGGGGCGGATGACGCTGCTGTCGAAGCCGTCTGCAGCGCTGACGCGTACATCACCGCCGCTCTGGATAACCGCCGCGTAGGTTTGCCCATCGACGTTGACCCGTTCCACCGTGTTGGCGGGCAGGTATTCACGCTCCATCGCTCCGATGACTCGGTTGAGGTTGGCCTCCAGAGACCCCAGATTGCGGGACCCGGCATGGTTCGCGTTGAAGTTCTCGACCAGGCCACGGTAGTAGTAGTAACTGGGCTTGCGACCGGACACCAGAACACGGGTGGTGTGCACTTCGCCGGTTTCCAGGCCGATGTTATCGAGGCTGCCGAGCTGCATTTGCAGATCGCCGGCCGAGGCGATGGTGCTGCTGCTATTGGTCAGGCTGTCGCCGAGCACGTTCAGCGAGCCGCCGGCGGTGATGTGCGACGCACCGCTATCGGCGGTGACGATCAGGCGGTCATATTCAGTGAGCTGCCAGACACCGACCTTGCGGCCGTTGCTGCCCAGTTCGCAGTCGCCACCGGGGTTGTAAGGCCCGCGACAGGCCAGCTCGGTGAACACGGCATCGTACTTGCCCTGTTCGGTTTGCAGTTCGTCTCGCACGTTGGCGATCACGGCGGCGCGCAGGCTCATGTCGCCCGCGCTGTCGAAGCTGCCGGAGCGGTTTTCGATCAGGCTGGCGAGACCGCCCTGGGCATCCTTGGCGATGCTCAGGTTGCCCAGGCTGTAGAGCGCAGCGTTGCGGTTGACGAGGCTGTCTGTCAGCACCTGCATGTTACCGCCGCTGAATACCAGGCCACCGTCATTGCGGATGCGGTTCGCCTGCAGCAGCAGATCGCCTCCGGCACCGAGGGTGCCACGGTTATCGAGGTCCTGCGCGGCAATGCTCAGCCAGGCACCGGCGGTCATCCGCCCCTGGCTGACCAGTTCGCCCAGTGCGCTCAGCCGTCCGTAGCCGCCGCTGCGTAGCTGTGCATCGGCACCAAGGGCGATGGCGTCGGCCTGCAGGTCGAGGTTGCCGAGCGCCAGCAGGCTGCCGTTGCCGCGATAACTCCCACTCAGGCGCAGATCGAGATTGCCGTTGGTTTCGATGCGGCCATCGTTGATCCAGCTGTCGCCCGAGGTGCTGAGGCTGTTGACCGCCAGCAGGCCGCCGCTGGCGGTCTGGGTCAGGCGGTCGATATCGAGGGTGAGGGACGCCGCCTGCAGCAGGCTGGTGTTGGTCCACTCTTCGGCGCTCAGGCTCACCGCGCTGTTGGTGATGAACTCGCCGCCTGCCTGGCCGAGCAGCGCCATGTCGAGGCCCAGTCCGCTGGTGCCGAGGTGGCGCACGACGCCGCCCTGGTTGCTCAGGGCCGGGGTGTCGAATGTCAGGGTGGCATTGCCCACTTCCAGCAGGCCGTCATCGTTGTTCAGGCGGGTGCCGATGTCGAAGCGGCTTTCGCCCGTGCTGCCCAGGGCGCGCAGGCGGCCACCAGTATTGCTCAGGCTGTCGGCCTCGATGTCTAGGTGGCTGCCGGCTTCGACCAGGCCACCGCTGTTGTTCAGGGCGGTCGCTACGCGCGCCTGTATGGCGGCGCCAGCGGCCAGGGTACCGGCACGGTTATCCACGGCCTCGGCTTCGATCGCCAGGGCCTGACCAGCCAGGGCGCTGCCCTCGCGGTTGTCGAGGGTGCGGTTGTCGAGCGTCAGGTTGCCCTGGGCGAGAATCTGCCCATCGCGGTTGTCGAGTGCCTCGGCCTCGAGCGTGGCGCTACCCGCAGCAGCGATCTTGCCGCCCTGGTTGTCGAGTTTCTGCAGGTCGGCGTTCAGGGTGCCGTGGCTGGTCAGTTGGCCGGCGTTGCGGACGCTACCGCCCGCCAGTTGCAGGTGGCCGGCGCTGTTGGCACTGCCATCGGCACGCACGCCTGCTTCGAGGCTACCGGCATTGTTCAGTTGCTCGGCCTGCACCGCGACCTGCCCACCGGCGGCGAGGCTTTCACGCACCGCCACCTGCTTCGCTTCGACGCGGGCGTTGCCACCGGCATAGGTATCGCCCTCGAGGTCGACCTGTTCGGCCACCAGGGTGGTGTCGCCGCGGGCCGCACTGCGGTTCATGCTCAACTGCCCATTGGCATCGATCTGAATGTCCCCGGCACTGGCCGCCATGTCGCCAGCCAGCTTCACGCCAACGCCCGCCTCGGTGCCCACCAGGCGAATCGCCCCGGCGTACATGCCGCCCAGGGCGGTGCTGTCGATGGCCACCTGAGGCTTGTCACTGCCGTCGTCTGCCTTGGCGGTAGCCTGCAGGGTCGCGGCATCCACGTCATTGCGGCCAGCCACGATATTCAGGCGATTGGCGTGGATCTCGGCGTTGATCCTGGCGCTGCGGGTGATCAGGTCGAACTGGTCGACGTTGCTGGCATTCAGGCCGGCGCCTTCGATGGCGATGTCGCCGCCATCGACGTCGAAGCTGCGCAGTTGGCCATTCTCGACCACCGGCGCACCGGTGCTCAGGGTCGCCCGCGGGGTATTGATGAAGCCGCAACCGTCGCAGGTGATGCCGTGGGGGTTGGCGACGATGACATGGGCGCCCTGCCCGGCCACCTCGGTGTAGCCCTTGAGCTGGCTGCGGTTGCTGCCGGTGACCTCGTTGAGGATGACGTTGGCCGCGCCGCCCTTGAGGTTCGGGTTACCGGAGATGTAGCCGCCCAACTGGCTCTGAATCAGTGCCTGGGCACCGTTGTTGAGGATCAGCCCCTGCGGGTCGACGTTGTAGTCGGTGAATTTGTTGTGCGACAGGCCGCTGCCATTGGGCGTGGCGATATTCACTACCGGCACGCCGTTGCCGGCCTGGCCGACGCTGGTATTGCCACCGGCGGCGCCGTCCACCGCCAGATCGGCAGCAAGGCTGGTAAGCGGGTCGAACAGCATCACGCCAATCAGTACGCGGGCGATGGCACGATTCAGGGGGCTGCGAACGTCCATGTGGATAACTCCATTACGCGTTGAAATCAGAAAAAGACATCCAAGCGGAAATACACCGGCCGTTCACCCTCGGTGAAGGCATCGGGGCGTTCCAGGGAATGTGCGAAGGTCACCGACGCGGCCAGGTGCTCGCCACGGGCGCTGAGTTCCAGGGCATGGCCGCTCATTCGCCCGCTGGCACCGCTGTTGTGGCTGTCGTGGCTGATCACGCCGACGTCATAGGCCAGCGCGGCGCCGTACTGCTGCACGAAGGGCTGCAGCGGCTCCCAGGTGACCGGGCGGGTCCAGCGCAACTGGTTGCGCCAGTAGCCGCCGCTGTTGCCGGACAGTGATTGATCCTTGAACGCACGTACCGAGTTCAGGCCGCCGATGCTGATGCGTGCGGGGCTGAACAGTTCGTCTTCGCTCTTTTGCCCGGTGGCCAGGCTGTCGAAGCTGAAGCGTTCCCCCCAGAGATTGAAAGGCTGCAGATAGCTCAGGGTCAGGGTGTACTTGTTGTAGCGGGCAACGCCCTGGTCACCTTGCGGGTTGCCATTGCTCTGGGCATCGAAGGCGCCAATGCCGCGCTGCCAACCGGCGTCGAGGTTGACGAAGCCCGTGCCGATGCGCCGCCCATGGTTGAAGCCCAGCTGCCATTCACTGAGGCGATGGCTGGACAGGTCGAGCCGATTGTCGAGAAGGAAGTTGTTGCTACGCACGTGGCTCAGGCCGGTGCTGAAGGCGGTCTTGCTGACACTGTCCCGGTGCAGCACACGCTCGGCACGCAGCCCATGGTTCTGGTAGTCGCCATCGGTTTTCACGGCGAACCCGTTGAGGTCGGCGGTGGTGCGGTAGTAGGACTGCCCGTAGTTGTAGCTGAACGTCCACCAGCCGTAGGGCACGCTGTAGTTCAGGCTCTGGCTGTGGGAGTGCCGGTAACTGTCGCTGACCGCATCGCGCGACGCGCGCAGGCTCAACTGGTCGGCCAGGCCGAGGGGGCTGTCCCAGTCCAGGCCGATGCCCCACTGCTGCTCGCCGGTGCTGAGCTGGCCATCATTGTGGCGGGACAGGCTGGCGCGCCACGGCTTACGGCGTTCGCCCTGCAACTGCACGCGGCTGCCACCGACCTGCTGGCCTGGCACCAGCTCCAGCTTGGCGAAACGTGAAGGCAGGCGGTTGAGGTTTTCGACCAGTTGTTCGAGCTCGCGCAGGTCGAGCACCTCGCCAGCCTCACCCGGGAAACTCATGGCCAATTCGCGATCACTGGCCAGGGCCGAGCTGTCCAGCCCTTCGAGGCGACCTTCGACGACGGTGATCGTCAGGGTGCGGGCGGACAGATCCTGCTGCGGCAGGTAAGCACGCGTCGTGACGTAGCCACGGTCGATGTAGTGATTGGTGATGGCCTTGAGCAGACCGTTGAGCTGGCTGACGCCCAGGCAGGTATCGGCAAAGGGCGCGAGGATCGCCGCGCGGTCGGCCTCGGACAGGAGGCTGGCGCCGCTGATCTCGATCTGTTCGATGGCGAAGCAGCGTTCATCGCCAGGTGCCGGCTCGGCGGGGGCTGGCGCCTCGCGACCTGGCAGCTGTTGCAGCTCCTGCAGGCGCTGTTGCTGCTGCTGCAACAAGCGTTCCTGACGATCGCGGATCAGGTCCTGATCACCCGGCGTCTGAGCACCCGCGAGAAGAGGAAAGAACCCCAGACAAAAGCCTACCCATGCAACTCCCTTGAGCACCGCCATGCATCCCTACCTGTAACGAAAATCGATTGATCGCTACGACGGCCTGAGCCCCGCCGGGTTCCCCGTCGGCTGAAAAAACTGCTGAACGGTTATGCCAAAGTGTTGCCGGGCTCGCCCATACGCAATGGCTGAAAGCCGCGCCCCATCCGGCCAAGAGCGCTTGTGATGACGTGCCTACCCCCCTAGAATGCCGCGATGCAAAATGACCTCGATCAGCGACTCACATCCCTCAATCCAGCCCAGCACCATGCGGTCACCACACCGCCTGGCCATCAGTTGGTGCTGGCCGGTGCCGGCTCAGGCAAGACGCGCGTGCTGGTGCATCGCATCGCGTTCCTGATCCAGCGGCTGGACGTCTCGCCCCACAGCATCCTGTCGGTGACCTTCACCAACAAGGCCGCCGCCGAGATGCGTCATCGCATCGAAGAAGTGCTTGGGCAGAGCCCGGCCGGTATGTGGGTGGGGACCTTCCACGGTCTCGCGCACCGCCTGCTGCGTGCCCACTGGCGTGAGGCCGGGCTGGCCGAGAACTTCCAGATTCTTGACTCCGACGACCAGCAACGGCTGGTCAAACGGGTGATCCGCGAACTGGGCCTGGATGAGCAGCGCTGGCCGCCGAAACAGGCGCAGTGGTTCATCAACGGGCAGAAGGACGAAGGCATTCGCCCGCAGGGCATCCAGGCCAGCGGCGATCTGTTCCTGGCGACCATGCGCGGCATCTACGAGGCCTATGAAGCAGCCTGCGCCCGCGCCGGGGTCATCGATTTCGCCGAGCTGCTGCTGCGCGCCCTGGATCTGTGGCGCAACAATGCGGGCCTGCTGGAGCATTACCAGCGCCGTTTCCGGCACATTCTGGTGGACGAGTTCCAGGACACCAACGCCGTGCAGTACGCCTGGCTGCGCATCCTCGCCATGGGCGGCGAAAGCCTCATGGTGGTGGGTGACGACGACCAGTCCATCTATGGCTGGCGCGGCGCGAAGATCGAGAACATCCAGCAGTTCGACAGCGATTTCGCCGGTGCCGAGATCATCCGCCTGGAGCAGAACTACCGCTCCACGGCGAACATCCTCAATGCCGCCAACGCGCTGATCGCCAACAATCAGGGGCGCCTGGGCAAGGAGTTGCGCACCGATGTCGGCGACGGTGAACTGATCAGCCTGTACGCCGCCTTCAACGAGCACGATGAAGCCCGCTACGTGGTCGAAACCATTGAGGATGCCTTGCGCAAGGAAGGCCTCAAGCGCAGCGAGATCGCCATTCTCTATCGCTCCAACGCCCAGTCGCGGGTGCTTGAAGAGGCCCTGCTGCGCGAGAAGATTCCCTACCGCATCTACGGTGGTCAGCGCTTCTTCGAACGCGCCGAAATCAAGAACGCCATGGCCTATCTGCGCCTGATCCACCAGCGCGGCAACGACGCGGCACTGGAGCGGGTGATCAACGTACCGGCCCGTGGCATTGGCGAGAAGACGGTGGAAACCCTGCGCCAGTTCGCACGGGCCAACGAGCTGTCGATGTGGGCCGCACTGCACGAGGCGGTGGGTACCAAGGTCATCGGCGGGCGCGCCGCCAGTGCCCTGAATGCCTTCGTCGAACTGGTCGATACCCTGGCCCTGAAGGTCGAGGGCATGCAGCTGCACAGCATGGCGCAGCTGGTCATCGAGCAGTCCGGCCTGCTGGCCTATCACCGCGACGAGAAGGGTGAGAAGGCCCAGGCTCGGGTGGAAAACCTCGAGGAACTGGTCTCCGCCGCTCGCGCCTTCGACTCCTACGAGGGTGAGGAAGGTGACGAGGAGCAGACACCGCTGGCCGCCTTCCTCGGCCACGCCTCGCTGGAAGCCGGCGATACCCAGGCCGCCGAGAACGAAGACAGCATCCAGCTGATGACCCTGCACAGCGCCAAGGGCCTGGAGTTCCCACGGGTATTCCTGGTTGGCATGGAAGAAGGCCTGTTCCCCCACAAGATGAGCCTGGAAGAACCCGGCCGTCTCGAAGAGGAGCGCCGCCTGGCCTATGTCGGCATCACCCGGGCCATGCACAATCTGGTGATCAGCTACGCGGAAACCCGTCGCCTGTACGGCAACGAGACCTACAACAAGGTGTCGCGCTTCGTGCGCGAGGTGCCTGCGCAGCTGCTGCAGGAAGTGCGTCTGTCGAACAGCGTCAGCCGCCCCTACGGCAGCGGCAGCCGCAGCATGAGCGGCAGCAGCCTGTTCGCCGGCAGTTCGGTACCGGACACGCCGTTCAGCCTTGGCCAGCACGTGCAGCATTCGCTGTTCGGCGAAGGCACCATCCTCAACTTCGAGGGTTCGGGGCCCCAGGCACGGGTGCAGGTGAACTTCGAAAGCGAAGGCACCAAGTGGCTGATGCTGGCCTACGCCAAGCTGGAAGCGTTGTAAGAGCCGGCGACAAGCGGGCTGTGCAGCAAGACAAGGCGTGCTGGCCGTAACGGCCGGCGCCCGATAATAAAAGCAATCTGGGCACGCTGCTCGACACCTCAAGGGAGAACACGATGAACCGCCGTAACCTGTTCGGCGCCGCTGTGGCGCTGCTCGCTGCCGTCGGCCTGGCCGGCTGCAAGGAAGACACCCCAGCGGCCGGGCAAAGCGCTGCCGCCGCGAAAGCCGAGACCTTCCACTGGAAGATGGTCACCTCCTGGCCGAAGAACTACCCGGGCCTGGGTACTGGCGCCGAGCGTCTGGCCGAACGCATCAATGCCATGAGCGCCGGGCGCCTGACCGTCAAGGTGTACGCCGCCGGTGAGCTGGTGCCGGCCTTGGAAGTGTTCGATGCAGTGTCCCGCGGCACCGCCGAAATGGGCCACGGCACGCCGTACTACTGGAAAGGCAAGGTTCCGGCGGCGCAGTTCTTCTCCTCGGTGCCGTTCGGCCTGTCGACCCTGGAAATGAATGCCTGGCTTAGCAAGGGCGGCGGTCAGGCCCTGTGGGACGAGACCTACGCACCCTACGGCGTGAAACCGCTGTCGGCGGGTAACACCACCATGCAGATGGGCGGCTGGTACAATAAGGAAATCAACTCCCTGGACGACATCAAGGGCCTGAAGATCCGCATGCCGGGCCTGGGTGGCGAAGTCTGGACCAAACTCGGCGCGATCACCGTCAACCTGCCCGGCGGCGAGATCTTCACCGCCCTGCAAACCCACGTGATCGATGCTACCGACTGGGTCAGCCCCTACAACGACCTGGCCTTCGGTCTGCACAAGGCAGCCAAGTACTACTACTTCCCGGGCTGGCAGGAACCGCAGGCCGTGGTCGAGTCCATGGTCAACCAGAAGGCCTTCGACAGCCTGCCTGCCGACCTGCAGGCCATCGTGGTCGAAGCCGCCCGCGCCGCGACGCTGGACATGATGGACGACTACGTCTTCCACAACGCCAAATCGCTGGCTCAGTTGAAGGAACAGGGCGTGGCGATCAAGCGCTTCCCCGATGAAGTGCTGGCGGCGATGAAGCGTGAGTCGCAGACCGTGCTCGAAGACCTGGCAGGCCAGAACGACCTCAACGGCCGCATCTGGAAATCCATGAAGACCTTCCAGGACGAAGCCACGCCGATGGGCGCCGTGACCGAGCAGGAGCTCTACAACTGGCGTTGAGGCAGCTAGCTGGCCCCAACGCGGGCTGGCTTGCCAGGCGTCGATGAGCGGCGCTGATACGCGATACCGTGAATGAAACGGAACCTGCGGGTTCCGTTTTACGTCCACCCTTGCAGCGCCAGTCGCTGCGCTGGGCAAAAGCTCGAAACATTCTGTTGCTGGTCATGCCGACCAGCCACGGGCAAGATGCTCGTCAGTGTTTCAATAACCAAGAGAAAACCGATAATGCAGCGTTTCCTCAGTATTGCCCTGGTAGTTTGTCTGGGCCTGTCCTTTAGCTTGACTGCCGACGCCAAGCGTATGGGCGGCGGCAAATCCTTCGGCTCCGCGCCGAGTCACCAGACTCGCCAAGCCACACCTCCATCCCAGCCCAACGCCAACGCCGCTGCGCCTGGCCGTACTCCGGCTGCCGCCAGCGGTGCTTCGCGCTGGCTCGGCCCGCTGGCTGGCCTGGCCGCCGGTGGCCTGCTGGCTTCGATGTTCATGGGTGACGGCTTCGAAGGCCTGCAGATCATGGACATGCTGATCTTCGGCCTGATCGCCTTCCTGTTGTTCCGCTTCCTGGCCGCTCGTCGCCAGAAGCAGCAGCCGAATGTGGCGGCTGCCGGTGGCGCTCCCTTCCAGCGTGAAGCCCATGGCCAGCCGCAGCCGGCTCAGCCGTCGATCTTCGGTGGCAGCAGCGCTGCTGCGATCAAGCCGGTGATCAACGCACCTGCCTGGTTCAACGAGCAGAGCTTCATCAATGCTGGGCGCGAGCACTTCCTGAGCCTGCAACAGCACTGGGACGCGAACGAGATGGACAAGATCGCCGAGTTCGTGACCCCGCAACTGCTGGAGTTCCTCAAACGCGAGCGCGCCGATCTGGGTGATGGCTTCCAGTCCACCTACATCGACAACCTCGACGTGCAGCTGGACGGTGTCGACGACCACGCCGACAAGACCATCGCCACCCTGACCTTCAGCGGTGTATCGAAGACGTCGCGCTTCGACCAGGGCGAAGTCTTCAGCGAAAGCTGGCGCCTCGAGCGCGCGACTGGCGACAACCAGCCCTGGCTGGTGGCCGGTATCCGCCAGAACGGCTGATCCCACGCGTGACGACAAAACCCGGGCTTGCCCGGGTTTTGTGTTTTTCGCCCCCGGACTTTGGAACCTGTGCGGCGTCGCCCGGTCAGTGGCAGCGAGGCCCATGCAATTGCCACATTCCGACCGACATGGCGTTTTGCCTTTTTGCGACTTGTGACTATTTTCCATTCAGCGTAAAAAGCTGCGCTATTGCAGAAGCATCCAACCGACGACAGCCGTTCGAGCGCTCGTGCGTTGCGTGCTTTCCAAATCCCGAGAATCGCCGACCTCTACTGGAGCCGCCCGTGGAAGAAGTCATCGAACAACTGCGTGAACTGAACGAACCGGTGCCGGTACCTCTGGAGCTGCCGGAAGAAGAACTGCTGGTGGAGATCGAGGAACAGATCCTCATCAACCTGCCATTCGAGCTGCGCGAATTCCTGCTCAAGGTCAGCGACGTGGTCTACGGTCGCCTGGAGCCGGTCACTGTCACCGACCCGCAGTCGCACACCTACCTGCCAGAAGTGGCCTCGGTCGCCTGGTCACTGGGGGTATCCCGGGAGCTGGTGCCGATCTGCGAAGATCAGGGCAACTACTACTGCGTCGAGCAGGACGGCACCGTGCTGCTGTGGGATGGCGAAGAAGAAGACCTCACCGACGACAGCTGGGACTCGGTCTGGCATTGGGTACGTGAAGTCTGGCTGGAGGAATGACAGCCGCTGCAAGCTGCCAGACGAGCATTCGGCGCCGACCCAGCCTGGGCAACCTGGCATCGAGCGCAGCGATACGCAAGAGAGCGCCAGCACTTCCCCCCGCCCGGTGACCTGCTGTAGCAACGCAAACGCAAAGCCCCGTGCTCGCTTTCACGAGTACGGGGCTTTTTCTTGCAGCTTGTGGCTTGAAGCTTGTCGCTGCCTCAGTGATGCCCGGGAGTCTCGGGCTTGTCGAGCGTTTCGAACAGGGCGATCTGCAGGCGCGTGTGCACGCGGATGAACCAGCGCCACAGCACGGCCACCACACCGGCGGCGACGACACCGACCAGCAGCAGCATGTCGTTGGACGGCAGGATGCTCGACGACAGCGCGGTCAGCAGCACCATGATGCCGACCAGCGAGAGCAGCGGAATCACCTCGGAAATCACCTTGCGCACCCGTGCCGTATGACGACCGGCCTTCTCCTGGCGCACGCCCATCTCGGCGAGCAGCATGGAGAGCGCCTTGATCTTGCGGTACGCCGCGATCAGGCACGGCAGCGACAGGATCAGCGCCGCGCCCCAGATCACCGCCTTGCGCAGGTTCTCCTGATCGAGCCACTGGGCCAGCCAGGCGCCGATCTGCGTGGCGAAGAAGGCGATGCCGAGGAAGATCGCCACCACGAACGCCAGGTTGACCAGCACCTGCAAGACGATCTTGCGGATCATCCCCGCCAGGATCGCGCCCTGGCCTTGCGGCTGGATGCTGCGCAGCCACTCGCCATACAGCGAGAACACCCGCGATACGCGCTGCGGCATGACCTTGCCCAGGCTCACCGCCAGGGGATCGGCCGAGCGGATCAGGTACGGCGTGGTCAGGGTGGTGATCACCGATACCGCCACCGCTACCGGGTAGAGGAAGTCGCTGGTCACCTGCAGGGTCATGCCCAGGGTGGCGATGATGAAAGAGAACTCGCCGATCTGCGACAGGCCCATGCCGACGCGCAGCGAAGTACGCCCGTCGTTGCCAGCGATGAAGGAGCCCACGCTGCACGAAACCACCTTGCCGACGATCACGGCCACGGTGATCACCGCGATCGGCCAGGCGTATTCGACCAGCACATTGGGGTCGAGCAGCAGGCCAATGGCAACAAAGAAGATCGCGCTGAACATGTCGCGCACCGGTTCGACCAGGCGCTCGATCTGCACCAGCTGACGCGACTCGGCCATGATCGCGCCGATCAGGAAGGCGCCCAGCACCATGCTGTATTCGAGCTTGACCACCAGCAGGCAGAAACCGAAACACATGCCCAGCACTGCCACCAACAGCATCTCGTTGCTTTCGAACTTGGCCACGTAAGCGAGGATGCGCGGCACCAGAATGATACCGATGACCAGGGCGACGATCATGAACAGCGACAGCTTGCCGACGGTGGCGAACACCTCGCCGGTTTCCACGCTACCGCTCAGGGCGATACCGGACAGTAGCGCGATGATGCCGATACCGAGGATGTCCTCGACGATCAGCACGCCGAAGATCAATTGTGCGAAGCGCTCGTTCTTCATCTTCAGGTCGCCGAGCGCCTTGATGATGATGGTCGTCGAAGAAATCGCCAGGATCGCGCCGAGGAACAGCGAATCCATGGTGCTCCAGCCGAAATAGCGGCCGATCTCGAAACCGATCCATATCATCAGGATGATTTCCAGGAACGCCGCGATGAAGGCTGTGGCGCCGACGTTGAACAACTTGCGCAGGCTGAACTCCAGCCCCAGGCAGAACATCAGGAATATCACCCCCAGTTCGGCGAGGGTGCGAATGGTCTCTTCATCGTGGATCAGGCCGAACGGCGGCGTATGCGGGCCGATCAGGAAGCCGGCGAGGATGTAACCGAGCACCACCGGCTGCTTGAAGCGGTGGAACAGTACGGTGACCACGCCGGCCACCAGCATGATCACCGCTAGATCCTGGATGAAGCTGATGGCATGCATGAGGAAACTGCTCCTTGTTTTGGGGCAGGCACAAGCGAGCTCGGGCGGCTGCTCGATGGCTCACGTGAGCCTGCTGAAGAATGGGGGTCATTGGCCCGTTGCTGGGCGACTTTGACCGCAGGTTAACATCCGAGCCGTACCCGCCGCGACGTGGCAATATTCAGAAACATTTGCCACAAAGCGCACGGCACATGCGGTCCCGCTGGTACTGCAGAAAGACGCCCGACGCCGTTTGCAGGTCACTGCCCCTGCATCGGCCGGAGCGATTCACCGGCATCGAGCACGCCCCCACGCGCCCCTGGAGCGACTGCACAGGACCGTCAGCCACCGCTCGGAATCTGCCGCCAGTTGAGGGGGCAAGCCATGAGCTCTCTGGGAGCGTCGGCCTCGGTGCGATGCCGCGCCCACGTCATGAACCAAACCTTTCACTGATCGGCATGACGCGCGGCAGCCAGCTTGCTGGTGATGGTGGCAGGGTCAACCAGCACAGCTCCGCGGCGTACACGGAATGCGGCGAGCCTTCTCCGGTAGCCTGGGCCGAGCGCCGCGATACCCAGGGCACCATTCTGCGCAGCTGCCGATCAACGTTCCTGCTGCTGCGGCTCGGCGCTCACCTTCAGATAGTCACCCGCCACACTGATGCCGGCGCCGCCGTATTGCTGGCATTGCGGGTCGAAGACTTCCAGCACGCGCATATCCAGCCCTTCGTGAAACAGCTCCACGGCGCAGCCCCTGGGCAGGTCGGCTGCGGTCAGCAGGAAATAGGCTTTCTCGCCTTGCAACGCGCCCTGCAGATTACCGATGGCAGCAGGGCCGTACTCTTCGACCTTGCCGCCGGCACGTAGCGGGGAGAAGGATGCACGGTAGCTGCCGTCCGGCTGGCGGGTGATGTCCAGGCTGCTCCACACCGCTGCTCCGGCATAGCGCAGATAGCGCCCCTCCAGGCTGGCGCCGAGGGCCTGGTAGTTCAGCGCGGCGGACACCGAACGCAGGTTGTGGCGAGTGGCCGTGCCCTGCATGCCGTCGTCCAGTGCCAGGTTCAACCAGGCCCTTGCCTGGCCCGGCTGCTGGAGGCGCAGACTGGTCACGACCAGATTGTTCAGCGCCAGCTCGCGGGCGGCCGCGTCGTCAGCCTGTTCGGCGCGTCGCAATTGGCGCTCGAAGGCGTCTGCAGCCTCATCGTAACGTCCGGCCTGATAGGCTGCGGTGCCGGCCGAGTTGCACAGGCTGACGCTGTCACAGGGCTGTGGCGCGGCATGGGCCGCGGCGGAGAACAGTGGCAGCAGGGCAAAGGAAAGAAGAGTGCGCGTCATGTGTCTTCCTTGTTGATGGATGAGTGGCCATGGCTCTGAGAGTGAATTGCCCTTACATACGTTGCAGCAATCGAGTACATAGACACAATCGACCACCCAGCGCCTGACGCATCGCGGACAATCGCGCCCTTTCAACCTGATGAGCCAGACACTATGGAACCCGGAAACGCCCAACTGACGATGACCGTTCTGATGACCCCGGACATGGCCAACTTTTCCGGCAATGTACACGGCGGCACACTGCTCAAGTACCTCGACGAAGTGGCCTATGCCTGCGCCAGCCGCTATGCCGGTCGCTACGTGGTGACCCTGTCGGTGGACCAGGTGACCTTTCGCGAACCGGTGCACGTCGGCGAGCTGGTGACCTTTCTGGCCTCGGTCAACTACACCGGCCGCACCTCCATGGAAGTCGGTATCAAGGTGGTCACCGAAAACATCCGCGAGCGCTCGGTGCGTCATACCAACAGTTGCTTCTTCACCATGGTGGCGGTCGACGAAAACGGCAAATCCACCGAAGTACCGCCCCGTCAACCGCAGACCTCCGAGGAACAGCGCCGTTTCGAACAGGGCCACCAGCGCCGCGAGATCCGCCAGGAGCTGGAAAATCGCTACCGAGCGCTCAAAGGCGAGGGATGACGCGGTCTACAGCACTGCGAAGAGCAAGAGACACATTTTGTATAAAGACCTTTTAGTTATAAACAGTATTTTAATATAAACTATCGATCTTTACGGTCGGGCAATCCGACCTCGGCCGCTACGCTGTTCTGCGCTGTATCCCCCTGCAGTGCAGGCATGCCGGGCCCTTCTGTTCATAGGGAGAACGCATGCCTCACCACACACCTCTGATTGCGACAATCGCCGCCGGCTTCGTGCTGGCCTACCTGTTCGGCAGCCTGGCCAACCGCCTGCGCCTGTCGCCACTGGTAGGCTATCTGCTCGCTGGCGTAATCGTCGGCCCTTTCACACCCGGCTTCGTTGCCGACAAGGAGCTGTCCCACGAAATCTCCGAGATCGGCGTCATCCTGCTGATGTTCGGCGTGGGCCTGCACTTCTCTCTGAAAGACCTGATGTCGGTCAAACACATCGCCATTCCTGGAGCCGTGGTACAGATCGCCGTGGCCACGGCAATGGGCATGGGCCTGTCCTGGGCGATGGGCTGGGGCTGGGGCGCCGGCCTGGTGTTCGGCCTGGCGCTGTCGGTGGCCAGTACCGTGGTGCTGCTGCGCGCGCTCGAAGAACGCCAACTGATCGATACCCGCCGCGGCAAGATCGCCGTGGGCTGGCTGATCGTCGAAGATCTGGTGATGGTCCTGGCCCTGGTACTGCTGCCGGCACTGTCCGGTGTGCTCGGTGGCATTCCCCAGGGCGACGGTTCCAGCAGCATCGGCATGCAGTTGCTGATCACCCTCGGCAAGGTCACCGCCTTCGTCGCGCTGATGGTCGTGGTCGGGCGCCGGGTCATTCCCTGGCTGCTGGAGCGCAGCGCCGGTACCGGTTCGCGGGAGTTGTTCACCCTGGCCGTGCTGGCCATCGCCATGGGCATCGCCTACGGCTCGGCGCAGCTGTTCGGGGTGTCCTTCGCCCTTGGCGCCTTCTTCGCCGGGATGATCCTCAACGAGTCGGAGTACAGCCACAAGGCCGCCGAAGATTCGCTGCCGCTGCGCGACGCCTTTGCCGTGCTGTTCTTCGTGTCGGTGGGCATGCTGTTCAATCCGGCGATCCTGCTCGAGCAGCCACTGCTGGTCCTGGGCACCTTCCTGGTCATCGTGCTCGGCAAATCCCTGGCGGCGATGCTCATCGTGCTGGCGTTCCGCAAACCGCTGAGCACGGCGCTGACCATCTCGGTGAGCCTGGCGCAGATCGGTGAGTTCTCGTTCATCCTGATCGGCCTGGGCATCGGCCTGAATCTGGTGCCGGAAGCGGGCCGCGATCTGGTGCTGGCCGGCGCGATCCTGTCGATCCTCTGCAACCCGCTGCTGTTCCTGCTGATCGACCGCCTGCAGCCATGGCTGGATCGCCGCGAGCACACCACGCCAGCCGATCAGGTCAGCGCCGCGGACAGCGAAGACAACGACCTGCACCCGATCAGCGAAGTCGGCCACGCCATTCTCATCGGTCATGGCCGGGTAGGCAGCCGCATCAGCAAGCGCCTGCGTGGCGAGGGCGTGCCGTTGGTGATCATCGACGACAACCGAACCCGCGCCCAGGAACTGCGTGAAGAAGGCTTCAGCGTGGTGCTCGGTAACGCCGCGAGCACCCACGTGCTGGAACTGGCCAACGTCGCCCAGGCGCGCTGGCTGATGATCGCCATCCCCAACAGCCTGGAGGCCGGGCAGATCGCTCTGCATGGCCGTCAGGCGAATGCCGGACTGGACATCATCGCCCGCGCTCACTTCGACGATGAAGTCGATTATCTGCGCGAACACAACGCCGACCTGGTGGTGATGGGCGAACGGGAAATCGCCCGGGTGATGTTCGAGCGCCTGGGGCTGCAAGCACCGGCGCCAATCGCACAGTAGGTCGGCGATTGGTGGCCGTGCCGCCATTTTGCAGAATGGCGGCTAGTGCATCGCCCGCAAGCGGGCTCCTACAGGGCTCTGAATTCCACGCGATGGCATCGGAGCCGGGGGCGTCTAGCCCTTGCCGGCGATTGGTGGCCGTGCCGCCATTTTGCAGAACGGCCACTAGTGCATCGCCCGCAAGCGGGCTCCTACAGGGCTCTGAATTCCACGCGGTCGCGTAGGAGCCGGGGGCGCCTAGCTCTTGCCGGCGATTGGTGGCCGTGCCGCCATTTGCAGAACGGCCGCTAGTGCATCGCCCGCAAGCGGGCTCCTACGGGGCTCTGGTATCCATGCGGTCGCGTAGGAGCCGGGGGGCGCCTAGCCCTTGCCGGCGATTGGTGGCCATGCCGCCATTTTGCAGAACGGCCGCTAGTGCATCGCCCGCAAGCGGGCTCCTACAGGGCTCTGGTATCCATGCGGTCGCGTAGGAGCCGGGGCCGCCTAGCTCTTGCCGGCGATTGGTGGCCGTGCCGCCATTTGCAGAACGGCCGCTAGTGCATCGCCCGCAAGCGGGC
>NZ_JBQWIF010000049.1:0-36706 GCF_052958135.1 Pseudomonas sp. SZ40 | reverse complement strand
TCGCTGCGGGGTCGCAGCTCCTACAGGATCGTGCAATCCTCAGCCCCGTAGGAGCCCCGACCTCGGGGCGAAGCGATTGTGGCCATCCTGCAAAAACGGCGGTGTGCCCCTATTCGCCGCCGCGGGAGGGGCTGCGCTTGCCGGATCGCCTAGCGCAGCTTCTCCAGCAGTTGGTAGTACCACATGCCCAGCGCCAGCATCGGGTTGCCGAACACGTCGCCCATCGGCACCTTGATGTGCGAACAGCCGGCAAAGGTCTCGAAACGTGCCAGCTCGCCGCCCATGGCCTCGGCCATGATCTCGCCCATCACGTGGCTGGTGGCGATGCCGTGGCCGGAGTAGCCCTGGCAGTACCAGACGTTGGGCGACAGCTTGCCCAGTTGCGGGATGCGGTTCAAGACGATGCCCATGGCGCAGCTCCACTGGAACTCGATGGGCACGCCTTTCAGGCTCGGGAAGGTCCTTTCGATACCGGGCCGCAACTCGGCCGCGATATCCCGCGAGTCGCGTCCGGAGTAGTTGGCGCCGCCGCCGAACAGCAGGCGCCCGTCGGCAGTCAGGCGGTAGTAGTCGAGCACGAAGCGGCAGTCGTAAACGGCCAGGTCCTGGGGGTTGATCTGCGCCGCCAGCTCGCCCAGCAGCGCGGTGGTGACGATGCCGCCCATGGCCGGAAAGATCATGCCCTTGAGCTTTCCAGGCTCCAGCTTGTGGTACACGTCGCCGGCCAGCAGCACCTGATTGGCGACCACCCGCCCTTCGGCCGTAACCAGCGTCGGCGTAGCGCCGTGAACGATCTCCAGCACCGGCGAGTGCTCGAAAATCAGCGCGCCCAGGCTATGGGCCGCCCGCGCTTCGCCCAGACACAGATTCAGCGGGTGCAGGTGCAAGTTTCGGGTGTTCTTCAGCGCGCCAAGGTACAGGTCGCTGGCCAGGTGGGCACGTACGCCACCGGCATCGAGCAGGGTCACGTCGGCCTCCATGCCACGGCGCAGCGCCTCGTCATGGGAGGCACGCAGTTCGTCGAGGTGGGCGGGTTTCATCGCCGCATGCAAGTGGCCGTGTTTGAGGTCACAGGCGATGCCGTAGCGACGCACCCGCTGCTCGATGATGTCGTGGCCGCGCCAACGCAGGTTCCAGATGAAATCGTCGACCTCCCCACCCAGCCGCTTGCGCATCTGCTTGGCCATGGCGGCGTCGCCAGACAGGCTGCCGGTGACCTGCCCGCCATTGCGGCCGCTGGCGCCCCAACCGATGCGATTGGCCTCCACCACGGCCACCTTGAAACCACGCTCGGCCAGTTCGACCGCCGTGGCCACGCCGGTGAAGCCGCCGCCGATGATTGCCACATCGACCCGCACTTCACCCTGCACGCTCGGGTAGTCGCTGTCCTGATCGATGCTCGCGCTGTAATAGGACGGGCTGCGCTCGGCTGCCGTCGTCGTGTCTTTCATGTCCGTTCCTTAGCGGCCCGCCTGAGCGCGCCACGATAATCATGTTGTGCAAGCTCACGCCTGATTCAGGTACCAGCGCCAGTCCTGCTCGCCGACTTCCCCCATGAAGCGCCGCTGCTCCTCGCGCTTTACCGCCAGGTACACGTGCAGAAACTCCGCCCCCAGGGCCTCGGGCGCCCAGGTCGAGGCCTGCAGCGCGCACAGCGAGGTCAGCCAATCGGTGGGCAGCAGGGTCTTGGCCTGGGCATAACCGTTGCCTTCGACGGGCTCACCGGGGTCCAGCTCTTCGCGGATGCCACGGTGAATGCCGGCGAGGATCGCCGCAGCGGCCAGATAGGGGTTGGCATCGGCGCCGCAGATACGGTGCTCGATATGCCGCGTGAACGCCGGGCCGCCCGGCACGCGCAGGCTCACGGTGCGGTTATCCACACCCCAGGTCGGCGCCAGCGGCGCGTAGCTGTTGGCCTGGAAGCGCCGGTAGGAGTTGGCGTTGGGGCAGAACAGCAGGAGTGAGTCGAGCAGGCTGGCGAGCATGCCGCCCACCGCGTAACGCAGCAGCGGGGTCCCTGCGGGTGCCTCACTGGCGAACAGGTTGCGGCCCGCCGCGTCGTTCAGGCTGACGTGCATGTGCATGCCGGTGCCCGCCAGATGATCGAACGGCTTGGCCATGAAGCAGGCCTGCATGCCATGCCGATGCGCCACGCCCTTGACCAGGCGCTTGTAGCGCACCGCCTGATCCATGGCCTGCAACGCATCGCCATGCTCCAGGGTGATCTCCACCTGCCCCGGCGCGTATTCGGAAATCGCCGTGCGTGCGGGGACGCCCTGGGCCTTGCACGCAGCGTACAGGTCAGCCAGAAACGGCTCGATCTGCTCCAGCTCGCGCAGGCCATAGACCTGGGTACTGCGCGGCCGCCCGCCATCGGCATCCAGGGCCGGCTGCGGGTGGCCACGGGCGTCGCGCTTGGCATCGAGCAGGTAGAACTCCAGCTCGCAGGCCATCACCGGGTGAAAGCCCTCGGCCTGCAGCCGCTCGATCACCTGCACCAGCACATG
This sequence comes from Pseudomonas sp. SZ40, assembly GCF_052958135.1. NCBI lineage: Bacteria > Pseudomonadati > Pseudomonadota > Gammaproteobacteria > Pseudomonadales > Pseudomonadaceae > Pseudomonas > Pseudomonas sp. SZ40. The sequence continues at coordinate 34,199 of NZ_JBQWIF010000049.1, read as the reverse complement.
GCGCGGGTCGGCGATGCTGGCCGGCATGCCGTCCTGCGGGTGCATGCTGACCTGCACCGCCGCCGTGGGGATCAGCCGCCAGGGCAGGCGCACCAGGCTGCCAGCCAGGGGATAGGCGCGACAGTCGATGTCGCCGACGTCCCAGACCAGCCCGGAATCCTCGACGTCATCACCGTTGATGCTCAGACCAAGGATGGTGCTCGGCAGCGGTCGGCCGCTGCGGTAAACGGCGAGCAGTTCGTCACGGTGCAACAGCTTGCCGCGCGGCACGCCGTTGGCGTCGATGATGAACAGTTCGAACAGCTCGATATCGGGGTTCTGCGCGAGGAAATCCTCGGCGTCCTGCAAGGGCGCGAATTGCATGATGGCTTCTCATGGGCCACGGGCGACCGTCACGGCGGACAGTGGGCCCGGATCGACTTCTCGGCCGCACAGGCGGCCATGGGTGTCATCAGAAGACCAGAAGAACATCCGGCGGGCGGGCGTGGCGACAATGCCAGAGTGCCCAGAAGGCGAGGGTCTGCGGCAGCCCCGTGGGTTCGGGCGCCCGGCCCCGCGAGCGCAGGGCTGGCAGGGCGATGGCTGGGGCAAAGGTGCAGACCGGGATAGACATGCCAGCGAGGCTCGCACGCCGCCATAGTCAGGTTAAATTGTTATTACCGCACCTTCAGATAGCCAGCGGCTAAACAATGGCCTGTCACGGCTCGGGTTTATAGCCCAGTCGCAGGCCTCCCCAATGCTTGCCCTGCACATGGATCGGCACCGACAGGTCGTGCATCAGTTCGCCGGTATCGCGCATGTAGGTCTGCAACAACAGGCGCTGTTTGTGGCTGCCGCAGCGGATGCCGGTGCGGTCGTTGAACATCCGTTTGCTGCGGCTCTTCACGGTATCCACGGCGCGGTCACCGGTGGGCGGATGATTGAACGCCTCGTTGTGGGTCGGCACGTAGCCTTCCGGCGTGGTGGCGATGGCGAACACCAGGCCTTCGTGGCGCTTGAGCAGCGGCTCCTGGATGGCGGGCAGCACCTGATCGGCATGGCTGTCGAAGCGCGTGCGGAACTTGGCAGGGAAGCTGCCCTGAATCGGCTGGTACTGACGGTCGAACAGATCCGCCAGGCTGATGCGCCCGGCCTGGATATCCGCCTCGAACTGCCGACCGATCGCGGCGGCGCCTTCCAGGGCGAGGTCGTAGATGCGCTGGTGATAGCTGTCCAGGCCGACGCTGGCCAACTGTTCGCTGACGCTTTCCGCCTGGCCGACCAGTTGTTCGGCGGCCTTGCCCAGTTGCCGGGTCTGATCCTCGCTGCTGCGCACGTCGCCGCGCAGTTGCTCGACCGCCACCAGCAGCTCGGCCAGGTGTTCGTGGTTGCTCGCCGTGCCGGCGCTGATCTGCGCCACCTGAGTGTCGACATCGGCCGCCAGGTCGGCGATGCCGCGCAGTTGCTCACCGGTGAATTCGATCTGTCGGGCGGCAGCTTCCAGCTCTTCGGCCTGACGCTGGATATGGTTGACCACCGCCGAACTCTGCTGACGGATATCGGCGACCATCTGCCCGACTTCCCCCGTGGCGGTGGCGGTACGCCCGGCCAGGCTGCGCACCTCGTCGGCGACCACCGCGAAGCCGCGGCCCTGTTCACCGGCGCGGGCAGCCTCGATGGCGGCGTTGAGCGCCAGCAGGTTGGTCTGGCTGGCGATGGACTGGATCACCTGGGTGACCTGCTCGATCTGCTCGGTACGCGCCCCGAGGCCATCGATCAGCTCGCGGCTGGCGGCGGCCTGGGCGCTGAGCTGCTGCATGCGGCTGATCGCCTGCTGCAGCTCGGCCTGGCCGGTGGCGCTGCTGGTGCGCACGGTCTGCGCCGCACCGAGGGTCTGGCCGGCGCGCTCGGCGTTGCTCTGTTCGGTGCGGGTCACGGCGTGGGCACCTTCGCCGATCTGTTCGACCGCCGCCAGTTGCGACTGCAGCTTGCCGGCCAGTTGCTGCACGGTGAAGGCCACCTGGGCGGCCGACAGGGCGTTATGGCAGGTGTGCTGCGACAGGCTCTGGCTCAGCTCATCCAGCGAGGCCGCCGGCGCGGCGTCGGCAGGCGGCGCAGCAACCTTGCGCCAGGGCCCGAGCCACGGCCACAGGGCCAGCGACAACAGCGCGATGACGCCAAGATAGGTCGGCAGGTGCACTTGTTGCCAGACCACCAGCAACGCGAGCAGGCCGAGCACGTGCAGGGCCAATGCCAGCCGGTCATGCGTAAAACCAGAACCCATGGCGAACCTCATTGTTTTTATGGTGCCGGGATATCGGGCGCAGCAAGCGCCGAGCCTTGTTTCAGCTCATCGGCAGCGCAGGGCGTATCTGTAGAGGCGCGGCAGCCGCCTGGCCGAGTTGACCATCTCATCATGCGCCGGGCTATGGCACTTTGGTAGCAGAGGGTCGACTTCCGGGAGAGTGCCGATCAGCGCTTGAGGCTGTGACGCTTGACGAAGGCGCGGTCGAAGTAGTCCTTGCAGCGCCCGTAGAACTGCCCGCCGGCGCTCCACTGACGCCAGCCGAACAAGGCACCGCCATCGCCACTGGCCAGCAGCAGCGGGCGCTGGCCGCTGGTCTTGAAGTCGCGCAACGGCCCGCCACGCAGTGCCGCGCTCAGGTTGGCGGCCAGCACCGGCACCTGGCGCATGGAATACAGGCCGCTCTTGCGCACGCCAGGCAGGTTGGCGCAATCACCCACGGCGAAAATCTGCGGATGGGAATGGCTCTGCAGGGTCGGCGCGGTGTGCACGAAACCATCGCCATCGCAGCTCAGGCCGCTGTCGGCGATCCACGGGAATGCCTGGGCGCCGCTGGCCAGCAGCAGCCGACCGCCACGCCACACCGCCGCGTCGCCGCTGATCAGGCAATCACCGTCGATGCGGCTGATCGGACAATGCTCGCGCACCTGCACCCGGCGCATGCGCAGATGGCCCCAGGCGCGCATCCGCAACCCGGCACAGTGGCCAGCCAGCAGCGGCTCGCCGCAAAACAGCGCCAGCTGCGGTACCTGATCGGCCAGTGCCAGGGCCATTTCCACCCCGGCCACGCCGCCACCGAGAATCGCCAGAGGCTGAGGCTCGCGCTGCCAGGCCTGCCAGCCAGCGATGAAGCTGTCCACCGGCTTCACCGCCAGCACATCCATCGCGTCGCCCTCGCGGGGCGGGCAGGCGACCCGGTCGCCGGCATTCAGCGACAGCCAGTTGCCCTGCAGCACGCGGCCATCGCCCAGGCTAAGTTGCCGCGTGGCGGCATCCAGAGCAGCCACCGGCGCGACGATCAGTTCGACCTGGGCAGCCTGGCACAGCGCGGCCAGGCCGATCTGGCAGTCCTCGGCGCTGTAACGCCCCGCTACCAGCCCCGGCAACATGCCGGCGTACCAGGTGTGCGCGGCGCTGGCCACCAGGGCGATGCGACCCACCGGCCGCTCGATCAGCGCCCAGCGCCGCAGAACCCCGAGATGGGCCGGGCCTGCGCCTACCAGCAACAGATCGTAGTCAGTCATCTACACCGATATCCTTGTGAGCCTGAGCAGAGCGACAAGCCGCGCTGCGAAAAGCAGAGCGAGCTTTGACCGAAACGCGCCCGGAATGATCCGGCGCTCCCCGAGCATGGCGGCAGCGAGCCGTTTCGAGCAAGAGAACAGACGCTTGGGGCAGGCTTTCGACACATTTTTACAGCGCGATTTATGCCGAAATCATGCGGCGGATGCCTGGGCAGGCAGCCGCTCGAGCACCCCGGGGTCGAGGCGCAACAGGCGCACGCAGCGGGCCTCGCGCAGCTCGCTGGGGCTTTGCGACGCATCGAGCGCGACCACATGCCCGGCGAGGTTGAGCACCAGCGCTTCGCGGGAAAACACCCCACTGTTGAGGCTGTAATAGGCCGCCACCAGCTCGCGCAGCCCGAACGGCAGGCGCCAGCGGATACGCAGCGCCGAGCCGAAACTGGCGGCGCGCAGGCGGATGGCCTGTTCGATTTCCTCATCACTGAGGCTGCCGCCAGCGTCCTGCCAGTCCTGCATGCAGCGCAACAGTGCCAGCTCGCCGATGTTGTGCAACAGGCCGGCGGTGTAGCAGAGCTCGGCATCCAGCGACAGTTCGCAGGCCAGCCAGTGAGCGACCTCGGCACTGCGCTGGGCTGCGGCCCAGGTGCGCACGCCCTGCTCGGCCAGGCGCGGGTCACTGAGCCGGGCGTTGCGCTGCACGGAAAGCCCCAGCACCAGATTCAGGGTGCGTGCCACCCCCAGGCGCGGCAGGGCCTGGGCCAGGGTCTGACAGGGGGAGCCGTTGTGGTGAGCGGCACTGTTGGCGGCGGCGATCAGGCAGGCGGTGATCTGCGGGTCACGGGTGAACACCTGCTCCAGCTCACGCAGGCTCGGCTCGCTGCTGTTCAGGTACTGGCTGACCGAGTCACGCACCGAGGCCAATAGCGGCGCGCCCTGCCCTTCTTCGCGCATGGCGTCCAGGTAATCTTCGAGACGGTTCACCAGCAGCGGCCGAATCGGGCACAGCAGCTCCTCGCCCTCGCTGAGCAACAGCCCAGCCAGGCGCTGGCGCAGTGCTTCGGCGTTGAAGGGTTTGGCCAGATAGGCGGTGGGTGCCAGCGGCTTGGCGGCGCGCACGCTGTTGGCATCCAGGCGGCCGCTGATGAGGATGAACGGCAACGCCGGAGTACGCGGGTGGCGGCGCAACTGGCGCAGCAACTCCAGGCCATCGACACCCGGCAGCTCGCTGTCGGCGATCACCAGTTCCGGCAAACGTCGCTTGCAGCGTGCCATGGCCGCCTGGCCATCGCTGACACGGATCACCACGGCGTCGCAGCGCACGTCGAGCACCAGTTGCTCGAGCAGATCGGCCGTCCACGGATCGGTATCGGCGATGAGAACTTCCGGTGCGCTGGCCGCTGCAGACATCCATGAACCTCTTCACATAGGTGTAAGAGGCTCAGTATAGACAGGTCAGCGAGCGCTCTGCCGCAGCCCGACAGGCAAACGCAGGCAAACGCAGGCAAAAAAAGACCCGCCGAAGCGGGTCCTTTTCAACGGCGTGGCTTAAGCCAGTTCGTCGAAGCACTCGGCAACGATGGCGATGCCTTTTTCCAGCTGGGCGTCCGGGATGGTGACCGGCATCAGGAAGCGCACCACGTTGTAGTAGGTGCCGCACGACAACAGGATCAGGCCCTTGTCGCGCGCCTTGGCGACGATCTTGCCCGTCAGCTCGGCAGCCGGTTTGCTGTGGTCGCCGCCTTCGAACAGCTCGATGGCGATCATCGAACCCAGGCCACGTACGTCACCGATCACCTTGTGCTTGGCAGCGATGTCGCGCAGGCCGGCCTTGAGCTTCTCGCCCACGGCGTTGGAACGATCCAGCAGCTTCTCTTCGTCGAACACCTTCAGCACGGCCAGGGCCGCGGCGCAGGCGATCGGGCTACCGGCATAGGTGCCGCCCAGGCCACCGGGAGCGATCTTGTCCATGATCTCGGCCTTGCCGCTGACGCCGGAGATCGGGAAGCCGCCGCCGACGGATTTGGCGAAGGTGGTCAGGTCCGGCACGACGCCCAGTTGCTCGGTGGCGAAGAAAGTACCGGTACGGCCAGCGCCGGTCTGCACTTCGTCAGCGATCAGCAGAATGCCGTGCTGGTCGCACAGGGCACGCAAGCGCTGCATGAAGGCTGGCGAGTTGACGTAGAAGCCCCCTTCGCCCTGCACCGGCTCGATGATGATCGCGGCGATGTCCTGAGGCTGGGCATCGTTCTTGAAGATGCGCTCGATGCTGGCGATGGACTCGTCTTCGCTGACGCCATGCAGCTCGCACGGCGCGATGGCGCGGTACACACCGGCAGGCATCAGGCCCATGCCGGCGGAGTACGGCGCCACCTTGCCGGTCAGCGACAGGGTCATCATGGTGCGGCCGTGGTAGGCGCCGGTGAAGGCGATCACGCCAGCACGGCCAGTAGCGGCACGGGCGATCTTCACGGCGTTCTCGACGGCTTCGGAGCCCGAGGTGACCAGCAGGGTCTTCTTGGCGAAGTCGCCCGGTACGCGCTTGGCGATTTCTTCGCACAGCTCGATGTAGGGTTCGTACGCCAGCACCTGGAAGCAGGTGTGGGTCAGCTTGGTCAGCTGTTCCTGAACGGCGGCGACCACTTTCGGGTGCAGGTGGCCGGTGTTCAGTACGGCGATACCGCCGGCGAAGTCGATGTACTCACGGCCTTCGACGTCCCACACGGTGGCGTTCTCGGCGCGCTCGGCGACAATCGGGTGGATCTGGCCGACGCCACGCGGTACGGCGGCTTGGCGGCGTTGCAGCAGGGATTCGTTGGTCTTGCTCATGGCTTCCTCATTCACCGCTCATCGTCGGTGTGGTTCAAGGATGAAATGACCGGGTCAGCGCCGTCGCAGCATACGATGATCGACTGCAACACTCGCCCCGATCACAGGGACTATTTTTGCTTTCACGCACTATCGGAGCGTAGCGAGCGAAGGTCAGGCAAGGCGGCGGGGCCGGGAAAAAGCGGAGTTGGCTGTTGCCAATGAGCATTTTTCCCGGCCCCGCCAACGCAGCATCACCGAAGCGCAGTAGCGACTACCTAGATGCTCAGGCAGAGGTACTTGATTTCCAGGTAATCCTCGATGCCGTACTTGGAACCTTCACGGCCCAGGCCCGAGGCCTTGATGCCGCCGAACGGCGCCACTTCGTTGGAAATCAGGCCAGTGTTGATGCCGACCATACCGTATTCCAGCGCCTCGGCCACACGGAACACGCGGCTCAGGTCACGGGCGTAGAAGTAGGAAGCCAGACCGAACTCGGTGTCGTTGGCCATGGCGATCACTTCGGCTTCATCCTTGAAACGGAACAGCGGCGCCAGCGGGCCGAAGGTTTCGTCCTTGGAGACCAGCGCATTCTTCGGTACGTCGGCCAGAATGGTCGGCTCGAAGAAGGTGCCACCCAGAGCGTGGGCCTTGCCGCCGGAGAGGATCTTGGCGCCTTTGGAAACGGCGTCCTCGATGTGCTCCTTGACCTTGGCCACGGCCTTCTCGTCGATCAGCGGGCCAGTGGTGGTGCCGTCTTCCAGACCGTTGCCGATCTTCAGCTTCTCGACCGCGACCTTGAGCTTCTCGGCGAAGGCATCGTAGACGCCGTCCTGCACGTAGATGCGGTTGGCGCACACGCAGGTCTGGCCGTTGTTGCGGTACTTGGAGATGATCGCGCCTTCGATGGCCTTGTCCAGGTCAGCATCGTCGAACACGATGAAGGGCGCGTTGCCACCCAGCTCCAGCGACACCTTCTTGATGTCTTGGGCGCACTCGGCCATCAGCTGGCGACCGATTTCGGTGGAGCCGGTGAACGACAGCTTGCGTACGATCGGGTTGCCGGTCAGCTCGCTGCCGATGTCGCCAGCGCTGCCGGTCACCACGCTGAACACGCCAGCCGGGATACCGGCACGGGTGGCCAGCTCGGCCAGAGCCAGAGCGGAGTACGGCGTCTGCGAAGCCGGCTTGAGCACCATGGTGCAACCAGCGGCCAGCGCAGGGCCGGCCTTGCGGGTGATCATCGCGGCCGGGAAGTTCCACGGCGTGATGGCCGCGGTAACGCCGATCGGCTGCTTGATGACGATCAGGCGCTTGTCGGCCTGGTGCCCCGGGATGGTGTCGCCATAGACGCGCTTGGCTTCTTCGGCGAACCACTCGATGAAGGACGCTGCGTAGGCGATTTCGCCCTTGGCCTCGGCCAGTGGCTTGCCCTGCTCGATGGTCATCAGGCGCGCCAGGTCGTCCTGGTTCTCCAGCATCAGCTCATACCAGCGACGCAGCTTGGCGGAACGCTCCTTGGCAGTCAGAGCACGCCAGGCCGGCAGCGCCTTGTCGGCCGCCTCGATGGCACGGCGAGTCTCGGCCGCACCCATCTTCGGCACGGTACCGATCACGTCACCGGTGGCCGGGTTGGTCACCTTGATGGTCTGGCCGCTGTCGGCATCAGCCCAGGCACCGTTGACGAAAGCCTGCTGGCGGAACAGTTGAGCGTCTTTCAGTTGCATGGCGGTCTCCTCTATCCTGGCACCACGGCACCAGAAGATGACGAAAGAAGCTGGGAGCGAACCCAGGTATGGGTAGAGCGACAGATTAGCCACTGCCTGGCCGTTCGAACGGGGTGTAACGCCCAGAGTTCAGCGTAACCACATGCACCGTTTGAAATATCAAACAGATCCTAAGATCAGCAGGGTTAAAGGGCAATAGGCCGTTCGAGAAAATTAACAACCCAGCCGATCATCGGCATTCGCACCGCCCCTCTTTATAGCCGAAGCCCGCCTTCCCCACCCGCCAGACGAGCCCCACCAGCAGCATGGACGCACGCCAGCGACATGCGTATGATTGCGCCCCGCAACGCACCAGTAGCTCAGCTGGATAGAGTACTGCCCTCCGAAGGCAGGGGTCGTGGGTTCGAATCCCGCCTGGTGCGCCAGATCGTTGTTACCCTCCATCCAACACGGATGCTCAGGGAACACCCCGCAAAGCCCGCCAAGTGCGGGCTTTGTCGTTTCTGGGGTTCTCGCTTCTCCAATGCCGCCGCTCGAACCTGGCGTCTATTCATGGCAGGGCAGGCTTCAGCTGACGTTGCCAGGCCAGCTCCGCGGGCCTATAGTCGGTGCGTCGCTGCAAAATCAGTGACCGGGTGTGGAAGCCCGACCAACTCTAGGCGCACAAGCGCCATCGTACCGAAAGCAGGCGCTTTTTTTGTGCCCGCCGTTTCGTTTTATGGTGGCTGTGCGCAGGGCGCCTTCGGGTGCGCCGGATTCCTAGAGTTCCGGTCTTCCACACCTGTGTACAGCCGCCACCCATCATGTGGAAGTGATGTTGGCGGCTCCTCAACTCTAGGAGCTACACCCATGACGAATGCACATTCCCCACCGAATACCAGAACGGAGGCCAGCACCATGACTGACCTTCTCCCCCTGTCCAGCAACCCAACCACCACACCGGTGCTGCTGATCGACACCAACAACTCCTACCTCGACCTGCAGGAAAGCGCCACGCAACGCCTGAACGCCGTACGCGGCCTGCTGCACAGCCTCGCCGCCATGAAGATCACCCAGGCAGACGCCATCGACGTGCAGAACCTCAGCGAAGCCGCCTACCTGCTCACCGAAGATGCCTGCGACTTGGTCAGGGCCGCGCACAAGGCAGCGATGCGCGAGGTGCGTCGGCAGACCTGAGCTGCGCGGGTAGTCCGGCCCGGCCGCTCGGCTGCTACCAGCCGGGCTGCCGAGCCGGAGCGGTGCCAACGCGCAGCGGCTGCATCACGGCCCTGCCTGCAAGGTCACCCTGGCGTCCACCTTGCCGGTGTCGGCACGGTCGAGGTTGACGTCACTCAGGCGTACCCCTTTGCCTTGCAGTTCGCTGAGCCACAGCAGCAGCGGCTCGAACGGCACCTTGGCCATGGAGATCAACAGCCCGCTGCCGTCGTTGTCCAGGCGCTCCAGTGGCAAGCCACGCTGCTGGGCAGTGGCGGTCACCAGGCCTTGCAACTGTTCGGGCTCGAGCGTCACTTTGGCGGCACCCGCTCCGCGAACCCTGGAGGCGTTCTCCTGGATGTAGGTGTAGAGCACCTGCTGGCTCTGGTAATACTCGCGGGCTCGGTCGAGGCGTTTGACGACCGGCTGCCAGACCACCACATAGAGCAGTACCAGGGCCAGAAACCCGGCCAGCACAGTCAGTGCAAGGCGCTCACGGCTGGGCAGGTGCTGCCAGCGCTGGACCAGGGGCGATTGCCGCAGTTGCGCCAGAGCCTCTTCTTTCCACAAAGTCAGGGCCTTCATGCGCCACCTCCCAGCACTACACGGGCGGTAATGCCCTGTTCTTCACGACTGGCCGAGCCCAGCTGCACCTTCAGCCCCCCTTCCACCAGGCGCTGGCGCAATTGTTCAAGCGCTGCGAAATCCTTGGCCCGTACCTGCAAGGCCAGATCGCCACGCACTTGGCTGTAATCCACCTGCACCACCGACAGCGGCGACTTGGCCTCGGCAATGGCAGCGGAGGCCTGCTCCAGCATGCTGATGAACCCACCTTCGCTTCGCTGGCCCTGGTTCAGGTGCTCGGCAAACTGTGCCCGGAGGTTGACGATGCGCTGGTCCTCGGGGAACAGCTCCTTGTACAGCGCCACACTGGCGGCGTTGAAGGCATCGCCACGGCGCTCCAATTGCCAGGCCTGAACCACGCAGAAGCCGACATAGCACACCACCCACAGCCCCAGCACGGCAGCGAACGGCCGCCAGACCGTCCAGGCCTTGTTGTCGCTGCGCGGGGCGAACTCACCCTGCGCCAGGTCGACCGCATTGCCACGCCCCTGGGCCAAAAACTGATAGGGCGAATCGCAGGTGCTGGGCTGCACCAGAGTGCCGCAGAAATTGCGAATCTGTGGCCAGCGCTCGAGCGTGATGGCCAGGCGCGCTTCCAGTTCACCCCCGAGCAACACGCGCTCGCCCAACTGCAGGGCCTGCTCACCGTCACGGGGCAGCAGGTCGGCGTCCAGGTAGATGGCGGCGATGTTCAGTTGCAGCGCCTGCAGATCATCCAGCCAGCCACCGAGCAGGGCACGACGTATCGCAAATACCCGGTAACGGCCATCGCCGGTCATTTCACCAAGGGCCAGGTGAAAGAGTTCGACCTCTTCGGCCAGTAGCTCTTCCACGGCGTACGGCAGTGCCTGGCGCATCCAGCGTGCCTTTTGCGTAGGCAGGCCGATCAGAAAGGTACTGGCCACTTCCATCGGCAGTACCAGCGCTACCGGCCGCCCTTCGAGGCTCTGCGCGCATTCCGCTGCGGACAGCCATTGGCCGTCGCCATGCTCGCGCTGCCAATACAACAGGCTCTGCTCGCCCAATTCGCTGCCACCGGCAGCGGGCAAGAAAAGGCAGTCCATGGTCATTCTCCAGATTGCTCGGCTACCGGGCTCAAGTAGCCCGGCTGACCTGTGTCTCGGCGCAGCACGCGCACCACGCCCTTGGGGTCGCGCTGCAGGGTACTGAGCAATACCAGGCGACGATCGCCCAGACGTACTTCGCTGCGCACCTGGTAATAGGCGCTGCCCACTCCCAGGCCGGCGGCCGTCACCCCGGTGCCAGCCAGGGCTGGCTGGTCGAGGAAGCTGCGCAGTTCCTTGTAGCCTTCACGGCCCCGCCCGGCGAGCAGGCTCTGTGCCGATGCAGGATCCAGGCTGTCGCCCAGGCTGGATAGCACCATGGCGCTGGCGGTGTTGACGTTGAGCGGCACCTTGCCTGGCAACACCGCGACGTAAGGTAGCAAGCGGCGGTAATTCTGCTCGGTCATGCCCAGCAGCAGGCGCAGTTCGGAGATGTCCTGCATCTCATGGCCTGCCGTGCGATAGGGCGGTTGCATCAGCAGGTACTGGTTGTCTTCTGCACCGTACTCACCAGTGGGCTCCTGGTCCTTGTCGAGCCAGTCCACCAGCCGCTCGGCATAGGGCTCGTCGATTTTCAGACGCAGCAACAGGCGCTGGAAGCGTTTTACCGCCAGGTCATTGCGGCGCTCGTCCTGCACCAGGCTGTTGAGATTGAAGCGCCCGGCAAGGTCCTCGATGGCGACACCTATTTCGCCACCGTCGATGGGGAAAACCGGCAGCGGCTTGGCCCAAGCTTCCAGAGGATGGTCGATGGTGGCGCGAGGGTCGACGCCCGGCGCCTTCAGGTCGCGCAGCAGCACCGCCTGCCCAAGCGCCTCACCGCCCAGGGCGTATTGCCAGGCCTGGCTGATCGCCAATTGATTGCCTGCATTGCGAATCGACAGTTGCTGGCGGGCGATCAGGCCAGCACACACCAGAGTGACGATGGTCACCACCAGCAATACGGTAATCAGGGCTACGCCGCGCTGCCGATTCACTGCGCGGCTCCGTTCTCGCCGACGGCACTTTCGCCATCGGCCGGCTTCTCGACCGGCGCCGTGCCGTCCGGCTCCTTATCGCCCGGCTGCTCGGCATCGGGCTGCGGCTCCTCGTTGTCGGCTTCCTCCATGGCCGGCTCCGGCAGGCGATACAGGCGGCTGAGCTCGCCATAGTGACGGTGCTCGATCTTCACCTCGAGCGCCAGGGGCATGCGCTTTTTCGCATCTTCCGCGCTGAAATTGCCCTGGCTCGGCGGCCACTGTTCCTGCCACTGGCCCTGTTCGTCTAGGAAACGCAGATTCATCGACTGCACACCGGCGAGCACCTTCTGCGCCCGTGGCTGGCTATCGACAGCCTGGTCGAGCACATTCCAATACAGGCGCTCCAGCGTTTCGCCAGCCAGGCGCCAGCGCACTCGCTGCACCTGGGCTCGCGCACCACCCAGAGGATTGCGCCAGCCATTGCGGCTGAACTCCAGCGCCGCGTTGCCATCGCTGGCGCCCAGTTCGCCCAGCAAGGTGGCGCGCTCGTCGCCATAGGCATCGCGCACGCTGCGGTTGAGGGCCTGGTTGACGTCGCGGTCCAGCGAGGCGAAGGCACGGCTCAGTTCGCGCAGATCGCGCTCGTGCTGGCGGGTCACTTCGTCGGTCTTCAGCACGGTGGAAAGCATGCGGTAGGTGCCCATGGCCAGCAGGGAAAAAATCGCCACGGCGATCATCACTTCCAGCAGGGTGAAGCCACGCTGACGGCGCATCAGCCACGCACCGCGAGAAAACCGGTCAGGCTGTGCACCGAGCGCTCTTTGACCGGGCCGCTGCTGCCCCGCTCGGGCTTGGGAGCCACCCAAACGGTGACACGGCGCATGCCCTTGTCACTGGTGCTCTCTATTTCACTGTGGGTTTCCCACTCGCGCCCGCCGTACTCGAGGCTTTTGTCTTCACGGCCTTCGCCGGGTGTGGGGAATTTCAATTGCAGCTCGGCCACGCGGTTCTCGGCGATCCAACCAGCCAGGGTCTTGGCCTCCAGTTGCTGGGCAACGATCAGGCTGCGGCTGCTGGCGGTCAGCACCGAGGCGGCGACAGTGGCGAAAATCGCCAAGGCGACCAGCACTTCAAGCAGGGTAAAACCGTGCTGACGACTCATGGCCGGTCGTCCATGCTGGCGCTGGGCAACTGATAGCCGTCACTCGCCAAGGCATAGGCATTGCCGCCTGCGCGGCGCTCTTCGAGGCGCAGGCGGAACGGCGACAGCTCGCCGCTGGAGAGAATCAGCAACTGCGGCACCAGTGGTTCTTTCTTTTCATCGCGGTTGCTGGTCAGGCCGGGCTGATCGTCCTGAACGTCAGGCTCGGGCAACTTGAGTGCCTCGCCATCCAGCTCCAGCGTCAGGCGCAGGCTGGCCGGAGTACGGTGCGTCTTCTGGCTGTCGGCCTCGCTCCAGGTACCGGATAGGTTGTCGTAGCTCAGCACCTGGTAGCCCTCGGACGTGACCCGCAGGCCGTACTCCTGGCCATCCAGCACGGCTTCATCGGCCAGCACGCCGATCAGCGCGGCCAGGCGCTCGGCTTCGTTACGCAATTCGCGACTACCGCTGCTGCTGCCAATGGACAACACCGCCAGGCTGACCATGGTGCCAATGATGACCAGCACCACCAGCAACTCGATCAGGGTAAAGCCGCGGGCCTGGCGCATGGATGCTCAGTTTTCCCAGTTGCCGATATCGGCGTCACTGTCGGTGCCGCCTTCTTTGCCATCGGCACCCAGCGAGTAAAGGTCGAACGGGCCTTTGGTGCCCGGGGCCAGGTACTGGTAGGCGTTGCCCCACGGGTCGACCGGCAGGCGTGCGAGGTAGCCGTCCTTGTTCCAGTTCTTCGGTGCCGGATTGCCGCTGGGCTTTTTCACCAGGGCTTCTAGCCCCTGCTGGGTGCTCGGGTAGGCGAAGTTGTCGAGCTTGTACATGTTCAACGCGGCAGAGATCGCTTTGACGTCACCGCTGGCGACGGTGATCTTGGCCTGGTCCGGACGGCTCATCACCTGCGGGACGATCAGCGCGGCGAGGATGCCGAGGATGACCACCACCACCATGATTTCGATCAGCGTAAAGCCCGCTTGCTTGAATCCTTTGTTCACGTGTCACCCCACGAGTTGGTTAAGAGAAAGAATCGGCAGCAGGATGGCCAGCACGATCACCAGCACCACCGCGCCCATGAATACCAGCATCAACGGTTCGAACAGCCCGACCAGCATGGCGATGCGTGCGGCCAGGTCGTTTTCCTGGTTGCGCGCGGTGCGCGCGAGCATCTGGTCGAGTTCGCCGGACTTCTCGCCGCTGGCGATCATGTGTCGCATCATCGGCGGGAATTCGTTGGTCTGCTCCAGGCTGCGGGTCAGGCTGCCGCCCTCGCGTACCTTCTGCGCAGCCACCTGCACCTTGGCGCGAATGGAACGGTTGGTGATCACCTGAGACGAAATACCCAGCGCATCCACCAGCGGTACACCGCTACGCGTGAGAATGGCCAGGGTCGAAGCGAACCGGGCAGTATCGGTTGCCCGCGCCAGGCGACCGATCACCGGCAGGCGCAGCAGCACGATATGCCAACGCAGGCGCGTAGCGTCCCGGCGCAGTGCGGCGCGGGCCATCACGGTGCCGGCCACGGCGCCGACCAGAAACAGCCAGCCCCAGTTCTTCACCAGATCGCTGGCGGCAATCAGGCCACGGGTCAATGCCGGCAGCCGCTGCCCGGAGTCGAGGAACACCTTGACCACATCCGGCACCACGTAGCCGAGCAGAAAGCCGACGATGATGAGCGAGGTGGCCATCAGGATCAGCGGGTACAGCAACGCCAGTTGCACACGCTGCCGGGACTGCTGGCGCTGCTCGGTGTAATCGGCCAACTGCTCCAGCACCAGCGACAGGTGCCCGGCATGCTCGCCCGCCGCCACGGTAGCGCGGTACAAATCAGGGAATGCAGAAGGGTATTCCTTGAGGCTGTTGGCCAGGCTGTTGCCCTCCAGCACGCGGGAGCGCACCGCCAGCATCATCGCCTTCACCCGCGGCGTTTCACTCTGTTCGGCGACTGCCAGCAGGGCTTCCTCGATGGGCATGGCGGCCTGCACCAAGGTCGCCATCTGCCGCGTCAGCAAGGCCAGATCGGACGCCGACAGGCCGCGCTGAAAACTCCAGCCAACCTCGGCGCTGTGCTCCTTGTGGCTGCGAGTAGGTTTTACATCCAGCGGCGCCAGCTGTTTATCGCGCAGCAACTGACGCACCTGTCGGGCGCTGTCGCCCTCCATCACGCCTTTGCGCTGCTGGCCCCGGCTGTCGAGGGCGATGTATTCGAAGGCAGCCATTATTCCTCGCGGCTCACACGCAACACTTCTTCCACCGTAGTCACCCCGGCCAGTACGTTGCGCCGGCCGTCATCGCGGATGCTGGGGCCGCTGGTGCGGGCATAGCGGGTCATTTCCTGCTCGGAAGCGGCGTTATGGACCAGGGTGCGCATATAGTCATCGAAGACCACCAGCTCATAGATGCCGGTACGACCGCGGTAGCCTATCTGGTTGCATTCGCTGCAGCCCTTGGCGTGGTAGAGGGTAGGCGTAGTAGCCGGGTCGATGCCAAGCAGCGCGCACTCCGCGGCGTCGGCTTGATACGGCACCTTGCACACCGGGCACAGCGTGCGCACCAGGCGCTGGGCCAGTACACCGAGCAACGAGGATGACAGCAGGAACGGTTCGATACCCATATCCACCAGGCGGGTGATGGCACCGATGGCCGAGTTGGTGTGCAGGGTAGAGAGCACCAAGTGGCCGGTGAGCGAAGCCTGCACCGCGATCTCGGCGGTTTCCCTATCACGGATCTCGCCGACCATCACCACGTCCGGATCCTGACGCAGGATCGCTCGCAGGCCACGGGCGAAGGTCATGTCCACCTTGGCGTTCACCTGGGTCTGGCCGATGCCTTCCAGGTGGTATTCGATAGGGTCTTCCACGGTGAGGATGTTGCGTGTGCCGTTGTTCAGGCTCACCAGGCTGGCGTACAGGGTGGTGGTCTTACCCGAGCCGGTGGGGCCGGTCACCAGGATGATGCCGTGGGGCTTGCGCACCACCTCCTCCATCAAGCGTTGATCGCGCGGGCTCATACCGAGATGGGTAAGGGTCAGGCGCCCTGCCTGTTTATCCAGCAGGCGCAACACCACCCGCTCGCCATTAGCTGACGGCAGTGTCGACACCCGCACATCCACCTCACGGCCGCCGACCCGCAGTGAAATGCGTCCATCCTGCGGCACGCGCTTCTCGGCGATATCCAGCTTGGCCATCACCTTGATCCGCGACACCAGCAAACCGGCCAACTCGCGACGCGGCTGCACCATCTCGCGCAGAATGCCGTCAATACGGAAGCGTACTACCAGACGCTTCTCGAAGGTCTCCACATGGATGTCCGAGGCGTTTTCCTTCACTGCTTCGGAGAGGATGGCGTTGATCAAACGGATGATCGGCGCATCGTCCTCCTGCTCCATCAGGTCTTCGGTTTCCGGCAAACGCTCCGCGAGGCTGGCCAGATCCATGTCATCACCCAAGCCCTCCACCATCTGCATGGCAGCGGAAGAGTCCTGCTGATAGGCCTCGCTCAACGCCTGGTCGAAGGTAGCGATATCCACTTCTGCCACATCCAGCGGCAACCCTGCAAAACGCAACGCCTCCCCCACCGCCGGCAATGACGCTCCCGGACGATAAACCACACGCGCCCCCTCTGCGCCTAGGTGCAACAACACCCCGTGGCGTTTGGCAAAGGCGAACGGCAGGCGACGTAACGCAACCGGTTCAGCGGAGGCATCAGGCGCATCGAAAGAAGGGGAAACCGACATCGCACAATCCATGTGTAAACAGCGACGAGATCGCGGGTCCGAAAGCCCGGCAGGCAGCGCCAGGCGGGTGCTGGCTATTGGATGGCAATTAAATCACAGGTTGGGGTGCGAATAGGTCGATCAATGCACATTGCCCATCGCCGCTAACGGGGCCATTACGACCTAGAGATAGCTCGTAGCGGCTCGCACAGCCCTTAGCTAGCAGCTTGCCCAAGTAAATGAAGGATTTCACGCTCATCGAGCAGCTTGGCAGGTTCAGCAGCCGAGACTTATAGATGCAATAGTCATAAATGTAGAACAAGCCAACCCCGATGTATAACAAAGAAAATTCAACTCAAAAAAACAAACAAATCCTCAACTATCCTTGCATGCTCCTCATCAGAGCAAATGGAATCTCGCCTAGCTGACGTAACTCGTTCAAACCCTCGACTCCCATAATGATAAAAGTCTCCATGAAATGGCTCTTCCTCAGCCGCTTCATCACCCTCTACATAGACAACCAAACATTTAAACTTTTGGTAGTTTCGAGCCCAGCGGCCAACTTGGCTCAGACTCACATCGCTATCATGCCAGCTAATTACAGCCGTCAAACCTCGGCATAGCATGTCTTGCGGGAAATCAAAGTCCTGCGTCAACTGAAAGAGATCGTCCCACTCAGGGGAAAAATCCTCAGGGAAATCAGGGCGCGTATCTCGCATCAGAAAACAGTTCAACATCGCAATAGTTTCGGCATCTGCCGCAACAATGCCAACCATGATATTCCAAGAAAAAAGCTACTCCTTAAAACGCGAGATACTGCTCTTCAACCAAGGTGCAGCTTCAGTCGAATAGAACAACTCCCGAAGCCTTTCGACAAGTAATCTTTTTGACTCACTTAGGCTAGAGGCCTGACTCCGCAAGACCGTTACCAACAGATCATCCATGACTTCCTGAATATCATCTTTTATCGATTCCGGATCCCGCACCTTGATTAGCAATTCATTAAACAATTGCACCGCATACAGAACGTAAAAATCTCTTTCTTCATCCGAGCTCGTTAGGCGCCGCCGCGCATCATACATAAACCTGTAGATAGTATTCACATAGACATCATTTAAATCACGGCTCAGCTCACTATGTAGCACGACAGGCAAGTAAACGCCCTCAACAAAAAAACGCACTTTCTCATGTCGATCAGGAAGACAGCTTATATCTCTTGCTTTACGCAAAAATGCAATCAGCACTTGCAGTTGCTGTCCTCGAGAAAGCTCATTAAATAATCCAGACACTTCTTCTGCCGTTGAGTAGGGCGTCATGAACAACCTATCGCACCCACTTAATCCGGCACTATTAAGTGCCACGCCAGAATCGACAGCAGGCATAGCCTCGCCATAGACAAAAAAATGAGAGAATGTTTTCTGTTGCGAAGCAGTAAATTGCAGCTCTTTCTTCAGCAGCCGCCACTGCTCTTTTCTTTCCTTAACCCATTCGGGGTCATCCGCTTTCCAAAGTTTTTTAAACCGTTTGAAAGGCGACTCACTTCTTGAAAAATCAGATTCCTTCATCATGGTAACTCACAATAGCTTTAAAGTTAATCTGGCAACTCGAAATCATTAAGTATATTCGTGCACTTCGACACTTAGATAATTCGGCCCACCCCTATAAGCCTCACTAAAAAGGCAGCCAAATTACTTTCCACCAAGAAGCTCAGCAAGCCCATTTCCTTATCAATAACAAACACAAG
The DNA here is from genome assembly GCF_052958135.1 of Pseudomonas sp. SZ40. Taxonomy (NCBI): domain Bacteria; kingdom Pseudomonadati; phylum Pseudomonadota; class Gammaproteobacteria; order Pseudomonadales; family Pseudomonadaceae; genus Pseudomonas; species Pseudomonas sp. SZ40. The sequence continues at coordinate 15,689 of NZ_JBQWIF010000049.1, read as the reverse complement.
TGCATAAATTCTATCCATTGAAGATAACGTTGCCGGCGTGTACCAATAGAGAGTTATCAACCAGGGAAGCATAAACAAACCTCATCCTGTAAACGCTTTAGCGAAACAGCACTAAAAGGGCAAGAGCTGATACCACCAACAACATGAGCAATAAAGAAAAATATGACCAAGCATTGATTCCAGATCTTATGATATCTAGCTCCTTTCATTTGAGCATCTTCAAGCATGCGACCTTGAGTAAGCTTGCAAACCCCACCCAGCAGAACGACAGAGAAGACAGGAAACATCTTGTCGTATGCACTCCCAGGGAGTGTAAGGAAAGAAAGAATCATCAGCGGAATGATAAAGCAACTTGTGACTACAGTACCTCGTGCCTTTGATAAAGCGCCGAGGCGGCTGTAGTTTCTGAAAATGCCATAGAAACCCGCCAGTGGAGTGCCGAATAACGTCATAAAAGCGATTTGCCCAGGCGAATACAAAAGGGTTGCTTCAGTCGCATCCGCCCCTCGAACGTGTCTCTGCTCATCACGCGACGCTTCCGTCACCACTTCATTCTGCTGAGTCGCCTTGGGGGCTATTGATTTCGAGTTACAACAACACCTATGGCGCTTGGCAAAGGCGAACGGCAGGCGACATAACGCAACCGGTTCAGCGGAGGCATCAGGCGCATCAAGGGAAGTGGAAGCCGACATTGCACAATCCATGTGTGACAGCGACGGGATCACCGGCCAGAAAGCCCGGCGGCAGTGCCAGACTGATACTAGCTATAAGATGGCAATTAAATCACAGGTCAAGGGAATAATTCGTGCGGGAGTGCGCAGGGAGCGGAGACAGATAGTCCAATACGCACATGGGTTTCCTGCCCTTGAAGTGCCTAGCCAGAGATCTGAGCAACTTGGCCATCAAGATCTAGCATGAACAGAAGCAGTGCCTCATCGTCAAAAATTTGCTCCTCCCCATCGACAAAGGTTGGCGCCAAACGCCAACCCTCATGATCAAGGCTAATGATGCGCAACACCTCTCCAGATTCAAGCCAGAGCAACGGGGAAAATACAGTACATCCAGCAGCTTCTAGCGCCCCAATCAGCTTATAAACAAGAGAGTAATCAAGCTCAACGCCACATCCTGCTTGCACAGTACGCTCATCCAGTCGATGGAGTAGAACCGGGTCATTGATAGGCTCCAGCGCCCGATACATTGACCTCCACTGCGTGGCAACGTCTTCCGCAAATAAAGGCTTATACACTCCAAAATTCAACTCAAACTTTGCGGACGCTGAAGCCACCTCGTTACGCAGCAGGCAGTAGAATGCGCTTTCCATCAAAAGTTATCCGCTCAGCTTCACCGACCGACTCATAGACGCTACCGAAGTATGCCTGTAATTCCGGAGCGAAGTCACATCCAAAGAACCTACGGCAAAATTCAATAAACCAAGGATCTTCGTAGGCCGACAGTTCTTCCGCTGCGCCGCTGAAAAGCGTGAACAGAAATTTGCTAGCGCCATCATCAAACTGCTCTGCGTAACGCTCACGCAGAGCTGCGTTAAAGTTTTTTTCGATATCCGCAAACAAAACTGGGGTCAAACTTTCGGCAGATTTACCTTCGTATGCCAATAGCCAGAATACGCCCTTCAAGCGACGCTGCACCTGATCTTCTGCTGCCAAATATATTCGCTGAACATACGCAATCATGCTCCAGCGGTCCAAAAGCAGTGAATATTCTTGGAGCTTTCCGACCTTTATAGGAAAGTCCATCAAATCAGTAATAGTCTCGACCGTATGCCTTGAACCAAATCCGTCAAAATATCCTTTAAATTCCTCTTCATTAACACGAGGCGCACAGAGGCACAGCACCAACGGGGCAAAGGCCGGCGTCATACCTTCGCCTCCTTCTTTCTGCAAAGCCAGTTCACCAGTGAAATGAAGAGTTTTCAGACGCGAATCAAAATCTTTAGACGAACGCCCAACGAATCGCTTACAAAATTCGGAAACCTGATTGTAAAGCTCACGCCGCTCTGGAGACTGGGCATCCTCTAGGCCTTTATATACCTGACAAATAATCTCTGACATCAATCATCCTCCGCACATATACCTGCTCGTTCCGCGACAGTTTCGGCCAAGCCTTTGCCCCTTTCAATTCGCTTCTCGACAGCAGTATCTTCGAGATCAAGCCCAACAATACGCGCCACCACAGATAAATACTCTGCCCATTCCTCATACACCTCATAAATCGAGCCAGCCTTCTTATAGAAAAAAGCCGGTGTGGTGTATTCGAAAACGAAGCCGGGGCATAACAGCAGGAAGTAGCGCCTGCAGTAGATCAGTGTTTCGCCTTCAAATGCCTTCACTTCTGTTCAATAGCCAATGGCATTCATTGCTTTTGCGACCACCGGCCGAATGGATAGTCGCCATTGTGCAATACAGTCAGAACAGTTGTGCTTCGCGGCGTAACCAAACGATCAAATCAGCGTCCTCAGAGAAATCATGTTTTACCGGCGTATAAATCAAGCAGACTTCGGGCAAAGTTTGCACCAAGAAAACTTCCTCCTGCTCAAGGCAAACCGCACCGATTGGCACTTCAGCGCCCGTTGCCAATAATGGTTCAACTAAAGAAGCCAACACCGTAGGATCAAAGTCAATACTCCACCCCACCAACAATGTCCGCACGTTCAAAAATCTCAACACCGCTGGCCAGGGCGCGAACTCCAGAGCGTCATAAAGCGCCTGCCACTCCGGCTCTACATCCTCGATGAACACTGGTTTATCAGGGCTCAAATTCAAAACCACTTTTCTCAACAATTCATATCGCGAACTGCAGACCAAGACATAAAAGGCGGTCGCCATCGCTCACACTCTCCTTGGCGGGATCTACAAATCACTGGGTAAGGCTAGGTACGAAAAGTCTATCGCCTTGCCAAAGAATCCGCTGACCCTCGGGTATGGCCTGATATACCTCGTCGCAGAACTGCAAAAAGGCCAGATTCAGGTCGCGCCGCACGAAATAGCGTTGGCAGAACTCGATGAACCAAGGGTCGAGATAAGCGTCCGGAAGCTCCGCCCTTCCTTCAAATAAGATATTTAGGTTTTCCCTTACATAGCTAAAATTTTCACCAGCTGTAAAATGCATTGCATTAGAAAACTCAGCATTACATCTTTCAAATATCTCCACACCTAAAGAATAATGCGCCCCACCTTTAAAACAAACAGCCGAAAATATAGAGTTCAGGAAAAGCATCAGATAATCAAGATCCAAAGCCTTATCTTTTTCAGGGTGACTCTGTTCATACTCATCAATGGATCGCAGTATCAATCCCCACCGTTCACGCTGCAGTGGGTATCTTTTTACAGAGCGCCCGAGGTAGGTTCGCAACATATAAACCGCACGCCCATTACCATAGCCCTCAAAACGCTCCTGCACCTTTACATAATACTTCAAACTGGCCTCTGGCAAGCTCATACAAATATAAAACACCTCCATACCGTCGAAATTGCCGTAGCCTTCCAGCTCGCCCAGGAAGAACAGGCGCTTAAAAGCCTGAGCAAAGCTGCCCGGCATATTGGCAAAGTGATGCTCGGTCACTTTCAAGATATCGGTATACAACACCTTACGCTCCGGCGTTTTCAGGCCCACTCCGGCCGGAAAGAACTCACTCAAGTCAATCATCGTCGCACCTCATGTCCAGATCAATAGCGAAGTCCTTACCGATCTCCTCGATCCTTTTGCGCAAATCGTCGGGAAGATACTCTTCCACGTCGATATTCAGTTCCATTTCGGCCCTTGGCAGAAATTCCAGGTAATCGCTGACTTTATCCTGCACATCGTTGAACTTGTCCGTCCAGCGCCGTGCGGTTTTCAGGTTGTCGATAAAGTCCTGCGAGAATCCGGCTTTTTTCAGAATGATGTCCATCAAATAATCGTCGATATCGCCAGTGGCCTGGTCGAAGAGAGGATTCTCGAAGATCTCGTTCATCTGCTCGGTGCTGAGCGTGCCATGGATCGGCGCCGTCTTGCTGGCCGGCGCCGTACCGGGCTGGAACTTGCGTTCGGTAAAGGCGCTGTCGCGCCGGCATTCGCATGCGCTACATCAGCCGGCCAGCTTAGAAATTGTTTATATGGGCAGAAACTGGCCTACGCCAGAGCAACCAATGGTGCCCCTAGATTAACTCCGGATTGTTAAGAGCGATTCGACTAACGCCGAAGAAAAGCGTGTTTCCAATTCCCCACTAAGAGCGCATTTAGCTCGAAGGCACGAGCATGATCAGCATGGCAACCAGCGGCAGCATGACCAATAACGAAACAACGATAACAAAGCATTGGTTGCCAACCTTATGGAACTTGGCACCGTTATCTTGAGCTTCTTTCAACATGCGGCCCTGAACGAGTTTGCACATCCCCCCCACAAGAATGGCGGACAGAATGGGGAACAGCCTGTCGTATCCACTACCCGGAAGGGTCATGAACGTAAAGATGCTCAACGGAGCGAGAATACTGCCGACAACCAGAGTCATTCGAGCAGCCGATGCTGCACCCTGGGTCTGGTAATTTCTGAATATGGCGTAGAGTCCGGCTAGGATAGTGCCAAACAGCGTCATAAAGGCGATTTGCCCAGGAGAGTATAAAATCGTCTTCTCGACCGGGACTTCGCTCACGTTTATCTTTTGTTCATCAGAAGCCTTCTCCAGAGCCTCACTTGGCTGGCTAACCTCGGGGGAGTACTTGCTCTTCAAGTAGTCGAGGTAGTCTTCGCCAATCTGCATCCTGTCCTTGATCTGTCCCTTGGATACGCCCCAGACAATGGGCGAAATGGACTCGTCATCCACTCCGTAATAAATTTCGTGACATAGATTGAGAAATGCCTCAGTCGCTTCTTTATTTTCCGCCAGATAACGGCATACCAGCAGAACTCCCCGCTTGGGCGTACAGGCCAAAAGCCTCGGCGAGTCCAGCAAAGCATGAGCCTCCTGCATCCGCTCTGGGAGTAACAGGCATTCGGCGGCATTAAAATCGCCCGCAAAAATCAGGACATCTCCATTGCCGCCGTCAGTATGATTCCAGTCTAGATAGGCGAGCCGTTGGCGCAATGCGGCGAATGACTGCTCACGGATCGTCTTGATTCTCTGTAGGTTCGACTCAGTTGCGGGTAGGAATGCCACATTATTAGCTTGATCCACACCATAGGCGATTAGGGGAGCGGCTGAACTTGCCTCAACGCCTTCATCGGGAAGAGGAGAGACAAGCGAATTTTGCCCAACAGCCAAGCGTGCCCATTCAGCAGACTTAAGCAAAGGTATGATGTCTATCGCCATCATTATCAGGCCGGCCGATGCGGAGAAATGTAAGGTTTCTTCCATTTATAACAGGCAATATGGCCACCAACTTGTGAATAGACCAGCCAACCCTCTCCAGACTGAATGTTTTTACATGGCAAGCGGCTTGCTGCCTCCCACAAATCCTCACCTGTATATCTGTCCCAAGCCACAGGCCTATCATTTTTCACACCAAAAACCATATCCCCACTAATACACGAACCACTAAAACTAACATTAACTGGATATAACTTAGCCCACCGAACCTCCCCTTGTTTCATGGCGATACAAATAGCGCCCCTAGAGAAACTAAGCACAACATCATTATCAACACAACTGATATCACTCACAGACAAATTCGAAAAAACCAAACCGGCCTCAGCTAATTTCCCAGCAACTAACTCCGCACGCGAATACTCAATCCTACTGACCACAGCAAGATCATTAATATCAATAACAGCAATCAGCCCTGCACAATGCACCAAAACGAGGTCGCCTCGCGCAAAATACTTCACATCCTCTTGAGCATCACGCGCCCCTAGCAGATCTGAAAGACTCAATTCAAAAACAACAGCAGCTTTCTCTAGCGAATATATAACTAAGCTCAAATCCGCTTTAATTCCACAACAAAGTCCTGACCCAACAACACAAGCATCCTTAAGATCCAAATCAAGATGACCGACCACACCCCAACTATCAACATCTATAACATCGAACCCCTTATCGGGCGCCTCAAGAAAATCAACGGCGCGATAAAATTTCTCCCCATAAACAAAATTAAACGAAAAGCCGCCCCAACGATTAAGAGCAATATAATCCCCAGTCTCTATATACACTGGAGATAAATCACTCTTTCTAAAAACCCCTCCCACACCTCCACTCACACTAAGATAGTCCCCACAATCATGTAAGGTGCTAACCCATCTCGCATTATTCACATCATCATAAGAAACCTCTTCAGAACCAATAAACTCATCGAGATTTATTCGCCTCAAGCAATTCAGCAATCCATCATCACAGCGGCGCTCATACCAGACATAAAGAACGCGGCCATCTAAAACACAACTAGCATAATCGCAATTTTTTTCAGCCAAGCGAAATTCTATTTTTTTATTTGGTATACCACCCATATCACCTCCTCTATTTATTCAGCGGCTCAATCAACAAAGAACCAATATTAAAGGTAACATCCTTATCGCAATCAAAGAGCGGATCAACCTTTATAGGCTCCATAATTTTTCTGCACACATCTCTGATTGCCTTAATTCGCTCAGTTACATATGGAATATTAACGGAGCCGTCCGCCCCATGGAAAGCAGCCCCCGTCCACTCATAATGTAGTACCGGCTTACCATCCAGCCATTTCCCATCACGCACGTCATTAATAATCTTAGTCTCCAGATGTTTTTCAGCTTGCTTCATCACCCTTGACACGCCATACCCAGAAGAACTAGTTAGATTCTTCGCCTCGATATTAAGAGGTCGACCGTTGCCAACACTCCCCAGAAGATCAAAGCCCTCTGCCTCTATATCAACGCCTTCCACACCCACCCTGCCATTATATGGAACTCGCTCACCAGACTTTAAACTACCTGGCACCACATAGAGCTCATCAACTTCCGTTAATCGACCATCCTTAGATATCCGCTTAAATATTGCAGCCTCCCCATACACCCCTCTAATGTTACTAGCATTCGCAGCGGCCAGTTGATTAAATGCTTTAACTCTATTTTCATCAGGCAAATACTTGAGCGTATCGATAAGCATATCAAATGCAGTATTCCCATCTGGCAATACCTGACTCATCTTGTCGAATCGGAATCCCCCCATTCGGGTTTTGCTCAAATCCTCCATATTGCCGAGAAACTTCAGAACACTTTCACCTTGTCCACTCTTTACAAACTCGGCAATAGTGCCCAGCGTCTGCTCCGATGCTCTCAGAGCCCCTGAAAAATCAGCGGCGGTGCCTAGCATTCTATTGCCTATATTCGACATTAGTGTTTTCTGAGCATCATTAAGTCCTGCCCGGGCTATGACTTCATCCACTTTTCCGATAAGAACGGAAGCACATACAGGCGCAGCATAAGCGCTGGATATGCCCACACTTAATGGAGTGAGACGGACATAAAGACTCTCTCGCGCAAGACCTGCTGAGCCTGGAATAAGGCATGGAGCATTACGCGCCTTCCTCAGCCGAAGAAACGCCTTGAATCCCTCTACGCCTCCTCCAACCGCCTTCAATAGCTCCCAGGCAGCTGCCGTCCCGCTGGTAATCAGCTCAATGAACACATCCTTGAAATCCACCAACTGTTGAATGGCCTGCTGACGACCTTCCTTGCCACCCAGAATATTCGCAACCAGATCAAACGACCAGCGCGCCGCGGTGCCGCCAATTCGCAGGATTTGCCCTGGATCGCTGATGAAGATTTCCTTTAGAGTCTTCTTTAGAACCGTAAGCGCGCCCTTCACTGAGATCATCGCCGCAATGGAGCCTGGCGCTCCTACACCTCCCGACCCCACGCTCACGGCAACCGTCACCAGGGTCAATGTGACACCGATACCCGCGAACGCCAGTTCGATCTTGTCGACTTCATCGAAACGGCCATGCATCCATAAATAGGTCGCTTTGGTGAGCTGCCATACATCCGAGATACTGGTCATCTCGAAGAGAAACTGTGCAGCCGTCTCAAGTGCCTCCAGTGCGGGTTTACCCATCTTTTTGAGCATTTCGATTGCTTCGGCCAATGCCTGACCATCAACGACCGCAATCCCGCCCTCGTGGGTGTTCGCGTTAACCATTCCTTGCGCGTAAGACTTCTCGACGGGACTGCCAAACAAAGTCAGGCGACTGATCACCGAGCGATAACGTAGCTCCTTGGTTTCTGTCTGCGCCACAGTCGAGTCACTCGTGATTGTGAAACCCACACGAGAGCCCAGCGTATTAAGCTTGGCGGTTCCGCCAGAGATGGAAACACGGGCCTTGCCGTCTTTATCGAAGGTAATCTGCTTCTCGGTGACGCCATCAATCAGCACCAATGATCCGCGCGAGTCGTGGATCTGGCCGAGCTTGAGCTCGTTGATATTGCCCCGGAAACCGTTTCCAACAACCAGGTCGTTAGCGAACCCCGAATTCTTCGGCACGCCCGGCGCGAAAGCGGAATCCCGCCCCGAGTCGACACCCAGCATCAACACACCATTTCTGAGCTGCAGCCCGGCCAGGTACCATCGACCCGACTCGATTGGCGTGCTCGATACTACGGTGAAGTCACCCTGGTCGGTAGATACACGAGCCTGCAGACGTGCAACTCCCTCGTCGTCCACGATACTCAGCGAATAGCCGCTCGAGTCGTTGCTCCCTTTGCGCAGTAGTACGGTACCCATCTCAAGGGACGCTGCTTTGAAGCGGATATTGGCAAAATAATCGGTGTTGTAGTCAAGGGTGTCGTCATCGCTCACCCGTAGATGACCACCATCGAACTTCAGGCTAGAACCACTGCCCAGGTAGGAATCGCTTTCATCCCAGACCACATCGCCGTTGACCTTCGCTTGCAGGCCGCCAATCGTATCGAGCCCAATCTGCTTACCCTGCTCGTCCAGATCAAGCCCCGCCATTGGAAACAGCGCAACTGGTTCTTGGTTAGGTGTAAAAAACCCGCCCGCACTCAGGCTCACCGTTGTGTTGGGCTTGCCATAAACCGTGGCATTGGTAGATTTAACAACTGCCTGAAGTTCCGATCCTCGAAGCGTTTCCACTTCGTATGCACTCTGTTCACCAGCAGCAATGGCAGCGTAATCAAATCGGATGGAGCCTTCCGGGTCAGCAGGAGCGATATTGTAGTTCAGGCTCTTGACGACGCCACCGATGTTGACTGAAACATGGCCACTCGATGAAGTCTCGTTATCGATCCTGAACTGGGCTTGTGCAGTAGTACCGTCAAAGCTTTCAGGGCCGAATATCAGCCCTGCCGAGTTGTTCCAGGCGACACTCATCGCTTCTTGCGGCGCCTGATTCAGGGTCACGGTCAGCGTACCGGACGTCCCGGGGGTAAAGTTCTGCGAGGAGAGCGAAATACTGTAATCCAGTTCTTTTTTGTTGATTGTCGTGGTCGAGCTTAAGCCCCCCGTAGATAATGTTATGTCTGTGGGCAGAGTTTCCAGGCCAACCCGGTAGTCGGCTGTAATCTGCCCCTGCGCATCGACCGACGTGGTTACTTTCTCAAGCTGTCCGCTGTAGCCGGCCAGCCAACTGACCGGGGTACCTTCCTGGACGGGGTTGTTGTACTGGTCATAAACCTTTCCGGTAATCGTGGCTTTATCGACACCCGAACTCAGCAGCTCCGAGGAGTCGCTCGACAACTCAATCCTTGTGGGAACACCGGCAACCACCGTCATGGGGCCGATCTTCAACTCCGTACCGACAGGGACGCGCTCGTCCTGCGACTCGACGACCTTGGCTGTGACCGTGTGCTTAGTACCTGCAGTCGTCGTTGCTCTCAGGGTGTTATGGAAAATCCCGTACTGGGATGTCGTGATCGAGTTGGCCAATTGGCCGCCATCGGAGGCACTCCAATGGACTTTCACAGCCTTGAGATTCTGTTCATCAGGCTGCAGGGGCAGGTAAGAAACAAGGTCGACGGAGCGGCTGTCCGCACTGATGTAATCAGTGGGCGCCTGACCTAGCAGGTCAGAACCAAACGCAAACTCCCATAGTGTGTTGGCCGTATCGTTATTGGCGTACAGGCGGAGGCTTAGATAATCGTCGGGCGAAAGTCCGCCCAAGTGCCCGATATTCTCGAATCTGATTTCCTGCGAAGCACCAATGGTTGCCTTTATTTCTTCCTCACCAAAGGCCAGCACCAAATCGCGCTCCCCCTGATAACCCCAAGAGTCCAACGCGCCAAATGATGACTTGATCAGGTTGTAGAGAATTCCTACATAGTCATTGGCACCGTCTATGTGGGGCTGAGAAGCATGAGAGATATCTGTACTGAGACCTTGCGCATCAACCGTGCGGATTTCCTTAACATTCAACTCATACAAGCTGAACTGCATTTCCGGCCGGTACTTCCACGCATAAATAGGCTCTGGCCTTTTCAGATTCAGCTCTGGGTGTTCCCTATCAGCCTTACGGTAAGCCTGGCGGGAAATCTCACTCGTTTCCTCATCATGCAGAGGCACCAGCACCGGTACATAGTTTGTAGGCCGGTACTTAAGAACTCCTTTACCTGCGCCTTCGGAAGAAAAATCAGGATTGCGGCTCTCCGGCTGACCCGCGACCTGCAGGTACAAGTGCTGCTTGGCCAATACTTTTTCAGGCAGCTGAATGACCTGTACCTGCTGGCCGGGTTTGATCTTGAACTGGGACACGCTGTTGGCCCCCACGGGGGCCAACTGATTGGCTGCAACGATCTTTGCCAGGCGGCCGGTATAGCCATAGTCCGCCAGTTCTTCGGGCAGCGGGCTGCCATCGGCGTCACGCCAGTCGCTGTAGATGGCAATGCTGATGTCGCTGCCAAGCCCCGCCCCCTCATTACCGATGAGCTGTTTCTTCTCATCGCCCTTGGTCATACCGGATTCGATCTTACTTTTGCGCTCGGCCCAGATCTTCAGATTGGGTGGGCCCATCTGAATTTGTTGGCTATTGAGGTTGATCACGTTGCCGCTGAGGCTAGACTGCAACTGAAAGGTCTTGCTGCCGATGTAGCCGGTCGGTCGGTTGATGGCGATGATGCGGACTTGCTCGCCAGCTTTGAGGTGGTTGGCGGTACGCTTCTGGAATTCTTCCTTGAAGCCACCGGCGCTCTGCCATTTGGTGAAGTTGGCTTCTCCCGTGCGGCCGGCGATGGCGTAGTAGTTCTCTGCGGAGCCACGCAACTGGATGGTGAAGCGAAAGGCGCCCTGCCCGTCATCGACGCCGGAATAGGTCTTGTAGAGTTCATCCTCGTGCAGGCCTCGACGCTCTGCCACCAATTGGCCGTTGGACTCGCGGAATACATAGATATCGGTGTCTTTGAGATCTTGCGTGGTGATGCTATCCAGCAAACCGCGATCCTTGAAATCCGCAGCGGTGTCGATCAGCCGTGTGAAGTCCGGCGCCGTCTCTTCGGTATCGGTGGGCGCGCTGTCATAACGGCTGGACAGGTAGATGCCTTGAAGCTCAGCCTCTGCCACGCTGGTGGTGACGAAAACCTCTTTGGGCTTGCCGTCCACTGTCTTGGTCACTTTCTTACCCGGCACCACAAACTCGGGTTTCTCGTCTCCGTCGAAGTCGTATTTTTCTTGCAGGGTGCGTGCCCTGTCGGATGTCTCAGCACTGTAGGCGGTCGTGTCGCCGACCTTGGCGTCTTTGACCGTAGCTGCGCCATCGATCACCATCAGGTCGACGGGGAAGTCCATGGGCCGCTTGACCGGCGTGGCCGCGGTGGCGATGACCATCGCCGCACTCAGGCTGTAGACCCCGAGGCCGTTACAGACGTCGTAATCCTGACGGGTCATGTAATACGGCATGTACGAGCCGCCACGCGGGTTGAAACGCTTGTATTGCAGCTCCAGAAAAGCCGGTGTGGTGTACTCGAAAACGAAGCCCGGGCACGATGGCAGGAAGTAATTCATGCTGTACTTGCCGTTGCTGTCGGTCAGCCCATAGCCGCCTGGGATGTAGCCACCCAGGGTGACGCCGACACCAGCCATTGGCCCATATATCTTGGCATCTCGGTCGCGCGACAGGGTGTCGGAGACCTGACCATCCTTGCCGAAAAAGCCCACGCGAAAGCCAATGGCGTTGGCGGTCTGCGCGAGGATGTCACCTTCCTTCGACAGCAGCAGGGATTTGCTCGCGGTATCGGGGGTGACGCCGTCCTTAAGGGGCAATTGCAGCAGGACGAGGTCCTTGCCGTCGGTAGTGAACAGCTCCTTTTGCGCACGCACAATCACGGTGAGCATGCCGTCATTGAGGTTGGGCTTGCTGATGGTTTCGCCAGTGACTGTCTTGAAGGTTTTACCTCGGTAGGCCGCAGCAGCCATCACTTCACCGCTGGGATAACGCTCGAGGGTGTCGCTCTTACGTTTGAGCAACGCGCGATAGGTGTCGCCAGACATGACCTGAGCACGTTCGAATGCACCCACCGCTTCGCCGATTTCGCGAGCCTCTTTGCCGCTGCTGTTGTATTCGACGTACACCGGGCGCCCCGTCGGCCCGGGTACCAGCGTTCGGGTATAAACCGCTCCGTGCTTGTAATAGGTCTGCGGTACATATAGCCCGGGAATCATGCCCAGGCTGAAAAACGCCTGCGCCGTGACTGCCCACCCGCCAAGCATCAGGCCCAATAGCAGGCCCAGCAACGATACCTTGCGGCGTACTGCGCAACGCGAACGCGGGGAGGTAGACATACGCAACATATCCATCTGTCAGTGATTCCTTGAGCCGCCTCAGCGGCTCTTACTCAAACGGTAGAGCTCAGCTTGCAGCTGACGCAGGTTCATTTGTCCTTCGGCGTAGGCCTGGAGCACGGGCTGGGCTTCGATGCCCGCCAGCGCGAAGCCGAACAGGTCGAGGTTGCCGGGCTCCAGCACGCCTTTGCTGAGGATGCGCAGGTTGTCGATTTGCCCGGCGCCCACCGGCACCACACGGCCAGCGGTGCGGTCGAGACCGACCATGACGACGTAGGCGCCGTTTTCCGGCAGGTAATCGTAGGTGTCGGCCAGTTTCAGGGCGGCGATGTCGACGTTGATCGTGCCTCGCACGTTGATGCCTGCCGGTTGCAGGGCGTACATCCAGAACGGCATTGCCATGGGGTCGACCGGGTACGGCAGCTCGCTGAACTGCAGCATCTGCGCATGCAGGTCGCCGTCCTGACGGCCATCGGGGAATTGCAGGGTGGCGTTGCCGAGGTCGAGCTTGAGCTCACCACCGAGCATGCTCAGTTGGCTGCCGCCCTTCGCGGGCACGTAGGGCAAGGTGCCGTTCAACTGAGCCAGCTGCAATTGGCCAATCTCGTTAAGCACGCCGTGCTGCACGGTGATGCTACGGCTGTCGCTACCGTAGCCGCGTGATTCCTGGCCCGGGTTGAGAGACAAGCGATAACGGCCGGCGGGAATGTTCTGCGCGGCGCTGTCACCGAAGCCGAAGTTGAATGCACCGTCCTGGTTGGTCTGCGTGCTGCGGCCGAGCTCGTCGATACGCACTTGTATACCCGCCACGGGCTGCTGCAGTTGATCCAGCACGACACCACTGATGAACGTCGGCAGCGGCCGGACGCGGTAGCGAATGCGTGCCAGATCCTGGCCGTCGTAGGTCACGTCTACCGAGACTTCAGCGTTGTAGGCCAGGTCTTTCTCCGGGTAGAAGGCGATCACTTGGCTGCCAGGCAGCTCGGCCAGGTTGCCAACCACCGCCTGATGATCGAAGTTGACGTCGACCAGTTGGTAGCCTTGGGCCTGCAATTCGCTGGTGCCGAGGCCGTCGCGGTCTTCGTAGGTTTTACCATGGGCACTCTGGTGGACGTCGAGCTTCAGCTTGCTGATATCGATGGCTTGGTTGAAGTACAGGCTGATGAAGTCATTGGGGTTGGCTGCGCGCTCGCCACTGGCCGGTTCGATACGCTCGATGGCCACCGGTATCTGCTCGGGAGTGACCACGGTGATGGTGCGGCTGCTCTGCGCGATCACTTGCCCACTTCCGTTCTGCAGTACCGCCAACAAGCGATACTGGCCAGCTTGCGCAGGCACTTGCAGGTTGGTGCTCTTGAGCGTGGTATCACCGGTTAGCGCGGCATCGGCCAGGGTGTCTCCGTTGGCGGATAACAGCAGGGCACGCGGAAGCAACTGACCACTCAGGTCTTCGATGCGCGCGGCTACCTGCAGGCTGATGGGCTCGCCTAGATTGAGCAACTCGGTGCCTTCGGTGGGAATGACCCAGTTGATGGCGGCCTGGCCGTTCAGCTCCAGGCTGTAGGCCTGGCGAGTCTGGTTGCCGGCCTGGTCACGCGCTTCGAGGCTCAGCTCGACGCTTTTACCCAGCGGCAGGCTGAGGCTGGTGGCGAAGCGGAATTCGCCAGCCGCGGCGCCTGGTTGCAAGGCCACATCGCTGCCATTGATCTGGAAGCTGCCTGGATTGGCTTCGCGCAGCGTGCCTCTGACCAGATAGGGCTGCTCGCTCACCCGGTTTTCGGCAGGCAGTTCAACCAGGGGGGTGTCCAGCTGGATGACCGGAGCCGTCTGGTCGAGGCTCCAGCTCAGGCTCTGCCGGGTTTCCTGGCCGCTACGGTCGCGAGCCCGCAGCTCGACGCTATAGGTGGATTGGCCAACCGGAATGCCAAGGGTCTCCTTGAGCTCCAGCAGTTGGGTGCCGGATTCGCGCAGCACCAAGTTGCGGCCATTGAGGCTGATGCTGTCCAGCCCGGCTTCGGCATACACCTGGCCGCGCAGGACGAAACCATTACCCGGCAACAGGCTGCCATTGGCCGGCGTAAGGCTGTCGAAGCGCGGCGGTTTGAAGGTGGTCTGTGCCGGCTGATAGGTCACCTGCACGGTACGCTGCGTGCTGCGCTGATCGACCCAGGCCTGCACCACAAGGGTGTTGGGCCCCACCTGCAGATTCACCGGTGCCGACTGGAAATCGAACTCGGTGACCTGGGCGGTATTGCTGAGGGTCGCAGCCTGGCCATTGACCAGCACTTCCAGGCGTTGCGCTGCCTTGTCGCTGCGCAGCACACCACGCACCACCAGCGTGGCGTCTTTGACCGTGGCACCTGCCAGGGGATAGCCGATACTCAAGCCGATGTCGCTGGCAACGGGCAGACGCTCGACATTGCGCACCACGCTGGCCTGATTGCCGGCCTTGTCGTAGGCGGTCAGGGTCAGCCTGTTGGCACCTTCGAGCAACGGCACGCTGGCCGTCCAGTTATCGCCTTGCAAGGTCACGGCAAAGCGAATGGTAGCGAAGCGGTCAGAGGCGAACTCCAGACGTGCCAGCCCGGCGCCAGCATCCGTAACCGTGCCACGCAGGCTGATGCTGTCTTCGTTGACGCTGCTGTTGTCGGCACCTTCGATAATGATCAGCGGTGGCACGCGATCCGGGAAGCTGGTCGCGTCGTCAGGCTTCGTACCAGCGGCGATTTCATCATCGTTGCTGACCCCATCACCATCGCGATCAGTATCGGCGTTGTCGCCTATTCCATCGCCGTCCAGATCCTTCCACTCGGCTGGATCGTTGGGGAAGGCATCTGCCTCGTTGGGCACCTTATCGTTATCAATGTCGCCATCTAGGCTATCCGGAATACCATCGTCGTCCATATCCGGCGGCACACTGCTCGCGTCATCCGGCAGCGTGCCCAGCTGAAGCTCGTAGTCGTTGGAAATACCGTCGCCATCGCGGTCAGGATC
>NZ_JBQWIF010000048.1:0-38209 GCF_052958135.1 Pseudomonas sp. SZ40 | reverse complement strand
TTCGGGCTATGGGCGTCATTGGTGGTGGGCTGAAGCCCATCCTACCTCCCAGGGACATGAACCGTAGGGTGGGGCTTTAGCCCACCGAAGCCATTCAACGCCGATGGTGGCTGGAGGTTCAGAGCATGCGGTTCGCAACTTCGGGCGGTGGGCGTCATTTGCGGTGGGCTGAAGCCCACCCTACCTCCCAGGGGTATGAACCGTAGGGTGGGG
Source organism: Pseudomonas sp. SZ40 (assembly GCF_052958135.1). Taxonomy (NCBI): domain Bacteria; kingdom Pseudomonadati; phylum Pseudomonadota; class Gammaproteobacteria; order Pseudomonadales; family Pseudomonadaceae; genus Pseudomonas; species Pseudomonas sp. SZ40. The sequence goes on along the minus strand of NZ_JBQWIF010000048.1, from coordinate 37,996 downwards.
CTTTAGCCCACCGAAGCCATTCAACGCCGATGGTGGCTGACTGTTCAGAGCATGTGGTTCGCAGCTTCGGGGCTGTGGGCGTCATTTGCGGTGGGCTGAAGCCCACCCTACTTCTCAGGGGTATTAACCGTAGGGTGGGGCTTTAGCCCACCAATAGCGGCGCCCGCTTCAGGCAAAGGTGCCGTCACGGAAGTCGCGCATCGCCTGTTCGATTTCTTCCCGACTGTTCATCACGAACGGCCCGTACTGCACGATGGGTTCGTTCAAGGGCTTGCCGGCGAGCAGCAGGACGCGAGCGCCGGTTTCGCTGCTCAGGTGCACGCGACCCTGGTCATCCAGGCGTACCAGCCTGCCGGCTTTCACTGCGTGGCTGTGTTGAACATGCGCTTCTCCCTGGTACACATAGAGCAGAACGCGATGCCCGTCGGGCAGGGTGGGGTTCAAGGTGCTGCACGCCGGCAAATGCAGGTCGAGCAGGTAGGGGGCGGTGTGCGGGCGCTGCACCGCACCGCTCTGCACCATCTCGCCTTCGGCGAAGCGGCCGGCGATGACCACCACTTCGGCGCCGTTGCCGAGGCGCACGCGAGGGATCTGCGCGGCCTCGATATCGCGATAGTCCGGGTTGGCCATCTTGCTCTCGGCGGGGAGGTTGAGCCATATCTGGAAGCCGCGCATGGCACCCTGTTCCTGCTCCGGCATTTCGCTGTGGATGATGCCGCGCGCTGCGGTCATCCACTGCACGTCGCCGGCCTGCAGCAGCCCGACATTGCCCAGATGATCCTCATGGCGCATGCGCCCTTCGAGCATATAGGTGATGGTCTCGAAACCGCGGTGTGGGTGCGGCGGGAAGCCGGCGATGTAGTCGTCGGCATTCTCGGTGCTGAACTCGTCGAGCATCAGAAAGGGGTCGAAGCGTTCGATGCCGCCACCGCCGATCACCCGGTTGAGGCGCACACCGGCCCCGTCGGAAGCGGGTTGCCCCGGCTGAATGGCGAGTACGTTGCGTAGATGAGTCATGCTGGAGCCTCCTGAAGCGCGGTAGGCCTATGTTAGGCGAGGCGATTCGGGAGATGGATGGGAAAAGGCCGTGTTATCCATCGAGAAAATCGATGCCGGATGGCGGCGCCACGGGGCGCCGCCATGTCGGTCACTCGGCGATCTGCAGCTTGCGCGATTCGGTGTAGAAGAAGCGCAGCTTCTCGTACTCGAACGGCGAGTTGATCTGGCCGTAGCGGAAGCTGGTGGTCGATCGCTGATCGACGCCCCTGAGCAGGGTGACCTCCGGGTGGTCGCTGGCCACTTCGGCCATGTTGAGGTAATTGACCGCTTGTGCGACGCCGAAGTCCACCGCCAGGCCACCCGTGTCGCGCAGGTTGGATGGGCCCAGAATCGGCAGCATCAGGTAGGGGCCGGCGGGGGTGCCATAGAAACCCAGGGTCTGGCCGAAATCCTCGCGCTGCTTGGGCAGGCCCATCAGAGTGGCTGGGTCCCACAGCCCGGCCACCCCGAGCGTGGTGTTGAACAGCAGGCGTGCCGTGGTGTTCAGTGCGCGCTGCCCTTTGAGCTGCGCCACGCTGTTGAACAGGTTGGGCACGTCGCCCAGGTTGCCGAAGAAATTGGTCACACCCTTTTGCACGAAGCCGGGTGTGATGTAGCGGTAACCGTCGACCACCGGCAGGAACACCCACTCGTCGAAGCGGTAGTTGAAGTGGTAGACGCGGCGGTTCCACGATTCCAGCGGGTCGAAGATTTCCAGCGCGGACAATGTCGAACGCTCGAACTCGCGCTGGTCCAGGCCGGGGTTGAATTTGAGCCTGCTCAACGGTTGCTTGAATCCGTCATCGTCGACCGTGGTCTGGGCAACGGCTGTACCGCAGGTCAGCAGGGCAGAGAACAGCGCGAGAGTAGGAAAGGACTTAGCCACGGAAGAACTCCAACATGTCTTTGCTGTTGACGCGGTAATTGAGGTTGCCGCAGTGGCCGCCGAGCGGGTACACGGTCAGACGGTCGCCCATGGTACGGCGCAGGAAACCCAGGTCACCCGGGCCGAGAATCACGTCATCGGCGTTGTGCATGACCGCGATTTTCGGGCTGTTCTTCAGGTAATCCTCGATCCCGTACAGGCTCACCTCATTGATCAGTTGAGTCATGCTGCCGCCGTCATAGCGGGCACGCCACATGGGGATCAGCTGTTCGGCCATGTAGCAGTCGAAATCGCATTGCAGTGCCCGGCGGAAGAACGGCGTCAGGCTGGTGCCCTCGCCAATCGGATAGTCCACCGGGGTGATCAGGCCTCGACGGTTGATCAGGTCGGACGTGAAGGTGATGTCGGCTGCCGAGAAACGGAAGGAGGTGCCGATCAGCATGGCCATCTGTTCGTCGGTCAGATGTTCCTTGGACTGCTGGAAGTCATAGAGCAGCGCATCGTTGATATCGACGTAACCCTTCTCCTGGAAGTAGCGGGTCAGTTTGCCCAGCACCAGTTCATAGAAGGTCGTGCGGTTGCTGATGCCCTTGACCTCGGTCTGTACCAGACGATCCAGGTTGGTGATCGAGGTGTACAGGTTGACCGGCGGGTTGAGCATCAGCACGCGCTTGAAATTGAAGCTGCGGCGGGTTTCGTCCAGTTGGCTGACGAATGCGGCGTGCAACGCACCGAGGCTGTAACCGGTCAGGTAGAAGTCGGTGACCTCCAGGCGCGGGTGCTGGGCACGTACTGCCTGCATGGCGCGGTACAGATCCTCGGCATCGTCACGGCTGATACCCGGTGTGGCGAAACGCGAGGCCGAGGTCATGAAGTCGTAGCTGGTCGGCGACGACAGCTGCACGACGTGGTAGCCCGCGCCGTAGAACAGCTTCTTCAGGTACTCGGGGGTGCTGCTCGAGTAATGCGCGCCGGTGCCGGCGATGATGAAGATCAGCGGCGCTGGACCCTTCTGCTCGGCCAGCCGATAGCGCATCTTGGTCACCGCCCAGAAGTTGTCCGGCAACTGGAATTCGCGCTCCGGACGCAGGCGGACCTGGTAGTCCTTCTGATTGATATCCGCGTCGTTCGGTAGCTCCGGGCGCAGCTCCGGCGGCGTGGTGGCGATGGTCGCCTCGAACGGATTGGTGAGCGGATAGCCATAGGTCTGCGCGTCGATGTCGGCAGCCCAGAGTGGGGCGCTGAGCAACAGACTGCCGAGCAGAGCAGCGAGGCGGGGTATGAAAGACATACAAGATCCCTTTGGAAGAGAACATTCTTTTCAGAGGTGGGCGGGGCTGCCCGTGCTTTCGGCATCAGCCGCGATGACTAGGACAACTGCCCATGTGTCAAAGTGCCATGGGAAATTAGCGTTGCTTTGCAGCTTAATGCAGTAGATACCGGATTTGCCGCGAAAGGTCGAGCTAGCGCGGATTCACGCGGCTGCGCGCCGACTTCATTTGTGGCTTGCATCCGTCTGGCGGGCGATTATGCTGAGCGCCATTTCCACCCCCCTCTGGAGTGCCGCATGCCCCGTCGCCTGTCTATCGTTGTGCTGGTGATCACCGCCGTTGTGTGCGTGGTCGCCAGCTATGGCCTGCGTTACCTGCTCATGGAGGGTGATCAGTGGGTCGGTCGCTGTGTCGACGATCCGGCCAATCTGGCCTGCCAGGTCCGTGCCACGCTGGGTTGGATGATCCATCTGCGGATCATCGCCTGGGCCGCGCTTGGCTGCGCGGTGCTGGCATTCGTGCTGCCGGGTGCATGGGGCTGGCGTCTGGCGGTGCCGGGGCTGCTGCTCGGGTTGCCGGCGCTGGCGCTGTATACCGCGAGCCTGGCGGTGTTCGCGGTGGTACTGTCACTGCTGCGACTGGTACGCGCGCCTGCTTCGACCCTTGGCTGATGCCGCCCGGCGTTGCGCTCATTCGCAACGCCGGGCAAGGCCGTGCTAGCCCTTTCAGGCTTTCGAGCGTTTCAGGCTTCGCCATAGCGCGAGCGCCAGCAGTACGCTGGTGATGGCCCAGCCAATCGCCTGCAGGTTGTCCAGCGTCTCTTCGTAGAGCTGCGGTATCACGCCTGCGGCGATCAGCGCCGCCAGCAGGGCGATTTCCCGACGTGGTGCGGCCACCGGGCGCAGCAGATAGACCAGCGCCGGTAACAACAGCGCCGCGCTGGGGAAGCTGCGGTAGCGAGCGTCGGTGACCATGGCCAGCATCATCACCGCGCCGGCGAAGCCGGCTGCCGCCAGCCACCAGCCTGCACGACGCTCCAGCCAGGTGAATGCCCGCCCACGCCAGCCCTGTGCGGTGGACAGCGACAGCGCCGCATGGGCCAGTACCAGCATGTTGAGCGCGAGCAGGGCAGCGGCCCACAGCCATTCGCCGACGTAACGGCTGGTGACCCAGGACAACTCTGCCCATAGCCCGATGCACGCTGCGCCCAGCGCGGCCAGCAGTGGCAGCAGCACGGCGTTGCGGGTCGAGCTCGGGCGCCCGCCAATCAGCAGGCCGAAGGCCAGAACGGCGCCACTGATGGCCAGCCAGAGAGGCCAGTGCGGCAGGTTGGAAACCGGCCCGGCGAGGATCGACTTGTCCTGACGGTCGGCATCGTACAACCCCCAGAAGCCGCCGACGGCACCTTCGCTGACGCGTTTCCAGGGTTGATCGAAGGCTTCGATCAGGTTGTAGCGCCAGCCGTGCTGTTCGGCCAGGGCGACGAAACCACGGATGAAGGTGGCCTGGTTGACGCGGCTGGGCACGGCGGTTTCGCGCTGGCGGCCTTCGCTGGGCCAGCCGGTTTCGCCGATCATGATGTCCTTGGGCGCGAACTGCTTGCCGAACAGCTCGCGTACTTCGGTGACCTCATGCAGAGCCGCGTCGATGCCGGCAGGATCATCTTCCCAGTAGGGCAGCAGGTGAATGGTGATGAAGTCCACTGCCGGCGCCACTTCGGGGTGTTTGAGCCAGAACTCCCAGACATCGGCATACGTCACGGGCTGGGTGATTTCGGCCTTGACCTGATTGATCAGCTCGACCAGTTGCCCGCCCGTGACTTCCTTGCGCAGCAGCGCTTCGTTGCCGACGATCACCGCTTCGACGACGTCCGGGTTTTCCTTGGCCAGCTTGATCAGGCCCTGAATTTCGATGGCCGTGTCATGCGGGTTGCGGCTCACCCAGGCGCCGGTGATCAGCTTGAGGCCATGTTTGCGCGCCAGGTCCGGCAGCGCCTCGAGGCCTGTGACCGAGTAGGTGCGAATGCACTGGAAGCGCTCGGCGAGCAAGGCCAGGTCGGTGTCCATCTGCTGCGGGTGAATCTGCAGAGGCAGATCGAACGGTGACTGATCCTTGCCGAATGGTGTGTAGGACGCGCACTGCAGCTTGTGCGTGGGTGTCGCGGCATCGGCCAGGACGACGGGCTTGCCAATGGTTTGCCAGAGACTGCCAAGCGCGAGAAATCCGATGACGCAGGCGCTGATGTAGGGGAGCAGAGGAAAGCGGGCGATAGCGGGCATGATCGAACACGCGTGGTAAGAGAGACGCGCATCTTAGCGGCGAGCAGGGGCTTTAGATAGCTGCGCGGACGGTGCTTTCGAGCTCACCCATTTGACAAGTGGAGCAGGCTGGCTAATTTTGTTGATGCGGCGTTAGGAATACCCGCGTCGCTCAATTCGAGTGGATCTATAAGGATATTGATCATGATGAAAACTACCCTGCACGCTCTGTTTTTCGCCGCACTTGCCAGTGCTTCCCTGTTGGCGAGTGCCAACGAAAGTGCGAAGAAGCCCGCCAGCGAACCGGTTGCCCAGCAGGTGGCCGAGCTCAACCCCATCAACCTCAATACCGCTGACGCGGAAACGCTGCAGCGCGAGCTCAGTGGCGTCGGTCTGGTCAAGGCGCAGGCCATCGTTGCCTACCGTGAGGCCAACGGCGAATTCGCTTCGGTCGACGAAGTGCTCGAGGTCAAGGGGATCGGCGAGGCGTTGCTCGAGCGCAACCGTGCCAAGCTGACCGTCGGCCAGTAACCCTCACCAGCCAGCAACAGCGGAGCCGCTCGCCCTTTGGGGCGAGCGGCTTTTTCGTGGCTGCCGTAAGCGATGGCGGCCATGGCGCGCGATTCGAGTTGGCCTCGCGATTCGCCCGCAAGCGGGCTCCTACAATGCGCGGGCGGTGGCGTACTCCACGTCAGCCGCGGTCGGCGTAGGCGCGTCGAGCTCGGCGCGAAACGATGGCGGCCATGGCGCGCGATTCGAGTTGGCCTCGCGATTCGCCCGCAAGCGGGCTCCTACAATGTGCGGGCGGTTGCGTACTCCACGTCAGCCGCCGTCCGCGTAGGAGCGTCGACCTCGGCGCGAAACGATGGCGGCCATAGCGCGCGATTCGAGTTGGCCGCACGCCGACGAGAATTGATGCTTGGCCGTTCAGACGCGATTGGCTCGCTTCCTGCTTTTACCCGTCTGCGCAGCGCCATGGCGCCAGCAAAACGATGTTCCGGGCAAAGGCGCGCAGTTGGCACCCTTGTTGCAATCACCCTTGCAAAGCACACGCGGCGTCAAAAAACCGCGGTCAGTGGAGGAAAGGTCATGAGTCAGGGTGTCGCGTTCAATCGTCTAATGCTGGAAATGCGCTCCATGCAGGCTGAGGCCATGGCTCGCAAACCGGCAGTCGCCGAAGCACAGGAGGCCGGTGCGCCGAGCTTCTCGGACATGCTCGGGCAGGCCGTGAACAAGGTCAGCGATACCCAACAGGCTGCTGGTCAGCTGGCCACGGCCTTCGAGATGGGCCAGAGCGGGGTCGACCTGACCGATGTGATGATCGCCTCGCAGAAATCCAGTGTTTCCTTTCAGGCCATGACCCAGGTGCGCAACAAGCTGGTTCAGGCGTATCAAGACATCATGCAAATGCCGGTTTAAGAGGTAAATTCCGATCATGGCCGACGCACTTGCCACCACCGTACCCGCCACTTCCGCTGGCAGCGCGCCGAAAAAGCCGCTGTTCGGGCTGACCTTTCTGGAAAATCTGTCCGATATGCCGGTGCTGCGTCAGGCAGGCCTGCTGGTTGGCCTGGCCGCCAGCGTGGCGATCGGTTTCGCCGTGGTGCTGTGGTCCCAGCAGCCGGAGTACAAGCCGCTGTACGGCAGCCTCGACGGTATGGACGCCCGCGGCGTGATGGAAACCCTGACCACGGCCAATATCGATTACACCATTGAGCCGAACTCCGGCGCGCTGCTGGTCAAGTCGGAGGACCTGGCCCGTGCACGCATTCGTCTGGCTTCCGCTGGCGTTGCGCCCACCGATACCAGCATCGGTTTCGAGATTCTTGACAAGGAGCAAGGCCTGGGCACCAGCCAGTTCATGGAAGCCACCCGCTACCGCCGCGGCCTGGAAGGCGAGCTGGCGCGCACGGTTTCCAGCCTGAACAACGTCAAGGCCGCTCGCGTGCACCTGGCAATTCCGAAGAGCTCGGTATTCGTTCGTGACGAGCGCAAGCCAAGCGCATCGGTACTGGTCGAGCTGTATTCGGGCCGTAATCTGGAGCCGAGCCAAGTGATGGCGATCGTCAATCTGGTCGCCAGCAGCGTGCCGGAAATGGACAAGGGCCAGGTCACCGTTGTCGATCAGAAGGGCAACCTGCTGTCCGATCAGCAGGAAATGTCCGAGCTGAGCATGGCCGGCAAGCAGTTCGATTACAGCCGCCGCATGGAGAGCCTGTTCACCCAGCGCGTGCACAACATCCTGCAGCCTGTGCTCGGCATGGGTCGCTACAAGGCCGAAGTCTCGGCAGACGTGGATTTCAGCGCCGTCGAGTCGACTTCGGAAACCTTCAACCCGGATCAGCCGGCGCTGCGCAGCGAGCAGCAGGTCAACGAACAGCGCAGCAGTGGCAGCGGCCCGCAGGGCGTGCCTGGTGCGCTGAGCAATCAGCCGCCTGGCCCGGCCGCCGCGCCACAGCAGGCTGGTGGTGCCGCCGCGCCCGCTGGGCCGATCGCTCCCGGCCAGCCGCTGGTCGATGCCAACGGTCAGCAGATCATGGACCCGGCCACCGGCCAGCCGATGCTGGCGCCGTACCCGGCCGACAAACGTGATCAGTCGACCCGCAACTTCGAACTCGATCGCTCGGTCAGCTACACCAAGCAGCAGCAAGGTCGCCTGCGCCGGCTTTCCGTCGCCGTGGTGGTCGATGACCAGGTGCGTGTCGACCCGGCTACCGGCGAAACCACCCGTGTGCCGTGGACCAGCGACGACCTGGCGCGCTTCACTCGGCTGGTCCAGGATTCGGTTGGTTTCGATGCCAGCCGTGGCGACAGCGTCAGCGTGATCAACACCGCCTTCAGCAGCGAAACCGCTGAAGTGATCGAGGTGCCGTGGTACCAGAGCGAGCTGTTCCTGATGGCCATGGGCGGGCTCAAGTCACTGTTCCCGGCACTGCTGATCTTCCTGCTGGTGTGGTTCGTGCTCCGCCCGGTGCTCAACAACATCACCGGTGGCGGCAAGGGCAAGGAGCTGGCCATGGCTGGCGGCGGCCGCGATGGCGATGTCGACCTCGGCGAAATGGGTGGTCTGGATGGCCAGTTGGCGTCCGACCGGGTGAGCCTGGGCGGCCCGCAAAGCATTCTCCTGCCGAGCCCGAGCGAGGGGTATGATGCACAACTCAATGCGATCAAGAGTCTGGTCGCCGAAGATCCGGGCCGTGTCGCCCAGGTAGTCAAAGACTGGATCAATGCCGATGAATGAGAACCGTACCACTGCCAAGATGACCAAGGTCGAGAAGGCCGCGATTCTTCTGCTGTCGCTCGGTGAAACCGATGCAGCACAGGTACTTCGTCATCTGGGGCCCAAGGAGGTCCAGCGGGTGGGTGTGGCGATGGCTGCCATGCGCAACATTCATCGCGAGCAGGTCGAACAGGTGATGGGTGAGTTCGTCGAAACCGTCGGCGACCAGACCAGCCTCGGCGTCGGCTCCGACAGCTACATCCGCAAGATGCTCACCCAGGCCCTTGGCGAAGACAAGGCCGGCAACCTGATCGACCGCATTCTGCTCGGTGGCAGCACCAGCGGGCTGGACAGCCTGAAGTGGATGGAGCCGCGTGCCGTGGCCGATGTGATCCGCTACGAGCATCCGCAGATCCAGGCCATCGTGGTGGCCTATCTGGACCCTGATCAGGCTGGCGAAGTATTGGCGCATTTCGATCACAAGGTTCGCCTGGACATCGTCCTGCGCGTGTCGTCGTTGAACACCGTACAACCCGCGGCACTCAAGGAACTCAACCTGATCCTCGAGAAGCAGTTCTCCGGCAGTTCCAATACCACTCGCGCCACCATGGGCGGCGTGAAGCGCGCTGCGGACATCATGAACTACCTCGACAGCTCGGTCGAAGGGCAGCTCATGGACTCGATCCGCGAGATCGACGAAGACCTGTCGTCGCAGATCGAAGACCTGATGTTCGTCTTCGACAACCTGGCCGATGTCGATGACCGCGGCATCCAGGCGCTGTTGCGCGAGGTGTCTTCCGATGTGCTGGTGCTGGCGCTCAAGGGCGCGGACGAGGCGATCAAGGAGAAGGTGTTCAAGAACATGTCGAAACGTGCCGCCGAATTGCTGCGTGATGACCTCGAAGCGAAAGGCCCGGTGCGTGTCAGCGACGTCGAGACCGCTCAGAAGGAAATCCTCACCATCGCCCGGCGCATGGCCGAGGCTGGTGAAATCGTGCTGGGTGGCAAGGGCGGCGAGGAGATGGTTTAACCCATGGCCGGCAAGGAACCCGTCAGCGAACTGATTCGCGCCAAGGACCTGGGTAGCGTCAATCGCTGGTCGTTGCCAAGCTTCGACGAGCATGTCGATGTGCCCGAAGAAGAGCAGCCCACCAGCGAGCCGGCTGCCGAGGCTGCGTTGCCGGTGCAGGAGAGCGAAGAGGTCGCCCTCGAGGATGTCAAACCCTTGACTCTCGACGAGCTCGAGGCCATTCGCCAGGACGCCTACAACGAAGGCTTCGCCACCGGCGAGAAGGACGGTTTCCGCGCCGGCCAACTCAAGGCCAAGCAAGAAGCCGACACGGCGCTTGCCGGCAGGGTGAAGGCGCTCGAGCAGGTCATGAGCCAGTTGTTCGAGCCGATCGCCGATCAGGACCAACAGATCGAAGCGGCGCTGGTCACCCTGGTCGGCCAGATCACTCGCGAAGTCATCCAGCGCGAATTGAGCCGCGACTCCAGCCAGATCCGCCAGGTGCTGCGTGAAGCGCTCAAGTTGCTGCCCATGGGCGCAGAGAACATTCGCATTCATCTCAATCCCCAGGATTTCGAACTGGTCAAAGCGCTGCGCGACCGCCATGAGGAAAATTGGCGGATTCTCGAAGACGATGCGCTGCTGCCCGGCGGGTGTCGGGTCGAGAGCGAGCACAGTCGCATCGACGCCAGTGTCGAAACCCGTCTGAGCCAGGCGCTCAAGCAACTCTTCGAACAGCAACGCGAACACGCCACGACGCCTCGATCCGCTGACGTGCACATCGATCTGGATGACGCCAATGCGCCTTGAGCGCATCAGTTTCGCCCGGCGCATGGACGGCTACGGTGACGCCGTGAAGCTGCCGTCCCAGCCGATCGTCGAAGGTCGCCTGCTGCGCATGGTCGGCCTGACCCTCGAAGCCGAAGGGTTGCGAGCTGCGCTGGGCAGCCGCTGCCTGGTCATCAACGACGACAGTTATCACCCCGTGCAGGTGGAGGCCGAGGTGATGGGCTTTTCCTCGGGCAAGATCTACCTGATGCCGGTCGGCAGCCTGGCCGGTATCGCGCCGGGCGCGCGGGTGGTGCCATTGCCGGATACCGGGCGCTTGCCAATGGGCATGTCGATGCTCGGCCGGGTGCTCGATGGCGCTGGCCGTGCCCTCGATGGCAAGGGCGGGATGAAGGCCGAGGACTGGGTGCCAATGGATGGTCCGACCATCAACCCCCTCAAGCGCCATCCGATCAGCGAGCCGCTGGATGTCGGCATTCGCAGCATCAATGGCCTGCTCACCGTCGGTCGCGGCCAGCGGCTCGGCCTGTTCGCCGGTACCGGTGTCGGTAAGTCGGTACTGCTGGGCATGATGACCCGCTTTACCGAAGCCGAGATCATCGTGGTCGGTCTGATCGGCGAGCGGGGTCGTGAGGTGAAGGAATTCATCGACGAGATTCTTGGCGAGGAGGGCATCAAGCGTTCCGTGGTGGTGGCATCGCCTGCCGATGATGCGCCGCTGATGCGCCTGCGCGCCGCCATGTATTGCACGCGCATTGCCGAGTACTTCCGCGACAAGGGCAAGAACGTCCTGCTGCTGATGGATTCCCTGACCCGTTTCGCCCAGGCGCAGCGCGAGATCGCTCTGGCCATCGGTGAGCCGCCAGCCACCAAGGGCTATCCGCCGTCGGTGTTCGCCAAGCTGCCACGCCTGGTCGAGCGTGCCGGTAACGCCGAGGAGGGTGGTGGCTCGATCACCGCGTTCTATACGGTCCTCTCGGAAGGCGATGACCAGCAGGATCCGATCGCCGATGCCGCCCGCGGGGTGCTCGATGGGCACTTCGTGCTGTCGCGGCGTCTGGCCGAGGAGGGGCATTACCCGGCGATCGACATCGAAGCGTCCATCAGCCGGGTCATGCCTCAGGTGGTCAGCCCCGAGCACATGCGCAACGCCCAGCGTTTCAAACAACTGTGGTCGCGTTACCAGCAGAGCCGCGACCTGATCAGCGTGGGCGCCTATGTACCCGGTGGCGATGCCGACACCGACATGGCCATCGCGCGTCAGCCGGTGATGGTGCGCTACTTGCGCCAGAGCCTGGTTGAAAGCGAAAGCCTGGACAGCAGCCGCGACCTGCTGGCCGCGGTTCTGAACCCCGCAGCGGCGTCCTAACCGGTGGCAACCAGTCGCGCCGCTCGGCTGGCGCCCGTCGTCGAGATGGCCGAAAAGGCCGAGCGCGAGGCCGCGCTGCAACTCGGACGAGCCCAGGGCATGCTGGGGCAGGCGCAGGGAAAACTGGCCGATCTGGAAAATTACCTGCAGGGCTATCAGCAGCAGTGGATCAATGAGGGGCAGCGGGGCGTGTCCGGTCAGTGGCTGATGAACTATCAGCGCTTTCTTTCCCAGCTCGATGTGGCGATCGCTCAGCAGCAGCAGGCCGTGAGCTGGCACCGTAGCAACCTGGACAAGATGCGTGAGATCTGGCAACAGCGCTATGCTCGTCTGGAAGGATTGCGAAAACTGGTGCAGCGCTATCTGGACGAAGCCCGTCTGGCCGAAGACAAGCGTGAACAGAAGTTGCTCGACGAGCTCGCGCAGCGCATACCTCGACGCGATTATCAGGAATGATGGTTGCCGCTGACGCAGGCTAATGCTAAATCTTCATATGCCGGAATTCAGGCCGCCGGAGAGCGGCCTGGGCAGGGTCAGGAAAAACAGGTGAGACACCGCGCCACGGCTCCGGTCAACAAGGTATAACCTGCTCATAAGGGTAGAGTCGGCCTGGTTGGCTCGTATACGGCGGGCCAGCGGGTTTCCCGGATCTCAAGGAGTGTTTCATGCCCATCACCTCGCTGCCTTCGGAAGACGGGCAAGAGTTGACCATAACGATTCAAGGTCGCTTCGATTTTGGCGTCCATCAGGAGTTTCGTCGTGCTTACGAGCGCGTCGACATTCGTCCGAAACGCTACGCGGTAGATCTCAAGGGGACGACCTACCTCGACAGCTCGGCGCTCGGCATGTTGCTGCTGCTGCGCGATCATGCCGGTGGCGACCGTGCGCAGATTCGTCTGCTCAACTGCAATCCCGATGTGCGCAAGATCCTGTCCATTTCCAATTTCGAACAGCTTTTCCAGATCGTCTGAGGCGCGATGAACGCCTCTCGACTCACCATCCTGATCGCCGAGGACAGCGCCACTGACCGCATGCTGCTGGCGACCATCGTCGGTCGTCAGGGGCACCGGGTGCTGGCTGCCAGCGATGGCCTCGAGGCGGTCGCGCTGTTCGAGTCGCAGCGCCCGCAATTGGTATTGATGGATGCGCTGATGCCGGTCATGGACGGTTTCGAGGCGGCGCGGCGAATCAAGGCCATGGCTGGCGATGCCATGGTGCCGATCATTTTCCTGACCTCCCTCAGTGAAGACGAGGCGTTGGTTCGCTGCCTCGAGGCAGGCGGCGATGACTTTCTCGCCAAGCCCTACAGCCGGGTCATTCTGGAAGCCAAGATCAACGCCATGGATCGCCTGCGTCGCCTGCATCAGGAGGTGTTGCAGCAGCGTGACCTGATCGCCCGCCACAACGAGCACCTGCTCAACGAGCAGCAGGTGGCCAAGGCGGTGTTCGACAAGGTGGCCCACTCCGGGTGTCTGGCAGCCGGCAACATTCGCTACATGCAGTCGCCCTATGCGCTGTTCAACGGCGATCTGCTGCTGGCGGCGTTTCATCCCAGCGGCGACATGCACGTGCTGCTCGGTGACTTCACCGGCCACGGTCTGCCCGCGGCGATCGGCGCGATGCCGTTGGCCGATGTCTTCTACCGCATGACCGGCAAGGGGCATTCACTGGCCGAGATCCTTCACGAGAGCAATGCCAAGCTGCGGCGTATCCTGCCGCGCGGGGTATTCTGCTGTGCCACGGTGTTGAATATCAGCTTTCGCCGTCAGGTGGTCGAGTTCTGGGGCGGCGGCCTGCCGGACGGCTACGTGCTGCGCAAGGGCGGCGAGCGAGTCGCGCTGGTATCACGCCATCTGCCGCTTGGGGTGCTGGAGCCGGACAGTTTTCGCGATGGCTATGAGGCCTATCCGCTGGAATTGGGCGATCGCGTATTCCTGCTCTCCGATGGCGTGCTCGAAGCCCAGAACGAGCATGAAGAGCTGTTTGGCGAGCAACGATTGCTCGACGTACTCGACAACGGTCATCCGCCGTCTGCGTTGTTCGACGACATTCAGCGAGCGCTGCAGCGCTTTCATGGCGAGGCGCGTGACGACGTCAGCCTGGTCGAGGTGACCATGGTCGAGGACAGCACGGTCAATCGACCGCCGCTGACGACCGGCGAATGGCGTGCCGGGCCTGAACAATGGTCGGCGCGTTTCGATTTTCGTGGCCCCACCCTGCGTGACTTCTATCCCTTGCCTTACCTGCTGCAGCTGTTGCTCGAAGTGCCCGGCTTGCGTGGCCATGGCGGCAATCTCTACAGCGTGCTCTGCGAGCTGTACACCAACGCCCTCGAGCATGGCGTATTGGGGCTGGACTCAAGCCTCAAACGCGATGCCGCAGGCTTTTCAGAATACTACCGGCAGCGAGCGGAGCGTCTCGATGGCTTGCAGGATGGCTGCGTCAGCATCGCCGTCGACGTCAGTCGCGAGGAGGGCGGCGGGCGTTTGACGCTGACGGTGGAAGATAACGGCAAGGGGTTCGACCCGCTGGCGATACTGGCGCGTCAACATCCCGCCGGAGGGTTGAGCGGGCGTGGCATGAGCCTGGTTCGCGATCTCAGCGAGCGCAGCAGCTGGTCTGCTGACGGACGTCGGGTCACTGTGGAGTTTTCCTGGCCCGCAGAGGCATAATCGCCAATCAATTGATGGCTTCGGCTTGCTGGCGCGAGCCGTTTCGATCTGCTGCGGTGAACTGCCCCCCTGGGCAGGCTTGGAGTTAAGGGTGTCCGACAATCATCTAGACCGCGCCGTGCTGGTTGCCCTGCAGGACATCATGGAGGACGAGTATCCCGTGCTGCTGGATACCTTCGTCGCCGATTCCGACGAGCGCCTGCGCCTGTTGCAGGAGGCCGAGCGCCTGCAGGACGCCCAGGCCATGCGCCATGCTGCACACAGCTTCAAGGGCAGTTGCAGCAATATGGGCGCCAAGGTGCTGGCTGAATCCTGTCGCGAGCTCGAAGAGCTGGCGCGGCGCGGCGACCTCACCGATTCAGCCGAATTGATCGGGCGTGTCGAGCGCGAGTTCGCCATCGTGCGCATTCTGCTCAAGTCGGAACGCCAGCGTTTTTCCACCGATTGAATCTTCCGCTTGAGAGGTTGGCCCGACCCTTGCTTGGTCTCAGGTCACGACAACATTCATGCGGAGAGCATTCATGCCCGTTGCCCCTGATCTGCTGCTGACGCCTACGGCCGTAGCCAAGCCCAAGGCCCCTGCGGCGAACACTGCGCAGAACAAGGCCGAGCCGCGCAAGCAAGAGGCTTCCAGCTTCTCGCAGGTATATGCCAAAGAGCGTCAGGCCAAGGCGGCCGAGCGCCAGGACGATGCCGCCAAAAGCGCACGCGACAGCAAGAACGAGCCGCAGAAAGACGTCAGTAGTCCGGCGCCTACCGCGGAGCAGGCGCCAGCCGTTGCCGAAAGCGGCAAGGACTTGCCTGCCGACCCGGCAAGCGAGGACGCGGCGGTCGATCCGTTGCTGATGCTCGGTCTGTTCGAGCCACAGCCGATCGTCGAGGAGGTCATCGACCCCGCGTTGCAAGCGCAGGTCACTGCAGCCCCGACCAGCCTGATCGGCTCCGCGCCAGCCGCCATGACTGAAGCCAGCTTCGATCCGGAGATCGATGCGCTCAACCAGTTGCCCGCTGTGCGCCTGGCGCTCGATGTCGGCGTGCAGGAAAAGGTGGCCGAGCAGACCGCAACGAGCAACGGCGGGGCGTCGACGTCCTCGTCCGCCAGCAGTGGTCAGGCGTTCGCCAGCGCCATGGCGGCAATGGGCATGAAGACCACGGCTGTCGAGGGCGAAGCCGGCGAGACCGTCGAGCTGCCGCAACTGGAGCTCAGTACCCAGGGCCTGGAGGCGCTCAAGGAGAGTTCGGCCGATACCGCTCCCGAGCAGTTCGTCAGCAAGCTCAGTGCACTGACCCAGGCGATCAACCAGCAGACCTCGCAAGTGGCGCGCGTGCCAACGGTGCCTGGCCATCCGGTCGCCATGCAGCAGGCTGGCTGGAGCGAGGGCGTGGTGGACAAGGTGATGTGGATGTCCAGCCAGAACCTCAAGTCCGCCGAGATTCAGCTCGACCCGGCAGAGCTTGGCCGCCTGGACGTGCGTATCAGCCTCAACCAGGACCAGACCCAGATCAGCTTCGCCAGCGCCCACCCGGGTGTGCGTGAGGCGCTCGAAAGTCAGGTGCACCGCCTGCGTGAGATGTTCACTCAGCAGGGCATGAACCTTGCCGACGTGAACGTTTCCGACCAGTCCCAGGGGCGTGCCTGGCAAGGGCAGGGGCAGGACGGTGACAGCCGTGGCCGTGGTGGCCGGCTCGCCGACGACGGCGCTGCCGGTGGCGCTGATGACGAGCGGGTGATCGGCAGCGTGGAGCTGCGTGATCCCGCTCAGGGCGCCGGCCGCGGCATGGTCGATTACTACGCCTGATCGAGGGCCTGGCGATCCTCGCTGGACGATTCCCGGGTAGCGCTGCGCTCGGCCCGGGCTATCGGGGTCGATACGTCATCCGGCCGCCTGTCGCCAAGCGCGAGGCAAACGCTTAAAACCGCTCAGCGTCGGTACTCTGTTCTAGACTTCACCCTGTCCGAGTCTGTCGGTCAGGGTGTTTTCGTTAATGGCCCGATGCCCGGGTCAGCGCTGGCGCTTTCGCGTACCATGGCGCGCGCAGCATTTGCGCCAGAGCTTATGAGCTGGCATAACACTTGCTCTTAACCCTTTGAAAGCGGAAGGTTCTCCGCCTCGTGACGGATTTTTGGCATGGCTAAGAAGAACGCCCCACCCGCTGCGGCTGCCGAAGCAGGCAGCAAGCCGCCAGGCAAGCTGAAGCTCATCATCGCGATCGTCCTGGCGCTGCTGCTCGCCGTGGGGCTGTCGGTCGGTGGCACCTGGTTCTTCCTCAGCAAGGGCGCCGCCAAGGAAGAGGCCTCCCACGAGCAGGCCGAGAATGCCGCGCCGGTCAAACAGCCCGCCATTTATGAAGAATTGACACCCGCGTTCGTGGTCAACTTCACGCAGAACGGCCGCGCCCGCTACATGCAGGTCAGCGTTGCATTGATGACCCGCGACCAGGCCGGGCTGGATGCTCTCAAGGTGCATATGCCGGTACTGCGCAACAATCTGGTGATGCTGTTCTCCAGTCAGGATTTCGCCACGCTGATCACCCCGGTGGGCAAGGAGATGCTGCGTCAGCAGGCCACGGCCAGCGTGCAGCAACTGGCCGAGAAGGAGACCGGCAAGGTCACCGTCGAGCAGGTGCTGTTCACCAACCTCGTGTTGCAATAGGGCGGGAGTCCGATAATGGCTGTGCAAGACCTGCTATCCCAGGACGAGATCGATGCGCTGTTGCATGGCGTCGACGACGGCATGGTGGAAACCGAGGAGTACGTCGAGCCTGGCAGCGTCAAGCAGTACGACCTGACCAGCCAGGATCGGATCGTGCGCGGGCGCATGCCCACCCTGGAAATGATCAACGAGCGCTTTGCGCGCTACACCCGCATCAGCATGTTCAACCTGCTGCGTCGCTCTGCCGATGTGGCCGTGGGTGGCGTGCAGGTGATGAAGTTCGGCGAATACGTGCACTCGCTGTACGTGCCGACCAGTCTCAATCTGGTGAAGATGAAGCCGCTGCGCGGTACGGGTCTGTTCATTCTCGATGCCAAGCTGGTGTTCAAGCTGGTCGACAACTTCTTCGGCGGCGATGGTCGCCACGCCAAGATCGAGGGGCGTGAGTTCACGCCTACCGAATTGCGCGTGGTACGCATGGTGCTGGACCAGGCCTTCATCGACCTGCGCGAAGCTTGGGCCGCCGTGATGGACATCAACT
Source organism: Pseudomonas sp. SZ40 (assembly GCF_052958135.1). Taxonomy (NCBI): domain Bacteria; kingdom Pseudomonadati; phylum Pseudomonadota; class Gammaproteobacteria; order Pseudomonadales; family Pseudomonadaceae; genus Pseudomonas; species Pseudomonas sp. SZ40. The sequence goes on along the minus strand of NZ_JBQWIF010000048.1, from coordinate 20,289 downwards.
TCGAATACGTCGGCTCCGAGGTCAACCCGGCACTGGCCAACATCGTCAGCCCCAGCGAAGTCATCGTGGTCTCGACCTTTCACATCGAGCTCGATGGCGGTGGCGGCGACCTGCACATCACCATGCCCTACGCCATGGTCGAGCCGATCCGCGAAATGCTCGATGCCGGCTTCCAGTCCGACGTCGACGATCAGGACGAACGCTGGGTCAAGGCCCTGCGCGAGGACATCCTCGAGGTCAGTGTGCCGCTCAGCGCCACGGTCGCAAGGCGTCAGCTCAAGGTGCGCGACATCCTGCACATGCAGCCGGGCGACGTGATTCCCGTCGAGCTGCCGGAGCACATGATCCTGCGCGCCAATGGCGTGCCGTCCTTCAAGGTCAAGCTCGGTTCGCACAAGGGCAATCTGTCGCTGCAGGTGCTCGACCCGATCGAGCGTCATCGCTAGCCCCATTTTCGCCATGCGCCGAGCGTGTGGCCCAACCGATAAACGCCAGCCGAGGTTGAACGATGGCAGACGAGAACGAAAACACCACGCCAGAGGAACAGGCGCTCGCCGATGAATGGGCTGCGGCCCTGGCCGAGTCCGGTGATGCCGAAGGGCAGGACGACATCGATGCCATGCTGGCCGCCAGCGTGCCGAGCCAACCGGCTGCCCCGCGGGCGCCCATGGAAGAGTTCGGCAGCATGCCCAAGGCCAATAACCCGGTCAGCCTGGACGGCCCGAACCTCGACGTGATCCTCGATATCCCCGTGTCCATTTCCATGGAAGTGGGCAATGCCGATATCACCATCCGTAACCTGCTGCAGCTCAATCAGGGCTCGGTGATCGAGCTCGATCGCCTCGCCGGTGAGCCGCTCGACGTGCTGGTCAACGGCACGCTGATCGCCCATGGCGAAGTGGTGGTGGTCAACGAAAAGTTCGGCATCCGCCTGACCGACGTGATCAGCCCAAGCGAACGCATCAAGAAGCTGCGCTAGAGATCATGAATAGAATCCTGCTCGTTCTTCTCGCCCTGCCACTCTCCGTACTGGCCGCCGAACCCGCAGCCCAGGCGCCGGTGGCAGGCAGCGGTATCGGTGGCCAACTGGTGCAGCTGGTGATTGGCCTGTTGCTGGTCATCGGCCTGATCTTCCTGCTTGCCTGGATGATGCGCCGTGTACAGCGTCTCGGGCCAAGCGGCGGCAAGGTGATCAAGATCGTCGCCACCCAGGCGCTGAGCCCCCGTGATCGACTGGTGCTGGTACAGGTGGGCAACGAGCAGATATTGCTGGGCATGACCCCGGGGCGGATCAATCAGTTGCACGTGATGAGCGAGCCGGTTCATCTGCCCGATGCCGAGCCTGCTTCGACGGAGTTCGCCCAGCGCCTCATGGAGCTGCTGGGCAAGGACCAGAAGGACAAGTCCTGATGCTGCGCCTTCTGCTTGTGCTGGTGTTCACCCTGGGCGCCTCGCTGGCTTTCGCCCAGGAGCCGCCTGGCGGCAGTTCGCTGATCCAGCAGGGCAACAACCCGCTGTCGATTCCGGCGATCACCCTGAGCACCGACGCCGAGGGTCAGCAGGAATATTCGGTGAGTCTGCAGATCCTGCTGATCATGACCGCGCTGAGCTTCATCCCGGCGTTCGTCATGCTGATGACCAGTTTCACGCGGATCATCATCGTGTTTTCCATCCTGCGTCAGGCCCTGGGCCTGCAGCAGACGCCCTCCAACCAGATTCTCATCGGTCTGGCGCTGTTTCTGACCATGTTCATCATGGCGCCGGTGTTCGACCAGATCAATCGCGAGGCGCTGCAGCCCTACCTGAGCGAGCAACTGCCTGCGCAGCAGGCGATCGAGCGGGCGGAGGTGCCGATCAAGAACTTCATGCTGGCGCAGACCCGGGAGAGCGATCTGGAGCTGTTCGTGCGCCTCTCCAAGCGTACCGACATCGCCACGCCCGAACAGGCGCCGCTGACCATTCTGGTGCCGGCGTTCGTGACCTCCGAGCTGAAGACCGCCTTCCAGATCGGTTTCATGATCTTCATCCCGTTCCTGATCATCGACATGGTGGTGGCGAGCATCCTCATGGCCATGGGTATGATGATGTTGTCGCCGCTGATCATTTCGCTGCCCTTCAAGATCATGCTGTTCGTGCTGATCGACGGCTGGGCGCTGATCATGGGTACGCTGGCCAGCAGTTTCGGCACTTTATAGCGAGGCTCACATGACCCCTGAAGTCGCTGTCGACCTGTTCCGAGAAGGGCTCTGGCTGATCTGCCTGATGGTCGGCCTGCTGGTCATGCCCAGCCTGCTGGTGGGCTTGCTGGTGGCCATGTTCCAGGCCGCTACGCAGATCAACGAACAGACCCTGAGCTTCCTGCCGCGCCTGCTGGTGATGCTGCTGACGCTGATCGTCGGCGGGCCGTGGATGGTGCGTGAGCTGATGGAATACACGCAGAACCTGATCATGAACATTCCGCAGCTGATCGGCTGAGTGCGATGTTCGAGCTGAGCGATGCGCAGATAGGCAGCTGGGTCAGCAGTTTCGTGCTGCCGCTGTTTCGCATCGCCGCCTTGCTGATGGTGATGCCGATCTTCGGGACCCAGTTGGTGCCGACGCGGGTGCGCCTGTATCTGTCGCTGGCCATCAGCGTGGTGCTGGTGCCTACCTTGCCACCGATGCCGCAGGTGGACTCCATCAGCCTGCAGGCTTTCATGCTCATCGCCCAGGAAATTCTCATCGGGGTGATGCTCGGTTTCGTGCTGCAGCTGTTCTTCCATGTCTTCGTGGTCGCCGGGCAGATCCTGGCGATGCAGATGGGCCTGGGCTTCGCGTCCATGGTCGATCCGGCCAACGGTATTTCGGTACCGGTGATCGGTCAGTACTTCACCATGCTGGTGACCCTGTTGTTTCTGGCCATGAACGGCCATCTGGTGGTGTTCGAGGTGCTCGCCGAGAGTTTCGTGACGCTGCCCCCAGGTTCCGGCCTGCAGGTCGAGCATTACTGGGAGGTGGCGACCAAGCTCGGCTGGGTGATGGGAGCGGCATTGATTCTGGTGCTGCCGGCGGTCACCGCCTTGCTGGTGGTCAACATCGCCTTTGGCGTGATGACCCGGGCGGCTCCGCAGCTGAACATCTTTTCCATCGGCTTTCCGCTGACGCTGGTGCTGGGCATGATCATCGTCTGGATTTCCCTGGCCGATATCCTTTCGCACTATCAGGGCCTGGCGTCCGAGGCGCTGATCATGCTGCGTGAACTGGCGAGGGCGAACTGATGGCCGAATCGGAAAGCGGTGCCGATAAAAGCGAGGAACCCACGGAGAAACGTCGCCGGGAGTCTCGCGACAAAGGTCAGATCGCGCGTTCGCGCGAGCTCAACACCTTCGCCATCATGCTCGCCGGCACCGGTGGCCTGCTGGCGACCGGCGGAGCTGTCGGCAACGCCATGCTGGAGATCATGCGCGGCAATTTCGCGCTGTCACGCGAGGTGCTGATGGACGAGCGCAGCATGGCGCTGTGGCTGGCGGCTTCGGGGAAGATGGCCCTGGATGCGCTGATGCCGCTGTTCATCGTCCTGCTGATCGCTTCCATCGTCGGTCCCATCTGTCTGGGTGGCTGGCTGTTCTCGGCCAAGGCCATGGCCCCCAAGTTCAGCCGAATGAACCCGCTGGCCGGGCTCAAGCGCATGTTTTCGATGAAAGCGCTGATCGAGCTGCTCAAGGCATTGGCCAAGTTCCTGCTGATTCTGATGGTGGCGCTGGTGGTGCTGTCGATGGATCGCGACGACCTGCTGGCGATCGCCAACGAGCCGGTCGAGTCGGCCATCATGCACTCGGCGGAGGTGGTGGGCTGGAGTGCGCTGTGGATGTCCCTCGGGCTGATCCTGATCGCGGCCGTCGATGTGCCGTTCCAGCTCTGGGACAACAAGCAGAAGCTGATGATGACCAAGCAGGAAGTCAGGGACGAGTACAAGGACAGCGAGGGCAAGCCCGAGGTCAAGCAACGGATTCGTCAGCTGCAGCACGAAATGACGCAGCGCCGCATGATGCAGGCTGTCCCACAGGCCGACGTGGTCATCACCAACCCGACCCACTTCGCCGTGGCCTTGAAATACGACCCGGAGAAGGGCCAGGCGCCCATGTTGCTCGCCAAGGGCAGTGACTTCACCGCCTTGAAAATCCGCGAGATCGCTCAGGAGCACAAGGTCATGCTGCTGGAGTCGCCTGCGCTGGCGCGTTCGATCTATCACACCACCGAGCTCGATCAGGAAATCCCCGCGGGGCTGTATCTGGCAGTCGCTCAGGTGCTCGCTTACGTCTATCAGATCCGGCAGTACCAGGCTGGCAAGGGCAAGCGTCCGGTGCCGCTGAAGGACCTGCCCATCCCGCCGGATCTGCGGCGCGACGAGTAAGCGCACACCACGAGCCACGGCTCGCGATGTGCGCCAGTGCTGTTACTTGATGACGCCACAGGCGACACGAGCACCACCACCGCCCAGCGGTTTCGGGTGGTCGGCATGGTTGTCGCCGCCGGCATGCACCATCAGCGCCAGATTCTTCAGTTCGTCCACGCTCTTGATGCGGGGTGCCAGCACGGGCTGGTTGGCCTTGCCATCCGCGGTGACCAGCAGGGCAGGGAGGTCGCCGAGGTGGCCATCACCCCAGGGTAGGCCATGTTTGCCGGTGTTCTGCGGGTCCCAGTGGCCGCCAGCGGCTTCGGCAGCTGACGGCTGGCCGTCCTTGGGTGCCGGATCGCAGCTGGGCTTGCCGTGCACGTGGAAGCCGTGCACGCCGGGTTCCAGGTCATGCAGTTCGGGGGTGAAAACCACGCCGTAGGGGCTCTGGCTGATCACCACCTTACCCACCGAGCTGCCTACGCCCTTGGCGTCCACGGCGTTGAGGTCGACCGTCAGGTCGGCGGCCTGCAGGCTTGCAGCGCAGCAACTGGCCAATGCGGCCATCATCCAGCGTTTCATACGTGACTCCTCGAGCATGGAAAAACGGGGGGCGAAACCACCGCCCACAGGGTGTGGACTCGTGTTTGCCGGCGGGGTTCGTGTTTTCGTCTCGCCTCGGTGCCGCTCACGGCACTTCTCATGGGCCTCGTAGCCCAGTCATTTCGCGCTTTTCGAAGAGTTGGAAAGGTTCTTGCAAACACCGGCAGCAAGGGCGTTCAGGCGTCAAAAGATTGAATAAGCCGGGGTAACCAAGTGGCAGTAGATCGCGCACAAATGATTGGCGACGTTCGCAGCAACCTTTCCGGGTTGCGCAACGGCAATCTCGGCATCCCGCTGTTGCTGCTGGTCATGCTCGCCATGGTCATGCTGCCGATTCCGCCGTTCCTGCTGGACGTGCTGTTCACCTTCAGCATCGCCTTGTCGATCGTCGTCCTGCTGGTGGCGATCTACGCGCTGCGGCCGCTGGACTTCGCGGTGTTCCCGACCATCCTGCTGGCCGCGACCCTGCTGCGCCTGGCGCTCAACGTCGCCTCCACGCGTGTCGTGCTGCTGCACGGCCAGGATGGCCATGACGCTGCCGGTAAGGTGATCCAGGCCTTCGGTGAAGTGGTGATCGGCGGTAACTACGTGGTCGGTATCGTGGTGTTCGCGATCCTCATGATCATCAACTTCGTGGTGGTCACCAAGGGTGCTGGGCGTATCTCCGAAGTGAGCGCGCGTTTCACCCTGGACGCCATGCCCGGCAAACAGATGGCCATCGACGCCGACCTCAACGCCGGCCTCATCGATCAGGTCGAAGCCAAGAAGCGCCGTACCGAAGTCGCTCAGGAAGCCGATTTCTACGGCTCCATGGACGGTGCCAGCAAGTTCGTTCGCGGTGACGCCGTCGCCGGCCTGCTGATCCTGTTCATCAACCTGATCGGCGGCATGGCCATCGGCATGCTGCAGCACGGCCTGAGCTTCGGCGAAGCCGGCCGCATCTACACCCTGCTGACCATCGGTGACGGCCTGGTGGCGCAGATCCCGTCGCTGCTGCTGTCCACCGCTGCCGCGATCATGGTGACCCGGGTTTCCAGCTCCGAAGACATGGGTGCCCAGGTCAACCGTCAGATGTTCGCTTCGCCCCGTGCGCTGGCGGTGTCCGCGGCCATCATGATCGCCATGGGCCTGGTGCCCGGCATGCCGCACATGTCCTTCATCAGCCTGGGCCTGGTGGCTGCCGGTGCCGCCTACTGGATCGCCAACAAGCAGCGCAAGACCAAGGAAGCCGAAGTTCAGGAAGTGCAGCGCCAGCAGGAGTTGCTGCCCGCGCAGCGTGCTCAGGAAGTGAAGGAGCTGGGCTGGGATGACGTGATGCCGGTTGACATGGTCGGCCTGGAAGTCGGTTACCGGCTGATTCCGCTGGTCGACCGCAACCAGGGCGGGCAACTGCTGGCGCGGATCAAGGGCGTACGCAAGAAGCTCTCTCAGGAGATGGGCTTCCTGATGCCGTCCGTGCATATTCGCGACAACCTGGATCTGCAGCCCAACGCTTATCGCCTGACCCTGATGGGGGTGAGCGTCGCCGAGGCCGAGGTGTATCCGGATCGCGAGCTGGCGATCAACCCGGGTCAGGTGTTCGGCACGCTCAATGGCGTCGCCGCCAAAGATCCGGCGTTCGGCCTGGAGGCCGTCTGGATCGATCCCGGTCAGCGCGATCAGGCGCAGTCGCTCGGTTACACCGTGGTGGATGCCAGTACCGTGGTCGCCACGCACCTCAATCAGATTCTGCACAAGCATGCCCACGAGCTGCTGGGCCACGAGGAAGTCCAGCAATTGATGCAATTGCTGGCGAAAAGCTCGCCAAAACTGGCAGAAGAGCTGGTTCCTGGCCTGATCTCGCTGTCGACCCTGCTCAAGGTGCTGCAGGCGCTGCTGCAGGAGCAGGTGCCGGTGCGCGACATCCGTACCATTGCCGAAGCCATCGCCAACGTCGCGCCACGGAGTCAAGATCCCGCCGCCATGGTGGCCGCAGTACGTGTCTCGCTGGCCCGTGCAATCGTGCAAAACATCGTGGGACTAGAGCCGGAGCTGCCTGTGATCACCCTTGAGCCAAGGTTGGAACAGATATTGCTAAATAGTCTTCAGAAGGCCGGTCAAGGCTCCGAGGATGGCATCCTCCTGGAGCCTGGCATGGCCGAGAAGCTGCAACGTTCCCTGGTGGAAGCAGCGCAGCGTCAGGAGATGCTTGGCAAGCCGGTGATTCTGCTGGCGGCCGGGCCGGTTCGGGGAATGCTCTCGCGTTTCGCCCGGTTGGCCGTCCCGAGCATGCATGTTCTGGCGTACCAGGAAATTCCGGACAACAAGCAGGTCACCATCGTTGCGACGGTGGGGCAGAACTAATCGAGGGTACGGGCCATGCAGGTCAAACGCTTTTTTGCCGCCGATATGCGCCAAGCCATGAAGCTGGTTCGTGATGAGCTGGGCGCTGACGCGACCATCATCGGTAACCGCCGAGTAGCGGGTGGCGTGGAATTGACGGCCGCGCTCGATTATCAGGTTGCGCCCCCTCCGGCGCGACAAGCCAATCCGGCGCTGGAGGCCGAGCTGCGCAAGACTCAGTCGCGCATCGCTTCCGCCCAGGCCGAACTGACCACCCGTGCGCAGCTCGATGCCGGCAAGGATCGTCAGATGTTCGCCGAAGCGCCTGCTGCCGCGCCAGTCGACAGCCTGGACGCGGTACTCGAGCGTCAGCAGAAGAAGCCGGTCTCGGCTTCGGTCGATCAGTCTGCCCTTGAGTCCATGCGCTCCGAATTGCATGGCCTGCGTGAGTTGATCGAAATGCAGATGGGCTCCATGGCCTGGGGGCAGCTGCAGGCTCGTCGCCCGCAACAGGCCACCCTGTGGCGTCGCCTGCAACGCATGGGCCTGCCTGGTGAACTGGCGCGTACGCTGCTCGATCGCGTTGCCTCGCTGAGCGATCAGCGTCAGGCCTGGCGCATGGTGCTTGCGCACCTTGCACACTCGATTCAGACGCCCAAGCAGGAGCCGATGGAAGAGGGCGGCGTGATCGCTCTGGTTGGCCCGGCCGGCATGGGCAAGACCACCACCCTGGCCAAGCTCGCAGCGCGCTACGTACTCAAGTACGGCGCCACGAACATCGCTCTGGTGAGCATGGACAGTTACCGCATCGGTGCCCAGGAGCAGCTCAAGACCCTTGGCCGTATCCTTGGCGTATCCGTGACCCACGTCGATCCTGGTCAGTCACTGACTCAGGCGCTGGCACCGCTGGTGCGCAAGCGCGTGGTACTGATCGACACCGCCGGCTTGCCGGCCAACGATCCGGCGCTGCGCATGCAGTTGGAGACGCTGGCGAGCCGCGGTGTCAACGCGCGCAATTACCTGGTGCTGGCGGCTACCAGCCAGGCGCAGGTGCTCAAGGCGGCCTACCACAGCTACAAGCGCTGTGGGCTGGCTGGCTGCATTCTGAGTAAACTGGACGAAGCGACCAGCATGGGCGAGGTATTGGGTCTGGCTATTAGCCACCGTCTACCGGTAGCCTATCTGGCAGATGGTCCGCGGATCCCGGACGACGTTCATGTGCCGCGCAGTCATCAGCTGGTCAGCCGTGCCGTTGGCCTGCAGGCCCCGGATGAGCCGAGCGAAGACACGATGGCCGACATGTTCGCCGGGTTGTACCAAGACCCGGCACGACGTGCAGGATGAACAGGCAGGTGTGGCGAAGTGCTGGTTGTGCTCGCCACGGCAGCGCACAATGGCCCTAAGGCTTAAAGCGAAGTTAGATAAGGTGTGTAGATAACATGGGTATGCATCCCGTACAGGTGATCGCGGTGACCGGCGGCAAAGGCGGCGTTGGCAAGACCAATGTGTCGGTGAATTTGTCGCTGGCGTTGGCGGATCTCGGTCGGCGCGTAATGCTCATGGATGCCGACCTCGGTCTGGCCAACGTCGACGTGCTGCTCGGCCTGACGGCCAAGCGCACCCTGGCCGATGTCATCGACGGCCAGTGCGAACTGCGAGACGTGGTTCTGCAGGGGCCTGGCGGCATTCGTATCGTTCCCGCGGCCTCCGGCACCCAGAGCATGGTGCAGCTCACGCCCATGCAGCACGCCGGCCTGATCCAGGCCTTCAGCGACATCAGCGACAACCTCGACGTCCTGATCGTGGATACCGCCGCCGGTATCGGCGACTCGGTGGTGAGCTTCGTGCGCGCCGCCCAGGAAGTGCTGGTGGTGGTGTGCGATGAACCCACCTCGATCACCGATGCCTACGCGCTGATCAAGCTCCTCAACCGTGACCACGGCATGAACCGTTTCCGGGTGCTCGCCAATATGGCGCACAGCCCGCAGGAAGGCCGTAATCTCTTTGCTAAGCTGACCAAGGTGACCGACCGTTTTCTGGATGTCGCGCTGCAGTACGTGGGCGCGGTGCCGTACGACGAATCGGTACGCAAGGCCGTACAGAAACAACGTGCGGTGTATGAGGCGTTCCCTCGCTCGAAGTGCGCGCTGGCGTTCAAGGCGATTGCCCAGAAGGTGGATGCGTGGCCACTGCCGGCCAATCCGCGAGGCCATCTGGAATTCTTCGTTGAGCGCCTGGTGCAACAACCGACTGCAGACACGGCTGTATGACGACAGCCTCTGGACTCCGTATGTACAGCAAGGCAACAGCACGAGATTCACAGCATCAGTTGATCGAACGTTACGCGCCGTTGGTCAAGCGCATTGCCTATCACCTGTTGGCGCGGTTGCCCGCCAACGTGCAGGTGGATGATCTGATCCAGGCCGGGATGATCGGTCTGCTCGAGGCATCGCGCAAATACGACGCCGGCAAGGGCGCCAGTTTCGAGACGTTCGCCGGCATTCGCATTCGTGGCGCCATGCTCGATGAGGTCCGCAAGGGCGACTGGGCACCGCGTTCGGTACACCGCAACAGCCGTATGGTCAGCGACGCAATCAGAAAAATCGAAGCCAGAACGGGGCGAGACGCTAAAGATCAGGAGGTTGCTGCCGAACTCCAATTGAGTCTCGAAGATTACTACGGCATTCTTGGCGACACTTTGGGCAGCCGCCTGTTCAGTTTCGACGACCTGTTGCAGGAAGGCGAAAGCGGCGGACTGCAGGAAGACACGAATTCTTTGCACCATGGGCCATCGCATGAACTGGAAGACGATCGTTTCCAGGCCGCGCTGGTGGATGCCATCAGCAACCTGCCGGAGCGTGAGCGGTTGGTGTTGTCGCTGTATTACGACGAGGAATTGAACCTCAAGGAAATCGGCGAGGTACTGGGAGTGAGTGAGTCGCGGGTCAGCCAATTGCACAGTCAGTGTGCCGCGCGTTTACGCGCGCGGTTGGTGGAATGGCGCGCATAGGGAAATTTCAGGCGCTGGACATACACAGTGGACGCAGCAAAGCCGGGCGCAATAGGTTTGCGGCGTTCCGCCAGGCCGGTTTCACGATTTATAAGCGCTTTGGAATGCCGAGGCGTTTTAGGACTGTACGGAGGTCGACTTGGACAAGAACATGAAAATCCTCATCGTCGATGATTTCTCGACGATGCGACGGATCATCAAGAACCTCTTGCGTGATCTGGGGTTCACCAACACCGCGGAGGCCGACGACGGCACCACCGCATTGCCGATGCTGCAGAGCGGTAGCTTCGACTTCCTGGTGACCGACTGGAACATGCCGGGCATGAGTGGCATCGATTTGCTGCGCGCAGTGCGTGCCGACGAGCGCCTCAAGCAGATGCCCGTGCTGATGGTTACGGCAGAAGCCAAGCGTGATCAGATCATCGAGGCCGCCCAGGCCGGTGTGAACGGCTATGTGGTCAAGCCATTCACTGCCCAGGTGCTCAAGGAAAAGATCGAGAAAATCTTCGAGCGGGTCAACGGCTGATGTCTGCCGCGAGGTTGTTATGGAACACGATGATTCAAAAGAGGCCGACCTCGAGTCGACCCTGAAAAGCAATGCCCGCCAACTGGTCAACAGCCTCGAACAAGGCAACTTTGGCGAAGCGGTACAGCTGATCAACGAACTGAACAAGGCGCGCGACCGTGGTCTTTACCACGAAGTCGGCAAGCTCACCCGTGAGCTGCACAACGCTATCGTCAATTTTCAGCTCGACCCGCGCATGCCTCACGCCAAGGAGGTCTCGCAGATCTCCGATGCGACCGAGCGGCTCAATTACGTCGTGACCATGACCGAGCGTGCAGCCAACCGCACCATGGATCTGGTCGAGCAAAGCGCGCCGCTGGTCAACGACCTGAGCAGCGAAGCCGATGCCCTGAGCGAGGATTGGGGGCGCTTCATGCGTCGTGAAATGGGCGCTGACGCGTTCCGTGAACTGGCCAAGCGCATCGAGCTGTTTCTGGCGCGCAGCCAGCGTGACAGCAGCAAGCTGTCCGGGCATCTGAACGACATTTTACTGGCGCAGGACTATCAGGACCTGACCGGGCAAGTGATCAAGCGTGTCACGCAACTGGTGACCGAGGTCGAGAGCAATCTGCTGAAACTGGTGCTGATGGCCAGTCAGGTGGACCGCTTCGCGGGTATCGATCACGACCACGAAGAGCTGCGTGCCGAGCAAAACAAACAAAAACCTGCGTCACATGGTGAAGGTCCGCAGATTCATGCCGATAAGCGTGATGACGTTGCTTCTTCCCAGGACGACGTCGACGATTTGCTGTCCAGCCTGGGATTTTAGGAGCACGTCATATGAGCTTCGGCGCCGATGAAGAAATCCTCCAGGATTTCCTGGTAGAGGCCGGCGAGATTCTCGAGCAGTTGTCCGAGCAATTGGTAGAGCTGGAAAGCCGCCCGGACGATATGAACCTGCTCAACGCGATTTTTCGGGGATTTCACACGGTAAAAGGCGGTGCCGGTTTCCTTCAGCTCAATGAGCTGGTGGAGTGCTGTCATATCGCCGAGAACGTGTTCGACATCCTGCGCAAGGGTGAGCGTCGCGTCGACTCCGAGTTGATGGACGTGGTGCTCGAGGCGCTGGATGCCGTCAATGGCATGTTCGCCGAAGTGCGCGAGCGCGCCGAGCCGACGCCTGCATCTCCCGAGCTGCTGGCCGCCCTGGCGCGTCTGGCCGAGCCGGCCAGTGCCCAGCCGGCGCCAGTTGCCGCAGTCGCTGCGCCAGTGGCTGCTGCTGTCGCCGAGCCGGTGACAGCCGAAGCCTCGTCGGATATCACCGACAGCGAGTTCGAGCAGTTGCTCGACGCCCTGGGTGACGAGCCGCAGCCGCAAGCCAGCGCCTCTGATGATGAAATCAGCGATGACGAATTCGAGTCGCTGCTCGACCAGTTGCATGGCAAAGGCCAGTTCGCAGCGCCAGCAGCGGCTGCTGTCCAGGCGCCAGCGCCTGTGCCTGTGCCTGCTCCGGCCAGCGCTGCGAGCAGCGCCAGCGGCGATGACATCACCGATGACGAATTCGAAGCCTTGCTCGACCAATTGCATGGCAAGGGCCAGTTCGTGGCTCCTGCGGTGGAAGCGCCGGCACCGGCTGCTCCTGCCGTATCCGCCAGCTCCGCGGCGCAGAGCGACGAAATCACCGATGATGAGTTCGAAGCGCTGCTCGATCAGTTGCATGGCAAAGGCAAGTTCGTCGAGCCGACACCGGTCGCTCCCGCTGCTGCCGCTCCTGCCCCCGCAGCCGCTGCGGCCCCAGCGCCGAAGCCGACAGCCAAACCCGCTGCGCCGGTAGCTGCCAAGGCTACGCCGGCACCAGCACCAGCACCTGCGGCCAAGGCAGAGCCGGCCAAGGCAGCGGCTGCGCCGGCCGTTGCTGCACCAGCCAGTGAAGCGGAAACCACCGTGCGGGTCGACACCGCGCGTCTGGACGAAATCATGAACATGGTCGGCGAGCTGGTGCTGGTGCGTAACCGCCTGGTGCGCCTGGGGCTCAACAGCGGCGACGAGGCCATGTCCAAGGCCGTGTCCAACCTCGACGTGGTCACCGCGGATCTGCAGACGTCGGTCATGAAGACCCGCATGCAGCCGATCAAGAAGGTCTTCGGGCGCTTCCCGCGCCTGGTTCGCGACCTGGCTCGCCAGTTGAAGAAAGAGATCAATCTGGAGCTGGTCGGTGAAGAGACCGATCTCGACAAGAACCTCGTCGAAGCCCTGGCCGACCCGCTGGTCCACTTGGTGCGCAACGCGGTCGACCACGGCGTGGAAAGCCCGGAAGAACGCGAGGCCGCTGGCAAGTCGCGTACCGGGCGCGTGGTGCTGTCCGCCGAGCAGGAAGGTGACCACATCCTGCTGATGATCACCGATGACGGCAAGGGTATGGATGCCGACGTGCTGCGCAGCAAGGCCGTGGAAAAGGGCTTGCTGGACAAGGACGCCGCCGATCGCCTGACCGATCTGGAATGCTACAACCTGATCTTCGCCCCCGGTTTCTCGACCAAGACCGAGATTTCCGACGTGTCCGGCCGTGGCGTCGGCATGGACGTGGTGAAGACCAAGATTTCCCAGCTCAACGGCACGGTCAACGTGTTCTCGCAGAAAGGTCAGGGTTCGAAGATCGTCATCAAGGTGCCACTGACCCTGGCGATCATGCCGACGCTGATGGTGATGCTCGGCAACCAGGCGTTCGCCTTCCCGCTGGTCAACGTCAACGAGATCTTCCATCTCGACCTGTCGCGCACCAACGTGGTCGACGGCCAGGAAGTGGTGATCGTTCGCGACAAGGCATTGCCGCTGTTCTATCTCAAGCGCTGGCTGGTCAGCAAGGCTGCCCACGAAGAGCAAGGAGAAGGCCATGTGGTGATTCTCACCGTCGGCAATCAGCGTATCGGCTTCGTCGTCGATCAACTGGTCGGCCAGGAAGAGGTGGTGATCAAGCCGTTGGGCAAGATGCTGCAAGGCACGCCTGGCATGTCGGGTGCGACCATCACCGGCGACGGGCGCATCGCCCTGATTCTCGACGTGCCAAGCATGCTCAAACGCTACGCACGGCGTATCTGATCGTCCGCGGCGCGGCCTCTGCCGTGCCGCTTAGGAGTGTTTATGGTTGTCAAGGTACTGGTGGTCGACGACTCCGGCTTCTTCCGCCGCAGGGTTTCGGAGATCCTCTCGTCCGATCCCAACATCACCGTGGTCGGCACGGCCACCAACGGACGTGAGGCCATCGATCAGGCGCTGGCACTCAAGCCGGACGTGATCACCATGGACTACGAGATGCCGTTGATGGACGGCATCACGGCAGTGCGCAGCATCATGCAACGCTGCCCGACACCGGTGTTGATGTTCTCCTCGCTCACCCACGAAGGCGCCCGGGTCACCCTGGATGCGCTGGATGCCGGGGCGGTGGATTTCCTGCCGAAGAATTTCGAGGACATCTCGCGCAACCCGGAGAAGGTCAAGCAACTGCTGTGCGAGAAGGTGCACAGCATTTCGCGCAGCAACCGCCGGGGGATCGGCACGGCGTCCCTGACGCCGCCTGCCGGCGGTAGCCTGAGCCGACCTGCCAGTACGTCGAGCGCACCTGCACCCGCGGCGCGGCCACAGCCAAGCGTGAGTCACCCGCCTGCCGAACGTCATTCGTCCAGCGCCAGTGCTGCGCCCAAGCGCAAGGCCTACAAGCTGGTGGCGATCGGCACCTCGACCGGCGGCCCGGTCGCTCTGCAGCGGGTGCTAACGCAGTTGCCGGCGAATTTCCCGACGCCGATCGTGTTGATCCAGCACATGCCTGCGGCCTTCACCAAGGCCTTCGCCGAACGTCTGGACAAACTCTGCAAGATCAACGTCAAGGAAGCCGAGGATGGCGACATCTTGCGCCCCGGGCTGGCCATTCTGGCGCCGGGCGGCAAGCAGATGATGATCGACGGGCGCGGCACCATCCGCATCCTGCCCGGCGACGAGCGTCTGAACTACAAACCCTGCGTGGATATCACCTTCGGTTCTGCCTCCAAGTCGTACAACGACAAGGTGTTGGCCGTGGTGCTGACCGGCATGGGGGCCGATGGTCGCGAAGGCGCTCGCCTGCTCAAGCAGGGGGGCAGCCAGGTATGGGCGCAGGACGAAGCCAGTTGCGTGATCTATGGCATGCCCATGGCGATCGTGAAGGCCAACCTGGCGGATGCGGTGTACCCGTTGGATGACATCGGCCGGCATCTGGTCGAGGCCTGCCTCTGATGGATGTACTGAGCCTGATCGGTGTCATCCTGGCATTCGTCGCCATACTTGGCGGCAATTACCTGGAAGGCGGTCATGTCTCGGCACTGCTCAACGGCCCGGCGGCGCTGATCGTGATCGGCGGTACGCTGGGGGCGGCGTTGCTGCAAACGCCGGTCATCGTATTCAAGCGCGCCATGAGCATCCTGCGCTGGATCTTCTTCCCGCCGCAGATCGATCTGCCTGGCGGTATCGACCGGGTGGTGAACTGGAGCATGACCGCGCGCAAGGAGGGCCTGCTCGGCCTCGAGGCGGTCGCCGACGGCGAAGCCGATCCCTACGCACGCAAGGGCCTGCAACTGCTGGTCGATGGCGCCGAGCCGGAAGCCATCCGCAGTATTCTCGAGGTCGATCTCTACACCCAGGAAAGTCGCGACATACAGGCTGCCAAGTTCTTCGAGTGCATGGGCGGCTACGCGCCGACCATCGGCATCATCGGCGCGGTCATGGGGCTGATCCACGTGATGGGCAATCTGGCCGATCCGAGCCTGCTCGGTGGCGGGATCGCCGTCGCTTTCGTCGCTACCATCTACGGCGTGGCCATCGCCAACCTGCTGCTGTTGCCCATCGGTGCCAAGCTCAAGTCCGTGGCCATGCGCCAGTCGGCGTATCGGGAAATGCTCCTCGAAGGCATTCTGTCCATCGGCGAGGGTGAGAACCCACGCTCCATCGAGTTGAAGCTGCAAGGCTTCATGAACTGATCATGGCTCGCCGACGCCGCCACGAAGAGCATGAGAATCACGAGCGCTGGCTGGTGTCCTACGCGGACTTCATCACGCTGCTGTTCGCCTTCTTCGTGGTGATGTACTCGATTTCCTCGATCAACGAAGGCAAGTACAAGATCCTTTCGGAAACCCTGACGGGCGTGTTCAATCAGCCTGATCGCTCGATCAAACCCATTCCGGTGGGTGATGAGCGACCGCGCACCACCGAGCCGGATCGCTCCATGGTGGATGAGGAGACGGCGCAGCAGATCGCCGCCTCGACCCTGGAGAGCATTGCCGACAGCGTGCGTGAGGCCTTCGGCGGGCTGCTGCAGAGCGATCAGCTGAAAGTGCGCGGCAACGAGCTGTGGATCGAAATCGAATTGAGCTCCGGGCTGTTGTTTCCCAGCGGCGATGCACTGCCCAACGATGCAGCCTTCGAGATCATCGAGAAGATTGCCAAGATTCTGGCGCCCTACGGCAACCCTGTGCACGTGGAAGGCTTCACCGACAATCAGCCGATCAGAACCGCGCAGTTCCCAACCAACTGGGAGCTGTCTACCGCACGCGCTGCCAGCATAGTACGGATGCTGGCCATGGATGGCGTCGATCCGTCACGCATGGCGGCGGTGGGCTATGGCGAGTTTCAGCCGGTAGCCGACAACGCCACGGCAGAGGGCAGGGCGCGCAATCGTCGAGTGGTGTTGGTGGTCTCGCGTAATCTCGATGTGCGGCGTAGTGTAAGCGGCGTGGGTAGCGCCAATGCCCAGCCGGATGCGGCGATGCAGCGTGCTGGCACGCAACCTGCTTCAGCGCCTGCAGCACAGGCTCCAGCCAATGGCGCCGTCAATTCCCCGTCGCCTGCGCAATGAAGTGGGCACTCAGTCTCGGCCGGGCTCAGCCTGCTCCGGGAGGATGAAGAGTATGAGAGTTTGGGCTGTATCCAATCAGAAAGGCGGCGTGGGTAAAACCACTTCGACCATCGCCCTTGCAGGTCTGCTGGCAGACGCCGGCAAACGTGTGGTGGTAGTCGATCTCGACCCGCACGGTTCGATGACCAGCTATTTCGGTCACGATCCCGATAGCCTCGAACACAGCGTCTTCGACCTGTTCCAGCATCAGGGCAGCGTGCCCCAGGGGCTGCCGCAGCAGCTGTTGCTGCCGACCAGTCACGAACGAATTTCCCTGCTGCCGTCGAGCACCGCACTGGCCACCCTGGAGCGACAGTCTCCCGGACAAAGTGGCCTGGGGCTGGTGGTCGCCAAGAGCCTGGCGCAGCTGTGGCAGGATTTCGACCACGCGGTGATCGACAGTCCGCCCTTGCTCGGTGTGCTGATGGTCAACGCCCTGGCAGCCAGCCAGCAGTTGGTGATTCCGGTGCAGACCGAGTTTCTTGCGGTCAAGGGGCTCGAGCGTATGGTCAGCACCCTGGCGATGATCAATCGCTCGCGCAAGCAAGCCTTGCCGTACACCATCGTGCCGACCCTGTTCGACCGCCGTACCCAGGCATCGATGTCGACGTTGCGGTTGCTCAAGAGCACCTACCCCGAGCATCTCTGGCAAGCCTATATACCTGTCGACACCCGCCTGCGTGATGCCAGCCGGGCCGGGCTGACCCCCTCGCAGTTCGATGCCAACAGCCGCGGCTCCATCGCTTACCGGGCGCTGCTCAAGCATTTGCTGGCGCAGCAGCCTGCGTCTCAAGTGGCCTGATCCGCCATGGCCAGATATTCTGCGCAAACAGCCTCAAGTCTGCCGCCCTTGCGGCCGATAGCTCATACAGGTCTCCATTGCGGGTTGCATTCATGAGTCGTTCCACCGCCACAGCCACAAGGCCCCAACTGGCCCTGCAGTCGTACCTCGACGGGTTGCTGCAGGAGGCCGCGGTCGAGCTCGAACAGGAGCAGGCCCAGAGCAGCCTCGATGATTTCGAGGCTGCCGTGCTCGAGGAGCAGATTCGCGATGCCCAGGCCGCGCCGCGTGTCGAAGCCGCGCCCCTGACATTGGTTCAGCCGGTGGCCGAGGTGGTTGTCGAGCCGGTGGTCGAGGCATTGGCGCCGGTGTTCGTCGAGCCGATTGCCATGCCGTCGGTGGTCGAGCCTGTGGCCGAAGTTCATCGCCCGGCGCCGCAGATCGCCTCGGTGCTGGCAGACGGTCGCCCCGAGTGGGCTGAAGAGCCGTTCGAATGCCTGCTGTTCGACGTCGCTGGCCTGACGCTTGCCGTGCCACTGGTGTGTCTGGGCTCCATCTATCCGCTGGCGGGGCAGGACCTGACACCTTTGTTTGGCCAACCGGACTGGTTTCTCGGCATACTGCCATCACAGTCGGGCAACCTGAAGGTGCTCGACACCGCGCGCTGGGTTATGCCGGATCGCTATCGAGAGGATTTCCGCCAGGGGCTGCAGTACGTGATTTCCGTTCAGGGTTACGAGTGGGGTTTGGCCGTTCACCAGGTCAGCCGTTCGATTCGCCTGCACCCGGACGAGATCAAGTGGCGCAGTCAGCGGGCCCAGCGGCCCTGGCTGGCGGGTACGGTGATCGAACACATGTGTGCGCTGCTGGACGTCGCCGCATTGGCCGAGTTGATCGCCAGCGGCGCGACCAAGCGCATGAGCAACGGACAGATACACTGATTACTGGATGCGCGCGCCGTGGCGCGGGCAGCCGATTGAATAGCGGGAATCCCGCACACCGCCACACGCGGTCAATGACGAGGCTAGGCCATGAAGAAAAACTCTGCACAAGGCGCTGAAGATCCGATCCTGCAGTGGGTCACGTTCCGTCTGGACAACGAAACCTACGGCATCAACGTGATGCAGGTGCAGGAAGTCCTGCGCTACACGGAAATCGCCCCCGTACCTGGCGCGCCGAGCTACGTGCTGGGGATCATCAACCTGCGCGGTAACGTGGTCACCGTGATCGACACGCGCCAGCGTTTCGGCCTGGATTCCTCCGACGTCACCGACAACACCCGTATCGTCATCATCGAGGCGGACAAGCAGGTCGTGGGCATCATGGTCGACAGCGTGGCCGAAGTGGTTTACCTGCGTCAGTCCGAAGTGGAAACCGCACCGAACGTCGGCAACGACGAGTCGGCCAAGTTCATCCAGGGCGTGTGCAACAAGAACGGCGAGCTGTTGATCCTGGTCGAGCTGGACAAGATGATGACCGAGGAGGAGTGGTCGGAGCTGGAGAGCATCTGAGGTGCTCGAAGCTGCACTGATCGTTCTTGCCCTGGTCTGTGCCGGGCTGGTGGGTACCTGCGTGTGGTTGGCAGGGCGCTTGCGCCTGGCCAGCCAGCTACAGGCCGAGCGCGACACCCAGCGTGACCAGCGCATCCGCGAGCTGGGCAAGCGCCTGGACACCTACCTGACTGGCAGCATCCGTATGGGCGAGGAGCTCCACGAGCTACGCCGCACCGTCGCGCCGCTGCCGGACAAACTGACCCAGATCGAACAACGCGATCCCTCCAGCCTGTCCTTCACCCAGGCCGCTCGCCTGGTCGGCATGGGTGCCAGCGCCGATGACCTGACCCAATCCTGCGGCCTGAGCAAGGCCGAAGCAGAGCTGGTCGCCAAGCTGCACCAGTCGCGCCGCACCTAGACGCCACAGCACTACGACAGCCCCGTAGGAGCCCGCTCGCGGGCGATACGATAGCGGCCATACCGCAACATCGCATCAGGACCAGGGATCGCCAGCAAGCTGGTTCCTACGTACAGCGGCGCTACCTGCCTCCGTAGGAGCCCGCTTGCGGGCGATACGACAGCGGCCACACCGCAACATCGCATCAAGCCCAGAAATCGCCAGCAAGCTGGCTCCTACGCCACGGCGCTACGACATTCCCGTAGAAGCCCGCTTGCGGGCGATACGACAGCGGCCACACCGCAACACCGCATCAAGCCCAGAAATCGCCAGCAAGCTGGCTCCTACGCCACGGCGCTACGACATTCCCGTAGGAGCCCGCTTGCGGGCGATACGATAGCGGCCACACCGCAACATCGCATCAAGACCAGAAATCGCCAGCAAGCTGGCTCCTACGTACAGCGGCGCTACGACAGTCCCGTAGGAGCCCGCTTGCGGGCGAGGCGATAGCGGCCATACCGCAACATCGCATCAAGCCCAGCAATCGCCAGCAAGCTGGCTCCTACGCCACGGCGCTACGACATTCCCGTAGGAGCCCGCTCGCGGGCGATACGATAGCGGCCACACCGCAATACCGCATCAAGCCCAGAAATCGCCAGCAAGCTGGCTCCTACGCCACGGCGCTACGACAGTCCTGTAGGAGCCCGCTTGCGGGCGAGGCGATAGCGGCCTTACCGCAACATCGCATCAAGACCAGAAATCGCCAGCAAGCTGGCTCCTACGTACAGCGGCGCTACCTGCCTCCGTAGGAGCCCGCTTGCGGGCGAGGCGATAGCGGCCATACCGCAACATCGCATCAAGCCCAGCAATCGCCAGCAAG
>NZ_JBQWIF010000047.1:0-39762 GCF_052958135.1 Pseudomonas sp. SZ40 | reverse complement strand
TGCGGGAATAGCTCAGTTGGTAGAGCACGACCTTGCCAAGGTCGGGGTCGCGAGTTCGAGTCTCGTTTCCCGCTCCAGATTCTGGATTCAGCTTGGCGGCTGGATCGTTGAAAAAAAGTTCCAGGTCCCCTTCGTCTAGTGGCCTAGGACACCGCCCTTTCACGGCGGTAACAGGGGTTCGAGTCCCCTAGGGGACGCCAATTTGTAAATGCGGGAATAGCTCAGTTGGTAGAGCACGACCTTGCCAAGGTCGGGGTCGCGAGTTCGAGTCTCGTTTCCCGCTCCAATTTATGACATGCAGGTGTCCGTTTGAGTCTGTAAGTCATTGAAAAAAGGACCTTCGGGTCCTTTTTTCGTTCCAGATACGGCCGCTGGAATCTACCTGCCTTGCGGGCTTTTCAGTCCATTTCTCAGTCTATAAAAAACGGAGTTTGAGGTTCCGCATTCTTGCTGGGGTGGCGGTTCTAGGGCCTACCCCAGACTCCTCAGGTTAGGCGCTGGAACATGGCGCTATCGGACATGGCCGTTCGCCGGGTCAGGGCAAGCAACCGGCAAGGACTGCACCCTTGGCGAAATCGATCGCCTCTCCCAGGAAGTCGTACGGTCATGATCCGCATCGTGAGTGGCTTACTTTTCGGGGTGGTGGGTAAGTACTGGTCGATATGACCCCATGCAAACATTGCCTCGGTGGTGGGGGCTCCGGAGAAATGCTAAACGGTGTCTACGGCGCGTCGAGACCCTGATGTGCTCAACTTCGGCCGCATACTGCTAGGTGATCTCAGCGATTAGGCCGTGCGTATTCAAAGTGTGTTGCCGGGCGCAACGTCGACTTGGTTCTGGGATCGCCAACTGCGCGACACGCAAGACTGGCCCCAGCACTATGTCTGTGACCGATGCAATCAATGAGGCTCTGGTCGGGCTGGGCCGGAGCGAGCAGGCGATCATCCCTGGCTTCCATGAGTCCGAGACCTGAGGTCACTGGGAGGCTGATCGGCGCAGTCTGGCGCCGAAATTCGGCATTGCCGGCGGACAACTTGGTATGTACCCGCAACGACGCGTGAAGTTCACGCAGGGCCAATCGCCGACCGTATTGGCTTTGACTATCTTTTTTAATGCTGTGGAGTGGAGATTGCCGATCCTTGGTGGCCTCTGTTTCAGCGACTAGACGTCAGGCCTGTCGGGGTGGAGTGGGTTTCCCGCCAGTGCAAAATCTGCTGCTGGATGTTCCAGTGGATGATTTGCTCGAAGAGCTTCTCGGCAAAAGCCACATCAAACTCTGCAGCAGCCGCCCATTGGCGGCGGTCTTCAAGCATCGTAACGACTCTCTCGGGCGCCGGAATGGCTTGTTCATTAGCTTTGAACTCGATGGCGGCCTTCACGTAGCCTAGGCGCTGCTTCAGGGCTTGAAGAATCTGCTGGTCAAAAAAATCGATGCCGGCCCTGATGTCATTCAGACTTTCACAGGCGTCAGGTGTTTTAAGTTGCGACATGGTGCTTGTCTCTAAAGGTGATGGTTAGTGCCCTGCTGCAGATAACGTCAAGGTGCGGGCAGATGACCGTTGGGTCGCTCGAAAGTCAGCGCCTGTTCTCTGCGTTTCGGGTATTTACGCCCCGGTATCGCCAGGTATCTGTTTGGAATTCGGTGATGATCTCGTCGATCAGGGCGTCGATCATCACGCTGTCATGATGGTGTGGCGTTGTGATCAGGTGCGCGAAGTCTCCGGATGTTGCCAGGCAATACTTTTTCGCTAGCCTCTCTGACGGGCACGGGAACACCACGGTAATGGAGTTCTCGTTGCGCCAGGCATCGATGCTCGCAGCCTGAAACCGGTCCACTGCGTACTGTGCCTGTTCCAGGCAGTGGTGGATCCGCCGGCGCCAGTCGGCAAACGAGTGGCTGCGCAGCGCAGCCCACATCATCAGTGGCGTATGACCGTTGCGCGAACCACTGATGGTTTTGTCATGTGCCAGGATGTAGTCGACCTCCACGGAGATACGCTCAACGTTCTTACGCTTGGCCACGACGATCCCGCAAGGAATCGGTGAGCCAATGATTTTGTGCCCGGAGACGCAGATCGAATCTATGCCATCGGCGAAGGAGAAGGGCTGCGGGTGGTCCACGAAAGGCAGGATCATCCCGCTCAGCGCTGCGTCCGCATGTAGGTAATAGTCGCGGCGGGCAATGCCGGCCAGTTGCAGGTGTTGCTGGATGGTGGCGATGTTGTCAACGGCTCCACGCATCGTAGTGCCGATGTTGGCGAAGATGATCGGGTGACGCTCCTGGTCAGCGACGATCTTGACCATCAAGTCGTCATAGTCGATTTCACCATTGGGCTGCGATTCGACTGCGCGGCATTTGATGCGCAGCAACTTGACGATTTTTGCCACCGAGTAATGGGTGTCTTTGGAGTAATACAGCGTGCCGTCCGGGAACAGTTCGCGTGCCAGGTAGCAGCCGAACATATTGCCTTCAGTACCGCCATTGGTGACGTAGCCCCAGCTATTTTCGCGTGCAATATCGAACAGCTCGGCGAAATACGTCATGACGTCTTTTTCAAAGTCGAACGAGTTCAACAAGTAGTTGCTGTACTCGTTCCAGTCCCCGCAGTTATTGATCGAGAACTGAAGGAAACGGTGTATCTGAGAGTAGTCAAAATCGGCTGATTCGGGGTAGCCGATATTGAAGTACTGGTTGGTCACGCAATGCTGCCAGAAGCGTTCAAGTCGGCTTTGGTCTGCCGAGGATAAAGTCATGTCTAACTCCTTTTAAATCGACTTGGTGACGCGGCCCGGTCAGACCAGTTTTTGTCGCGCGTCTACCAGCGTCCACCAACTGGCGAGCGTTGGTGAGTTGGCCAGTTCCTCGAAACTCACGGCGATGCCTCGTTCCTTGAGCTCTGCGGCGAGCTTCATCACTTGCAGCGAGTCGAGTCCGTAGAAAATCAGGTTTTCCTCGGGGTCCAGCTCTTCTCCCTCTTCAATCAGCTGCAGCACACGGGTTTGCAGCCAGGTGCGGGTGGTTTCAGCTGCCAACAGCCTGCGCAGCTGTTTTTTGTCGATCTTGCCCACGGCGGTGAGCGGCATGGTTTCGATAAGCCGGATGCGGTCGGGCAATTTGTACTCGGCGATGCCGAGCTCCATCAGGTGCCTTCGCAAGGCTGGAGGGGTAAGTTTGAGGTTTTGCGAGACGACGAAGGCGCAGCTCTTTTCTCCCAGTCTGTCGTCGGGCATTGCCACCAGACCGGCGTGGGTCACGTCCGGGTGTAGAACGATGAGGTTTTCGATTTCTTCCGACGCGACCTTCTCGCCACCTCGATTGATCTGGTCCTTGACCCTGCCGACGACGCGCAGGTCGCCAGTTGGTGTCATCTGCACCAGGTCACCGGAATAGTAATACCCCTCTGCATCGAAGGCCTGCGCGTTCTGCTCGGGGCTTTTGTAGTATCCGCAGAATGTGTAGGGGCCACGTGTAGCCAGCAAGCCGGGTTCGCCGTTAGCCACCGGGTTACCATGTTCGTCGACGATTTTGATTTCGTCACCCGGACTGATCGGGCGGCCCTGGGTGGTGAATATCTGTTCGGCGGTGTCGCCGAGACGGGTGTAGTTGATCAGGCCCTCCGCCATGCCGAACACCTGCTGCAGTTTGCAGCCGAGGAGCGATGGGACCTGACGGGCCAACGAGTCGGCGAAGACCGCGCCGCCGACCTGGAGAAACTCCAGCGACTGCAATTGATCGCGGCAGTTGGGGGCGGCTTGTAACCATAGCGCGACTGCACTGGGCACCAGGGCGACGGTATTGACCTCATGACGTTGGATCATCGAGAAACAGGTCTGAGGTTCAGGGTTCGGCGCCATGATGATGGTGCCGCCGGCATATAGCACGCCCAGCGCACCCGGCGAGCTGAGCAGGAAGTTGTGCGCTGCTGGCAGGGCGCACAAAAAGCGTGTTTGCGCTGTGAGGCCGCAGATATCGGCGCTGGCGCGTGCGTTGTAGTGATAGTCGTTGTGGGTTCGCGGAATGAGTTTGGGCGTACCCGTACTGCCGCCCGAGAGTTGGAACAGCGCGACTTCATCCGGCGCGCTGGGTGAAAACGCTGCCTGGGTGTCGGCCGGGGTTTCTATCCAGGCCATGAGGTTGTTTTCGTCGCGCAACTCGCCCAACAACAGAGTGACCTGTGGGCTTGCTCCTGTTTCCTTTAGGTCGTCGAGATAGCCGTCGTCGTGAAACACTTCGTGCTCGCGGGACGCAATCAGCAGCTTGGGCGTGATCTGCTTGGCATAGCTTTTGAGTTCAAGCTTTCTATGGCTGTAGAGCGCATTTAGCGGTGCGACCCCGACCTTGAACAACGCAAACAGCACAATGTAGAACTCGGCGATGTTGGGCAACTGCACCAGAGCGGTGTCGCCTGTGCCAAGCCCGCTGGCCGCCAGGCGCGAGGCCAGATTGGAAGACAGCTGGTCGAGTTCTCCATAGCTGAAACGCCGCTCGCCACAAATGACCGCTGACGATTGAGGATGCGATTGGCTGCCTGTGTGGAGCAACTGGGTGAGTGGCTGGTCGATCCAGTAGCCTTTTTCCCGATAGCTTTGCGCTCTGTCGAGGGGCCAGTGAGTGAATTCTATAGTCATGGGAGTCACTGCTGAAAAAGAGGTGTTTAACGAGACAAACCACATGCACGTAGCATGGTGCCGAGCTTGGTCTGGACTTCGGTCCACTCGGAGTCGGGGTTGGAGGCTTCGACGATGCCTGCTCCGGCGAACAGGCGGACCCTATTGCGTTTGACGGTGCCGCAACGGATGGTCACCACCCATTCGCCGTTCCCCTGCGCGTCGCACCAGCCCACCATGCCGGTGAACAGGCCACGCTCGAGGGGCTCGACGAAACGGATCAGGCGCCGCGCGCGTTCTGTGGGGAAGCCACAGACGGCTGGGGTAGGGTGCAGGCGGCAAGCCAGCTGCAATGCCGACACAGTGGGGTCTGCCAATGTGGCATCGATTCGTGTCGAGAGGTGCCAGAGTGCGGGCGTGCTGATGAGGCTCGGGCACTGGGGCGCGTTCAGTTGCGTACACAGTTCCGCCAGCTGGCTGGCGATGTCTTCGATTACGAGGCGATGCTCGTAGTGATCCTTTTCCGATGCGGCCAACCAATCGGCATTGCGACGATCTTCGTGCGGGTCGGCCATGCGTTTGATCGAACCTGCCAAGGGGTTCGACACGAAACTCAGGCCATCTTTGTGTACCAGCAGCTCGGGGCTGACACCAATCAGCGTCTCACCGTCCGGCATGGGCACGCGGAAGTGATAGCCGCTTTGATTCTGCGCCCGCAGGTTGTCCTGCATGGCGCTCACATCGACATCCTTGGCGAACAACAATTCACGTTGTACCGAAAGCACTGCCTTGCGCACATCGCTGTGGTGGAAGTTGACGATGGCGTGCTCCACCGCATGTTTGAAGCCCTGTTCGTCCGGGATGCTTTTTTGGTCTAGCAATTTTGGCAGGGGCGTGACATCCGTAGATAAGGCGGTATTTCGGGTTTGCCATTGCGCATGTTCGGGGATGTAGAGGCAGGACGCTTCGGCGGGGTCGAAAGGAATGGCGCCGACGATGATCGGGTTGAGCTGGCCAGCTTCGCGCGCTTGATCGAGTGCATGTGCAATGGTCTTTTGGAACGCACTGTCAGCGTTTTCGCCGCCAATAGCTGGCGTTTCGATCCTTTGCAGCATCCCGGTGACAGCGAGCTCACGATCACCTGAGGTGAAGGAAAAACTGTCTCTTGCGTCAACAAGCAGCTGCTCCTGGTTCATGTCATTCGTCCTTAGGGTGCCCGCTCTCATTTGCGAAAGCCTCCATGGCTTTTGGTAGAAAAATTTATACTTGAAATATAATCATTATCATTCTTATATAGGTGACGCCAATCATTTAGATTTGTCAATCACATGGGTGAGCCATGAGAGAGTTAACTCCAATGCAAGCCGCCTGTTGGGTCGGGCGTACTGCTCATGCGTCTTTAGGGAGAGTTTCGGCTCATCTTTATGCCGAGTTCGATGGCCATTTCATTGAGCTGGGCCGGTTACGCGAAGCCCTCCAGCGAGTAGGTCTGCTGCATCCCATGCTGCGGGTTCGGATAAATTCACAGGGGCTGCAAACCATCTCTGGAATGGGCCTGGCGCCTCAGTTGGAAGTCGAAGACTTGTGCGCCATGACCGAGCAGGAGGCAGCGCATCATCTGCTCGCCAAACGTGAGACGTGGACGCATCAACAACTCGATCTTGGCCAGGAGCCCGGCGCCCGATTCGGCGTGAGTCTCTTGGCGGGCGATGCGTTTCGCCTGCATATCGACACAGACATGATTGCTGTCGACCCATCAAGCCTCCGCACGCTGATGGAAGATCTCGCACGTTTTTACGAGCGGCCCGATAACGAGGCGCCGCACACGCCGTCATTTTTCGATTGGTACGACAAGGCACGCACCGACGCCGCACTCAAAGCCGTTCATGATCGTGACCGTGTCTGGTGGCGTGAGCGCTTGGCCAGCGTCGCCCCTGCACCGACATTGCCGTTTATCGAGACCCCGCCCGGACCTGCGCGGAGCGAGCGACTGAACGCTTGGCTGGGCCCGCAAGAACGCCAGGCGCTGCAACGCGTGGCGCGTGAACGTCGAATGACCCTCTCGACCTTGATGATGGGGTTGTTCGCGGCGGTACTTGGGACGCAAACCGGCGACAAGACCTTCCGGCTCAATGTCCCCACGTTTTGGCGCCAGCCATTGGTGGACGAGGTCGAGAGGATAGTGGGCGACTTTGCCAACGTATTGATTCTTGACGTGGACATCGAATCGGCCGGCACGCTGGGCGCGCTGTGCGATCAGTTGGCGAAAAAAATGCTGGGGCTGCTTGAGCACAGCGCCTATAGCGGCGTGAATGTGATGCGCGATCTTTCCCGCCATCATGGTTCGCCGCAACTGGCTCCCGTGGTATTCACCGCCGCGCTGGACATGCCGGGTGGCGACTTGTTTTCGGCGCGTGTACGGCGTGTTTTCGGCCCGATGAACTGGGCTATTTCCCAAGGTCCCCAGGTGGCGCTCGATGCTCAGATTGTCTGCGTCGACGGCGGCATACTGATTAACTGGGATATCCGTCTCGATGCGCTGCCGCTGGCGTGGGTGTCGGCGTTTTTCGAGCGTTTCGTGGCGGTCACTCGTGAAGTGGTGGCCAGTTCTGGCGCGCTCGATCAGCCACTGCAGCCGCGTTCCTGCGCCATCGAAACCCCGCTGTCCGCCTTGCAACAGGCCTACCTGCTTGGCCGTGGCACGCAAGTGCCGCTGGGCGGTGTAGCCATGCAGGAGTTTCGTGAGTATCACGGACGCATAGAGGTGGCCGTGCTGCGTAATCGTCTGGTCGCGATGGTCGAGCGCCATGCCAGCCTGCGCACGCGAATCGATGCGCACAAGCTTTTGTCCTATGTCAGTGATGAGGTCCAGATAAACCTGCAAACCATCGACCTCACAGCGCTGTCGCGCGACGCAGCGCAGGCGCATATCGATGCATGTCGTGAGGCTTATGCGCACGGTATTTTCGAGTTGGATCGTTCACCTTGGGATGTCACCATTTTCCAACTGTCCGATGACCTGTTAACCGTCTTTGTGCGCCTGGATGCACTGATCCTCGACGGTCTCTCCATCGCCGCGTTGCTGGTGGAGTTGTTCGACGGTGTGATCAGCGAGCAACCCGTCGCCGAGGATGCGCCCGAACCACTGGATCTGACCGATCAACGCAAGGTCGATGCGCTCTATTGGAAAGCCAAGCTTGCGGCGGTGAGTGGCGCGCCACGCTTGCCGTGGCGTGTGCCATTGGACCAGGTGGGGGCTGCGCGCTATTCACGCCAGAGCCGGCAGGTGCCCAAAGAGGTATTCGACGTGTTCTGTAAGCTGGGCGCCCGGCAGCGCCTGTTCAAGAACTCGGCTTTGATGGCGCTGGTACTCGAAGTGCTTTCCCATTGGCTCGACGAGGGTGGGTTGTGCGTGGCTGTGCCCGTGGCACCGCCAACTGCTGGCGCTTTCGCCAACCGTTCGAGCTTTATCGCAATCAATGGAGGCGAGGCCCAAGGCAGCTTTACCGAGCGTGCGGCGAGGCTGCAAGTCGATGTGTTGGAAGGGCTTCAGCACCTGGCTTTTTCGGGAGTGGACCTTGCCCGGCTGCTGTTCGAATCCCACGGTCCAGGGCCTGTGCTTCCGGTGGTGATAACCAACGGCTTTTCCTGGCCGGTTATAGCTGCGGACAGTCCCGTGCGCCTGCAGGGCGGGTTGACCCAAACACCCCAGGTCGCCATGGACATTCGCTTTTGGGCCAATGCTGATGGCGCGTTGATGTTGGATATCGACTACGCGCGCGAGGCCCTTCACTGCGCCATTGTCAGCGATATTCTCGACACCCTTGAACAGGCCGTCAGTCAAATTGCAGCGAGCGGCGTTTTTGCCTTTGATTGCGCCGCGATCATCGACAAGCATCACTACCGACTCAACAGCCCGGTCACTGACGCGCGCCAGGACAGGTTCCTGGCTCGGATCGCCACACACCTTTTTAATCCCGCCAACCAGCGTATCGCCATTATCAGCGGCGAACGGCACATCAGCTACGCCGAGCTGGGCGAGGGCGTCTCGCGAGTCATTGCAGGGTTGAAGGCGCGCGGCCTTGGCCAGGGGCATGTGGCCGCTATCTGCCTGTCACGCAGCCCGGAGCACACCATGGTGACGCTCGCCTGTGCGTTGACGGGCGTGATCTGGGTGCCCATCGACGCGTCGGCACCGGCTGAGCGCCGGCATTATCTGCTGGAAAACTGCCGGCCCGATCTGGTGGTCATAAGTGTTGGCGAAACGGCAGAGCATCCGGTAGCGACGCCCGAAGCACTGTTGGCAGAGCCCGCTGCCTTGCCAGCCGCGCTGAATGATCTGTCATTGAGCGACGCGCCAGCGTATTACCTCTATACCTCGGGCACCACCGGCAAGCCCAAATGCGTGGTGCTGTGCAACCGCGCCACGGCCAATGTCATCGGCAGCACATTGTCGCACTGGGGAGTGGGCGCCGACGATGTGTTCATGTCGGTCACTCCGCTACACCACGATATGTCGGTGTTCGATGTCTTCGGCAGCCTGACCGCTGGGGCGACTCTGGTGCTGCCCGGACTCGGCGAGGAAAAGGATGCGCTGCGCTGGAATCAGCTGATTGCCAGGCACGGGGTAACGCTGTGGTGTTCCGTACCGGCCATTCTTGAAATGCTCCTTGCCTGCCGTGGCGCATGGAGTTTGAACAGCCTGCGCGTGATCGCCCAAGGCGGCGACTACATCAAGCCTGGTGTTATCGCAGAGTTGCGCGAGTTGCTGCCGGCTTCACGCCTGATCTCCCTCGGCGGACCGACCGAGACGACTATCTGGAGTATCTGGCACGACATCAGTGCCGATGACCAGGCGCAGATACCCTATGGTCGGCCTCTGCCAGGTAATGGTTATCTGGTACTCGACGCCCAGGGTGCGCACTGCCCGGCAGGCGTTGTCGGCCGGATTCATACCGCGGGCGTCAATCTTGCGCTTGGGTATCTGGAAGGCGGTGAGCTGACGCAGAGTGAGTTCATCACCGTCATCGATGAACAGGGCGAGGCTGTACGCGCGTTTCGTTCCGGTGACTGCGGGCGCTATCGCCGCGACGGCACGTTGATGTTCGCCAGCCGGATCAATGGCTATGTGAAGGTGCGCGGTGTGCGCGTATCGCTGCCCGACATCGAGATCGAGCTGATCAAGCAGCCTTCGGTCAAGCACGTACTGGTGGTGGATTATGACGAGCATTGCCAAGGCGATGTGGGCATTGGTGCCTTGTACGTCGTCGCCGAAGAAGGCGCGCCGCTGAGCGCCGCCCAACTGCGCCAATTCGCGCGCGAGCAGTTGCCGCAGTCTCACGTGCCCACGCGATTCATGCAGGTCGAGGCGCTGCCGCTGTCGCAGAACGGCAAGCCTGACCGCCATCGGGCCCGCAGCTTGCTGATGGCGCCCACTGACGAGGCTGCCGCGGATTCGGTGCAAAGCAGCAAGGTGTTGGCGATCTATCTAAGCGTCTTGGGGCGGCCGCCGGAAGACGGTGCAAATGCCGCGGTCGACTTCATCAGCCTGGGCTTGCGGCCTCAGCATCTGAAGTCCATCGCTACGCGGTTGCGCGAAGAGCTTTCCGTGCAGCTTTCACCTGGGCAATTGCTGCGTTGCCGTAACGCCCAGGACGTTGAAGCACTGCTCGCCGCACAACCTGCATGAGCGCACATGAATCAAGCGCAGTGCCTTTTGCGGCGCCGGCGCCTAACCACACAGCAGTATCCAGGGGGATGGATTGGATGATGGATTTACCCATTGTAGATGTCGCCGGTGTCGGTATCGGGCCCTTTAACCTTGGGCTGGCGGCTTTATTGTCCAAGCACCCTGGCACCACCAGCATTTTCCTCGATCGGAAAGCCGAATTCCGCTGGCATGAAGGGCTGCTGTTGCCGGGTACCACGTTACAGGTGCCGTTCTTGGCAGACCTGGTGACGATGGCGGACCCGACCCATGAATTGAGCTATTTGAATTACCTGCACCAGCATGATCGGCTATACCAGTTCTATTATTATGAAAACTTTCAGGTGCCGCGCCGCGAGTATGATCATTACTGCCGTTGGGCATCGCAACAGCTGCCGTCATGCCATTTCGGTGAGAACATTTGTGATGTGAGCTACGAAGCGGGGGCAGGTCTATTCCTGATAGAAAGTCAGTCTGTGTCGGGCTTCAAGCGTCGTTACGCCAGCCGTAACCTTTCGGTGGGCGTTGGCACTACGCCGCTGTTGCCGCAGTGGGCGCAGGTGAAAAGCGATGCGCCGATCATGCACTCGGCAGAGTTCGGCAAACGCCAGGCGCAATTGGCGGAGTGCCGGCGTGTCACAGTGATTGGCTCCGGCCAAAGTGCCGCAGAGTGTGTGCTGGCGTTGTTCAACGATTTGACGCCCGAGCGGATCGCAGCCGGCGCCTCGATTCGCTGGATCACACGCTCACCCGGATTCCATCCGATGGAGTATTCGAAATTGGGGCAAGAATGCTTTACCCCGTCCTACATGGAGTACTTCCACAGTATCCCGCGTGAGCGGCGCCGTGAAGTCGTGGCCAAGCAAGACTTGCTGTACAAGGGCATCAGCTTTTCGACCATCGCCGACATTTACGACCTGATCTATGAACGCTCGATCGGTGGCAGTGATCCAGGCCTGACGTTGCTGTCCAACTGTGAGGTCGAGACGGTCGAAGACATCGATGGTACGTTTCGAATTGCCTATCGGCATCGCGAACTGGATCAGACGAGCAGTCTTGAGGCGGAAGCGGTTGTTGTGGCCACCGGCTACCGGCATACCTGGCCACGGTGGTTTGAACGGCTTAAAGGGGCGGTGCTGGAAACCGATGAGTACGGCGACTGTATAGTGGACGAGGACTTTACCGCACGTCGTTGTGACGCCGGGGCAGGGCGCATTTTTGTGCAGAACGCCGAGATATTCCAGCATGGTGTAGGCTCGCCCGACCTTGGTATTGCAGCCATTCGCAATGCGACCATTGCCAATCAATTGCTCGGTTGCCAGCACTACCGCCTGCCAAGGCGGTCGTCGTTCCAGCGTTATGGGATGCACGAGAATTAGCTGAAGATGCACAGGGTCTTGCCAACGAGCAAGGCCCTGTAACTGGTCAGACGCGGATATGGTCCACGGTGATGTGGCCGGCGTCGGCGGTTGAAAACAGTGCGAGCATCCCCTCTATCGCGACTCTCAGTCGCTTCATCTGCTCGGTGCTGTAGCGGTCAGATCGGTACGTGATCATCAGGCGTAGTGAGCGTTTGCCGTCGATCGTATTCTCCATGATCTCGAATTGAATACCGAACATCGACTGGTTTTTGTCCGGGTCAATCTGGCGGTAACGGATTACTTCAGCATCTGGTGTGCTCAGGGCGCCATTCAAGGCGTTATTGGCGTGAATCTGAATGTAGACGTCGAACAGCAGGCCGTCGGTCGGTGTCATGCCCAGGGCGGTTTGAATCTGCTCCATCGGTACATCGGCGTAGGCCATGGAGTCGTTGATCAAACGGCTGACGTTTTCGATCATTTCGCCAACGGTCTGTTGGGTATCGAACTGCACGCGATGCGCCACCATCGTGGTGAAGTAGCCCACCGTGTCGTAAAACGCAGGGTCGGTGCGGCCGGACGCGGAAGTGCCGATCACCAGGTCTTTTAAGCCGCCGACTTTATGTAGCGAGAGTGCGATCGCAGAGTAGATCACGCCAAACAGTGAGGCCTTGCTTTGACGGGCGAAAGCGTAGAGTTGATCGACAGTGCTCTGATTCGGCTTGATCTCGAACCACTCGGCTTTCGTCGATGCCTGGGTGGCTGGTACGTCAGGCTGATGCTCTGAGGAGGGGAGCGTCAGGCCGCGGGGTGCGTCGCGCAGCATGCTCGTCCAGTAATCGAGGTGCTGCTGGTTGATCCCGGCTGCCTGCTGGCGTACGGCAAACTCATGGAATGAAGGAGCCGGGCTTTTCCACTGCGGCGTCTTATTGGCGGCACGGGCAAGGTACGCCTGGGCCAGTTCTTCCATCATCACGTTGAGCGACCATTCATCAATCGCCATGTGCTGCACCAGCAACGACAGGGTTTGACGCTGGTGTCGTGCGTCGTAAATAAAACGCACCCTCAGAGGCAGTTCGCGGGCCAGGTCGAACTGATGCGCTGCTTCGCTTTGCAGGGTTGCATTCTGGCTTTCATTACTCGACCAGAACCATTTGTATCGCGGCAACTGCGCGACCGGCACGATTTGCTGATAGGCCTCATCCTGTTCGAAATGAAACGTGGTGCGCAGGCTCGCGTGGCGCTCGAGCAGATCATTAAAGGCTTGCTCGAATAACGTTTCATCGACCTTGTCGAGGAACTCCATGGCAAACGGCAGATTGAAAATCGTGCCGAATTCGAATGCTGCGTAAGCTCGCCCAAGGGAGGCCTGGGCCAGCGCAAACGGCGTTTTTTGTATATCTGACGGCGCGCCTTCGGCAGCCGTTGGCGCATCGTTTCGGGTGACGATACGGGCGCGGGATGCTAAGGCTGCTGCTGAGGGCGCGCTGAAAAAGTCATTGAACTGAACTTCGATGCCATGGCCGTTCAACAGCTTGCCGATTATGCGGGTGGCCAGCAGGGAATGACCGCCAAAGTCGAAGAAATCATCGGTCGCGCAGATGCCGGGTTCTGCCAGCGTTTCGCGAAATTCGTCGAGGATTATCGCCGCGATTATGCCGTTATCCGCTTGGGCGGAGCGTGCGTTAGCGTTTTCGTCGTTGTCCGGGTGACGCTGGAACCAAGAGGGCGGGATATCGCTGACCGGCTGCTCGGCGCAGTTGTCCATGATCCTGCGATAAAGCTCGTCCGCGTGGCAGGTCTGGTCGAGAATCTGATGGAGCACCAATGCGAGGATCGGCGCCTCTTCGGTTTGCACGATCAACGCCTTGAAAGGGGGCTGCTGCTGCGCATCCCACGCCGCCGCCTGCTCAGAGAGCAGGTGCTGGATGGCGTCGCCTGTCGGTTGAATGCGCTCGACGCAGGATTGCCAGTCAAGTGCCTGGACTTTTTCGACTTCACCGTCGTCGTTGAAGTGGAAGCGGGCGTTCAGCTCGGGCAGCGACTCGACTACCGATCTGAGGGCCGATTCAAGGCGTGAAAGATCAATATCGGCGTCAATCTCCCAGGCCTTCAGGTGCTTGAGCGCGCGCTCGGGAAATTGTTGCTGCAGGAGCCAGACATGTTCCTCGTATTCGCTGGCAGAGCGTTTCGACAGCGTATCTGGGTTGAAGTCCATCATGGAGTTTTCCCGCCTTATCAAACTGAACAGTAAGAAGTAGAGGTGGCATCGAGTGCCGACAGACCCATCCTCGGTCTGTTGTGATGCCCCGGAGCCTGGGCTTCAGAGAACGTGCAAACAGGCTGCGTTGCAGGGGCTTTGTGAATACCGTATTATCGAGAATAATAATCATAAAGATTATCATTGGTCAAAGTCTGAACTCGAAGAGAATCGTGTCAGGAGAAGTGTTGTGGACAACGGAGCGTTCGCGTCCAAACAGCAATTTGAACGGCTGTATATCGAGCACCATCGCTGGTTGTGCAGCCTGTTGCGTCGCAAGTTGGGCAATTCGGTGGATGCTGCGGACCTCGCCCATGACACCTATCTCAATCTCATCAGGAAGGGCCGGGTGCCTTCCGTTGAAGACTCCCGGTGCCACCTGACCCAGATCGCCAAAGGCCTGGTGATTGACCTGTACCGTCGTCGCCATCTGGAAGCTAATCACCTCGAAGCTCTGATGCAGCAGGAGGAGTCTCTGGTGCCTTCGGAAGAGACGCGCGCGCTGGCCGCCGAGGCCCTGGTCCAGATCGAACAAGCCCTGCACGACAAACCCTCGAAGGCACGTGAAGCATTACTCCTGTGCAAACTGCATGGCATGTGCCACCGGGATATCGCCGCTGAATTGAAGGTGTCGGTGTCATCCGTCGAAAAGTACATCGCTGCCGGCCTTCGGGCTTGTTACCCCTACGTTTCGACGGCCGGGTTGTGAGCGGCCGTTTCATTGAGGGTGTACAGCGAATCGATCGACGGTTGGGTTGAGCGCTCTGCTGAGCCGTTGGGAACACCCAGTAGGAGCGCGCCTAGCGCTTGAGCGCAAAGGAAGGCCGACATGCCTCAACGCTGTCGGCAGTGGCTATTCAGGAGAGCGCATGAGTGTTGAAGAAAAAAACGCAGCAAACCCGATATCCCAGATATTGCAGCCCATTCGCGGTCGGCTGATTGTCGCCGCCATACTTGCCGCCATTGGCACCATGCTGGCAATGGTGCCCCTGGCCGGCATCGCCCATATTGCCCAGTTGGCCATCGGTCAGGCCGAGACGGTTTCCAGTTGGAGTCAGCTGCAGGAGCCGATCTGGCGGGTGGTTGGTGTCAGCCTGGCGTGCCTGTTCCTCGGCATGGGCCTGATTTCAGTGGGGGAGGTGGTGGCTCACCTGGCCGACCATCGCATTACCGGTCACTTGCGTCTGGCCATTACCCGCCGGTTGGCCAAGGTGCCGATGGGCTGGTTTACCGGACGTTCGTCAGGTGAAGTCAAACAGGCCATGCAGGATGACATCGGTACGTTGCACAGCCTCACGGCGCACTTCTTTACGACGGTGGGCCGCACGGTTGGCGCGGTGCTGATCGGTATCATTTACCTGTTCGCGATGGACTGGCGCATGGCAATCGTCTCGCTGCTGCCATTCCCGCTGTTCTTCCTGTTTTTCTCCAGAGCCACCAAGGCCAGTGGCGCGAACATGCAATCGTTCGGCGCCGGTATGACCCGCATCAACAATGCCGTGGTGGAGTTCGTCAACGGTATTCCTGTGGTCAAGGCGTTCGGCGTCGAAGGCAAGGCCCACAGTAGCTACCGTGGAGCCGTCGATGCCTTCGCCGAGGCGTTCACCGATTTTACCCGCCCGCTGGTCAGCGCGATGGCCAACGCCCACGCCATGATCACTCCGGTTGCGGTGCTCGGTGTGGTGCTGGCCTTCGGCACGCTGGGTGTGAGCCTGGGCTGGATCACGCCGGTGGATATCTTGCCCTTTGCCTTGGTGGCGCCGGGTATCTGTGCGCCACTGCTGCTGTTGAGCTACATCACTCACGACTTGAACAGCGCAACCGCCGCCGCCCAGCGCGTGCAAGAGTTGCTGGAAACGCCGGTACTCGAAACCCCTGGTGGCGCGTTCTCGTCATTGCCTGACAATGACGAGATTTGCGTCGAGCAACTGGGCTATAGCTACGATGGCGAGAGCCCGGTGCTTGAGGGGCTGAACTTCACCCTCAAGCCTGGCACCGTCACTGCAATCGTTGGGGCCTCCGGCTCCGGCAAGTCGACACTGGCGCGGCTGTTGCTGCGTTTTTTCGACCCGAGCGATGGGCGCATCACGTTAGGGGGCGTCGACTTGAGGCACATCGAGAGCGCGCAGCTGTACCGGCGCATAGGTTTCGTGCTGCAGGAGGTGCGCCTGATTCATGCCAGCCTGCGTGACAACATCGCCCTGGGCCGACCCTCGGCCAGCCAACAGGAAATCGAGGCCGCAGCGCGCATCGCGAACATTCACGAACGCATCCTTGCTTTGCCGCGGGGCTATGACTCGGTCATCGGTGAAAACGTGCAGCTCTCCGGTGGTGAGTTGCAGCGCGTGAGTATCGCTCGCGCCGTGCTGGTCGACCCGCCGATTCTGGTGCTGGATGAAGCCACTGCCGCAGCGGATGCGGAGAACGAGGTGAAGCTGCAGCAAGCGTTGTCGCGATTCGCCCAGGGCCGCACGTTGATGGTGATTGCTCACCGGCTCGATACGGTGATGCATGCCGACCAGATCATCCTGATCGACAAGGGTACGATCAGCGAGCAAGGGACTCACCAGCAACTGCTCGCACGCAAGGGCCGCTACGCCAGGCTTTGGGCGTTGGGCGGCTATGAGCAGGCCAAGGATCAGGCGGTGTCGTCATGCTGAAAACCTTCATTCAACTGCTGGGCGAAGACGCTCCGGTACTGCGTCGCTATATATTGATGACACTGATCTACGGTCTGCTCTGCGGGCTGACGATTGTGACATTGGTGCCGATCGTCACGCGGCTGCTGGGCGGTGACACACAGGGCGCAGGGCAATGGCTCGTCGCGTTGATGGTAGGTGTCGTGGTGTGTTGGGCATTGCGGCGCGTCGTCGAAAAGGCCGGTATCCGTGTCGGTATTGCCGTACTCCAGCGTGGCCGCCATCGGCTTGGCGACCATGTGGCACGTTTGCCGGTGGGTTGGTTCACCGCTCAAAACACCGCACGGCTTAGCCATGTCGCGACCCAGGGCATGATGGAAATTGCGCAACTGCCCGCGCATGTGTTTACGCCGCTGCTGACCGGTGTGATCACGCCATTGGTGATGCTGGTCGCGTTGTTCGCCCTGCATTGGCAAATGGGCCTGATCGCTCTGGCGACGTTGCCGGTGCTGTTGGCGGTATTTGTGCTGACGGCTCGTATGGGGCAGCGTGCAGATCAGGACTTCCAGCACAATGCAGCGCTGACCAGCCAGCGGATGGTCGAGTTCGCCCAAGCGCAGTCCGTGCTGCGCGCGTTTAATGGTGACGCTGGTGGCTCGCAGTTTCTGGAGCAGGCCATCGCTCGCCAGCAGCAGTCTGCCAAGCGCCTGATCCATGTTTCGGCGATGTCGGTCGTTATCAATGCCTGGGCCGTGCAGGTCGGTTTCGCAGCGCTGCTGGTGGCGGCCACGTTATGGCTGGGGGATCTGCTGAGCGCTGGTTTGCAGCTCAGTTCGGTTATCGCTGTGATGGTCGCACTGTTGCTGGTCAGCCGCTTTGTCGACCCACTACTGGACGTGGCGGGTTATAGCGAAGTGCTGCGGGGCGCGAGTGGCCAGTTGGGCGCCGTGAGCGAGATTTTTGCGGTTCGTCCGTTGCCTGAGTCAGAGGTACACCAACCGCCCGTCGATGCTTCCGTTGAACTGCGCAACGTCAGCTTTCGTTATGCTGAGGGACAAGCTGATGTGTTGCGCAATGTCAGCCTGCGCATCGAGCCTGGCAGCATGACCGCGCTGGTCGGTGCATCGGGCTCGGGCAAAACCACGTTGGTGCGCCTGATCGCACGTTTCTTCGACGTAACTCAAGGCAGCGTTAACGTGGGTGGCGTGGATGTGCGCGACATCTCCAGCGCGCGACTGGCCGGGCAGATCAGTCAGATCTTTCAGGAAACGTATCTGTTTCAGGGCAGCATTGCCGATAACATTCGCATCGGTAAACCTAGCGCCACTGACGAGCAGGTGCTGGAGGCGGCGCGTCAGGCCGGTGTCGTCGAAATCATCGAACGTTTGCCCCAAGGCCTGGACACCCCAGTGGGTGAGGGCGGCGCCCGGTTGTCCGGCGGCGAGCGTCAGCGCATCTCCATCGCACGTGCGCTGATCAAGGACGCGCCGATCCTGCTGGTCGATGAGGCCACCGCCGCGCTCGATGCCGAGAATCAGGCGGCCATCGCCGAGGCGCTGGCGCGCCTGCGTGGCGAACGTACCTTAATCGTCATCGCGCACCAGCTCTCCACGGTGGCGATGGCCGACCAGATTCTGGTGCTCGATAATGGCCAAGTCAGCGAGCAAGGTTCTCATGCACAATTGATCGCCAAGCCCGGGCTTTACGCGCACTTTCTGGCGCAGCGTCGCGCGGCAAAGGGTTGGCAGATCGCCGCAGCCTCCGGCTGTGAGGACGATTCTTGAGTCGTGCAGCTCTACTGGCCCTGTTTGCAGTGCTTTGCTGTCTTTCGCTGATGGTCGGGGTCAAGCAGGTCGCATGGTCGGATCTTTTGAGTTTCTCCGACGATGCCTGGTTGACCCTGACCGCCAGCCGGCTTCCGCGCCTCGTGGCCCTGATCCTTACCGGGGTCGGTTTGGCCGTGTGCGGCGTAATTCTGCAGCAGATTGTGCGTAACCGGTTCGTCGAACCCGGTACATCGGGTGGGTTGGATTCCGCCAAGCTCGGCATTCTGATTTCACTGACGGTAGCACCCGCGGCGGGGGGCGCCGGGAGGATGCTGTTCGCCTTGGCATTCTGCTTTGTCTCCAGCCTGATTTATGTCGCGATCATTCGTCGCATCAAGTTCAAGAATACCGTGATGGTACCCGTCATCGGCCTGATGTATGGCAGTGTCTTGAGCGCCGTCGCCGAGTTCTACGCTTACCGTAACAACATTTTGCAGAGCATGCAGGGCTGGATGCTCGGCGACTTTTCAAAGATCGTGCAGGGCAACTACGAAATCATTTACCTGATCTTGCCGGTTATCGTGCTCACCTACCTGTATGCCCACCGCTTTACCGTGTTGGGTATGGGCGAGGGCATGGCCAGCAGCCTGGGCTTGAACTACGCGGCCAATGCAGCGTTGGGGTTGATGCTGGTGGCGGTCACTGTTTCCGTCACGGTGATTACGGTGGGTGCGATCCCTTTTGTCGGGCTGGTGATTCCCAACCTGGTGGCCCTGCATTACGGCGAAAATCTGCAGCGCACATTGCCCATCGTCGCTCTGTGCGGCGCCTCGCTGTTAGTTGCCTGCGACATCCTCGGTCGCCTGCTGATCCATCCCTTTGAAGTGCCTATAGGTCTGACTGCCGGCTGCGTCGGCGGTGTCGTGTTTCTGGTGCTGCTGGTCAGGAAGTACGCATGACGCGCATGGCAACCCTTTACGTTCCCTGGCTGCTGGTCCTGATGTTGGCGATGGCCTTTCTGTTGCTGGGCTCGGGCCTGGATTTCAGCTATGTGATTCCCAAGCGCCTCACCCGCCTGGCGGCGATGTGCGTTGCAGGCGTGTGCATAGCGTACTCATCAGTGATTTTTCAGACCATTGTCGGTAACCGCATACTCACCCCGGCCATCATGGGCTATGAGGCGATTTATCTGCTGTTCCAGGCGTTGCTGATTCTGGTGCTGGGTACTCAAAGCCTGGTGTTGCTGGGGCGCGACAGCAATGTCCTGTTGTCGGTGCTGCTGATGCTCGGCTATTCGTGGCTCATCCACCGCTGGTTGTTCCGTGAGGGCAGCCACAACGTCTACCTGTTGCTGTTGCTCGGGCTGGTGCTGAGCATGGTGATGGCGACCGTCACTCAGTTCATCCAGCTGAAGATCAGCCCCGGGGAGTTCTCTATTTTCCAGGGCTTCAACTACGCCTCCTTCAACAAGGCCCAACCTGGGCAAGTGATCTATTCCGGTGTGCTGGTGACGGCGGTGTGCTTCATCGCCCAGCGCACTCTGCCGGTACTCGACGTACTGTCACTGGGGCGCTATCAAGCCATTTCCCTGGGCGTGGATTA
Organism: Pseudomonas sp. SZ40; assembly: GCF_052958135.1. NCBI lineage: Bacteria > Pseudomonadati > Pseudomonadota > Gammaproteobacteria > Pseudomonadales > Pseudomonadaceae > Pseudomonas > Pseudomonas sp. SZ40. The sequence continues at coordinate 19,822 of NZ_JBQWIF010000047.1, read as the reverse complement.
CCCGGTCAGTGTGCGCTTGCAACTCGGGTTGATCGCCATTTTAGTGGCTGTTTCCACCAGCCTGGTTGGGCCGACCGCGTTTATGGGCGTGTTCGTGGCGAATATCGCCTACGCGCTGGCTCGGACCGCTCGGCATCAGGTCACGCTGCCTCTCGGATGCGCCATCGCCATCGGTATTTTCATCATCGCCCAGTACCTGGTCGAGCAACTGTTCAACTACAACACCTCCGTCAGCATTCTCATCAACCTGGTGTGTGGTGTGTATTTCCTCGCGCTGATGATTCGAACCCGAGGCACTGCATGATCTCCCTCAATCACGTCTACAAAGCCTATGGCGCCAAGCATGTCGTGAGCGACGTCAGCGTGCAGTTCCCGCAGGGGCAGGTGACTTCACTGATCGGTCCCAATGGTGCGGGCAAGTCCACGTTGTTGATGTTGATCGCGCGTTTGCTGACACCCACCCGTGGTGAGGTACTGATGGGCGGGCGCAGCATTACGGATGTGCCGATAGGTGATTACGCCAAGCGCGTCGCGACCTTGCGTCAGTCACCGGATTTCAATCTGCGCTTGACCGTCGAGGAGTTGGTTGCCTTCGGCCGTTTCCCCTACAGCCGTGGAGTGCTGACCGCGCACGACCGTCAGGTAATCGACAAGGCCATTGAATTTCTATCGTTGCAGCCCCTGCGCCTCTCCTACATCGATGAACTCAGCGGTGGGCAACGGCAGATGGCGTTCCTGGCGATGACCATTGCCCAGCAAACCGATTATCTGTTGCTGGATGAGCCGCTCAACAACCTCGATATGAAACACGGGGTGCAAATCATGCGTGCCCTGCGTCGATTGTGCGATGAGCATGGCCGCACGGTGATCCTGGTGGTGCACGACATCAACTTTGCGGCCAATTACTCCGATCATATCGTGGCCATGAAAGGCGGTGCCATTCACCTCCATGGCCCGGTCGCGCAGGTGGTGACCGAGGCCAATCTGCGTGAACTGTTTGATCTTGATTTTGAAATTCTGCAGAGCGAGCAGGGGTTCGTCTGCAACTACTTCAACCCATTACCATCAAGGGAACAGATATGAGCACCGATCACAAAATCTGCGCACTGCTATTGGCAATGACCGCAATCGTCGGATTGCAAGGGTGCGACAAGCAGACAGCGGAGGCCAAACCGGCTGTGACCGCGCAGGCCTACTATGAACCGATCACCATCGAGCACCCGCTTGGTACCACTGTGGTCTCCAAGTTGCCTGAGCGCGTGGTGGCGTTCGACATGAGCGAACTCGATACCCTTGATCAACTGGGCGCGCCGGTGGTCGGTATCGCCAAGGACTACGTCAGCAGCTTTTTGGTCCGCTACCGTGACGATGAAAACGTTGCGGATGTCGGCTCCACCATCCAGCCCAACCTGGAGCGGCTGCATGCACTAAAGCCCGACTTGATCCTGATCTCGCCACTTCAGGCACAAAGCTACGAGGAGCTCAGTCAGATCGCTCCTACCGTGTATGACGATGTGGATTTGACCAATAAAACAGGCAACCTCATCGAGACCGCCAAGGCGCATTTGACCCTGTTGGGTCGGATTCTCGAAAAACCGGACCTGGCCCGTCAGAAGGTCGCGGAAATGGACGCCAAGGTAGAACAGACCCGCCGGGTCACCGAAGGGCGCCCAGAGAAAGCCTTGATCGTGCTTCATAACAATGGCGCCTTCACCTCCTACGGCGTCAAGTCACGTTACGGTTTTGTCTTCGACACCCTTGGTGTGAAACCGGCCAGTACAGACATTGAGGCCGGTTTGCATGGGCAACCGATTTCCAACGAATTCATTCAGCAGGCCGACCCCGACATTCTTTATGTCATCGACCGCACGGCCGTGATGGAGCATCGTCCGGCGCTCGACATCAATAGCCTGGACAACCCGCTTCTGCGCAAGACCAAAGCCTGGAATAACGGGAACGTGATCTTCGTCGATGCTCAGACCTGGTACCTGTGCACCGCCAGCGTGACCTGCCTCAACCGCATGGCTGATGAGGTGATGCAGGGGTACGAAGGCTGATTTCAGGCGGTGTATCAACCGCATTCGGAGCCGCTGATATTCAGGCATAGGTCATTTAATAATATTTATCATTTAGATTGAGGATTTAAAGTTCTGGTACGGAAACCTAATGAATGCACTTCAACACTTCGCATTGAAAGGAATCCAGCATGTCGGAACACGGTCGCCCCATTCACGCCAACCCTGTTTTTTTGCAGGCCACGTCTCGCACGTTCCCCTTTGCCTTGAACCGCACGTTACCTGCCGTACAGATGGCGCTCCTGTTAGGGTTGAGTGGCACGGCGATGGGGGTATGCGCCGCTCCTGAACCGGAGCGGTCCACGCAATCCCGGGCAGAGGCGGACAAAGGCCGCCTAGTCCTGTCGGAAACGACGATCGAGGGTAAAATGCTCGCCACCGACAACCTGCCACCGGCCTATGCCGGCGGGCAGATTGCCACGGGCAGCCGGGTCGGTCTGCTCGGCAACAAGGACTTCATGGAAACACCCTTCAGCGCCATCAGCTACACCGATGACTTCGTGCGCAACCACCAGGCCAAGGACATTGGTTCGGTGATCGGCGCAACGGACCCGTCGGTCAATGTCCCGTCCAAGCGGGCTATCATCGAAACCTTCTTTATTCGTGGTTTCAATACCACCGCCAACGACATCACCTACAACGGCCTGGCCGGTATGGCGCCGAATCTGCGCGGCGCGACCGAGCTGGCCGAACGGGTCGAAGTGCTCAAAGGCCCGTCTGCGCTGCTCAACGGCATGCCCCCCGATGGCAGCATCGCCGGCAGCATCAACCTGGTGCCCAAGCGCGCAGCCGATGAACCCCTCACACGCTTGACCACCAGTTACGAATCCAATGGCCTGTACGGTGCACACGCCGATGTGGGTCGTCGGTTCGGTGAAAACAACCAGTTCGGTATCCGCTACAACGGCGTGTATCGCGATGGCGACACCTCCGTCGATGATCAGAAACAGGAAATGCAGCTCAACGCACTGGGCCTGGACTGGCGCAGCGAGCGCGTGCGTTTGTCGTTGGATGCCTACAAGCAGCGTGAGCGTCTGGACGGCGCCAACTACTTCGGTATTTCTTCGATCGCATCCTCGGTCAACAAAGTACCCAGCCCGAAAAAAGGTGACTACAACCTGGCGCCAGACTGGGCGTACACCATCAACACCACTGAAACCCTGCTGATCAGGGGCGAGGCGGATTTGAACGACTCGCTCACGGCTTTCGCGGCCTATGGTCAGCGCGACGGTGGCCGTAATGCGCTGATGACACGTGGCTCGCTGATCAACAACGACGGAGACATCAACGTCCTGGCCTATCGTTCGGACGGGCAGGGCACACAGAAGTCCGGTGAAGCGGGCCTCAAGGGCGTATTTGACACTGGCCCCGTCGGTCACGCCTGGTCTCTCGCGGCCACTCAGTACAAATCGGAAATGCACTACAAAGACCTGCAGATCCCCAACTACGCAGTGACCAACTACGACAACCTCGACTTCGGTCCTACACCACCTCTGGGCAGATACGGTGCTATCACCTCGCGCACCGAAGCCAGGCTTAAAAGCTTTGCGTTTCTCGACACTCTGTCGTTCCTCGATGGGCGCGTGCAATGGACCCTGGGCTGGCGCGACCAGACCGTGGAAAGCGACAACCTGACAGCGGCTCGAGTCAAGACCTCAAGCTACAAAGATAGCCGCGTTTCACCGGCGACCGCGTTGCTGGTCAAGGTCACTGACGATGTGTCGGTGTATGCGAACTACATCGAAGGTCTGTCGCAGGGCGGCACGGCACCGACCACAGCGGTCAATTCGGGTGAAATCCTGAGCCCTTACCAGACCAAGCAGTATGAAGTCGGCGCCAAGATGGACCTGGGTACATTCGCCACTACCATGGCGGTATTCCAGATTGAAAAACCCAGTGCCTACACCGATCCGGCCACCAATATTTACGGCGTAAACGGCGAGCAACGTAACCGTGGCGTGGAGTGGAGCTTTTTCGGCGAAGCCCGGCCAGGGCTGCGTTTGATGGGCGGTGCTTCCTACACCAAAGCCGAACTCACCAAGGCGTTGGTCACGCGCAACGAGGGCAACCAAGTGACCGGCGTGCCTAGGGTCATCGCCAAGCTTGGCGCTGAGTATGACCTGGAGACTGTCTCGGGGCTGACTCTTACCGCCGGCACCAATTACATCGGCAGCCGCTACGTCACCGACGATCACCGCATGGAGCTGCCGTCGTACACCGTCTTCGACATCGGCGGGCGCTATACCACCAATGTCATGTCTAAACCGGTGACCTTGCGGGCCAACGTGGAAAATGTCGCGAACCGTGCCTACTGGATTGGTTCGTACAACGGTGGGGACGGCAGCGGCCTTTCCGGTGGCCTTGGTGCGCCACGTACCCTTCAGCTCTCGGCCTCGGTTGATTTCTAACCGCAGTTCCGCAAAAGGGGGAAGGTCTGCGGCGTTCTCCCTCACGCTCCTTTTGTCAGAGGCTCTGGCGTTATCGCTTCAAGCAGAGGATGAGCCGTCGAGAGCGCTGCGATTACATTGCCCCGATGGAGCGGCTGTTTCGCAGCCCGAAGACAGAGTGGATACCCACCACTGGGTAAATGAGTTTTTCGCGGGCCCGACGGAATATCGGTCGCATTTTGATGCAACGGTACCATTGCGAAAGTCCGCATTCCCAGTGGTACCTACTGCGTTGGCTGAGGAAAGACTTAACGCAGCGTCCGTGATTAGTTGACCACTACTTCGATTGCAGTTTTCGGTGAAAGGATCCCGCTCCGAAGCGGGATTGTCCGCTTGGAAGGTGTCCGCCTCGCAAGCTTCCTGGATGCACCTGCAGCTACATGCGGGTGCCCAGGAATCAGCACCGCAGGGTCCGACAGATGCTCCGGGTCAATGCTTCGAAGCAGGTGCCCGGTCTCCTGAGCAGGCCAAAGACGATTGACCCTTGTTGATCAGGACGGTGTTCGCGCCTTCCTGATCGTGGGGTTGAGCAAATCGGTAACCGTACCGCTGGCCAGTTCGGCGGCAAGCCCTACCGTTTCATGGAGCGTAGGGTGAGCGTGAATGGTCAGGGCCAGGTCTTCGATGTAGGCGCCCATTTCTATAGCCAGGCATATTTCGCCCAGTAGTTCTCCGGCTTTGGCGCCGACTATTGTAGCTCCCAGCACGGTTCCCTTTTGGGCGTGGTACAGCAGTTTCGTCTTGCCTTCCGTGCGTCCTTCCGTCAACGCTCTACCGCTGGCAGACCAGGGAAATACTGCGGTCTTGAACGGTATTCCCTGGGCAGCCGCCTGCTTCTCGGTCAATCCTGTCCAGGCCAGCTCAGGGTTGGTGTAGGCAATTGACGGGATGGTGAGCGGAGCGAAGGCTGAGTGCTTGCCGGCAGCCACCTCGGCAGCCACATGGCCTTCGTGGGAAGCTTTGTGTGCCAGCATAGGATTGCCATTGATATCTCCAATGGCAAGGATATGTGGCTTGCTGGTGCGCAGTTGATTGTCGACCTTGATGAATCCGCGCTCATCGAGAACTACGCCGGCGGCCTCTGTGTTCAAACGATCACTGTTCGGTCTGCGCCCAACCGCCACGAGCAGCGCGTCGAATCGCTCGGGTTGGCAGGCTCCATCAGTATTGGTGAACTCTATTTCGAGCGCTGTCGTGTTTGGCGCAACAGCGGTTATGCTGGTGTTGAGCCTGATCTCGAAGCGTTCGGCGTTGTAGCGTTGATAGACTTGAACCATGTCGCCATCAGCTGCCGGAATCAGTTGCTCCGAGGCCTCCACGATGGTGACTTGGCTGCCTAGAGCTCTGTAGACCGTAGCCATCTCCAGGCCGATGATACCCCCGCCGGCAATCAGCAGCCGTCCGGGAATCGAGCGTAGCGCCAGTGCCTCGGTAGAATCCCAGATGCGGGGATCGTCCGGTAGGAAGGGCAGCGAGGTGGCGCGTGAGCCCGCGGCGATGATGCAGTGCTCGAAGCTTATGATCGTATGCGTCGCGCCATCTTTCACGGCTACCTGATTGGCTCCCGTGAACTGCGCCGTGCCATGAATGACCTTAACATCCCGAGCTTTCGCGAGAGCGCTTATGCCTTGGCCAAGCGTGCCAATGCATTGATCTCGAAAACCGCGTAACTGCTCGAGATCGATTTGTGGTGCGTTGAAGTGCAGCCCCAGGTGTTGTGCGTTGGTGGTCTCGTTGAGCACATTGGCCGCGTGCAGTAATGCTTTGGAAGGAATGCACCCCACATTCAGGCACACGCCACCCAAATTGGTGTGGCGCTCCACCATCGTGACTTGCAGCTCCAGATCCGCAGCTCGGAAGGCTGCGCTATAACCGCCTGGGCCAGCGCCTATTACCAATACCTGAGTAGAGAAGTACGACGGCATGGTGATCTCCTTTTTGACTATCACCAGGTAGGTTTCAAGACCTTATCGCCTGACTCACGGTAAGGCAAGTAATCCTGTGGTTCTGTGCTTATTCCTAATTTTTCACTGCATAACCCGATTTTTTGCCGATAGGCCTATTGATCTTTAAACACTATTTTAGGAATCTATCTTCAGATAGGTAGATGCTTGATGGCGTCTAAGGTGTCATACAAGGGAATGAACATGACCGAACCAACGCTTCGCTATAATGCAAATGTCTTGGGCCTGCACCCGGCGCGTTCAACCTTGGATGGTGAGGGCACGGCACTAAAGATCTTGCATTGCCTGTTCAAACGCCGCTGTGTCATTGGTCGCCGATCGGCGAGTGTCACGGGGCGGAATGAATCTGAGTTACCGCCTGCGCATGTGTTGCGGCCACATCTTTCCGTGATTGCAGCGATGGTAGTGGCAGGCCGCACGATTGAAATGATCCTGCCTGCCTTTCCGGGGAAATCGCCCAACAGAAGAAAGACCCTTGGTCATTTGCCCGATCTTGCCGAACGTCATGCGATCGATGAGTTGGGACGCCTGTGCGCGGAGATCCGCGCTCTGCATGCGCCCGGTGCCAGAATTCATATCTGTTCGGACGGCTACGTGTTCTCCGATCTGGTGAAGATTCCGGATCACCATGTACAGGACTACACCCAGGATTTGCAGCGCTATGCAGAGCAGACCCATCCAGGTCTTTTTGCCATGTTCGATCTCAAGGACGCCTATCCGCGATTGAGCTGTTTGGAGTCCATGCGTGAAGAGTTGATGATTGAGCACGGCACCTCGCTGATTCAACTCAAGGAGCGCTCCCTTAATGAACCTCGCGCCATGGCCATGTATCGGGGCATTACCCGGTTTCTGGCTGAGGACTATTCCGGGCTCGTTGATTTCAGGGGTGTTTCCAATACCCAGATCCAGAAAGCGGCGAAGCTTGCCGCCCTTCGTGTGATTCAGCGCAGTGAGGCGTGGAGTGAGTTGCTCGAGGTGCGTTACCCAGGATTTGTACGCCTCTCCATTCATCCGCAATTCGAGGTCTCATCGAAAATCGGCATACAGCTGGTTGCAAGCAGCGATATCTGGCGCACGCCGTGGCATTCGGTGGCCGTAAAACGTCACGGCGAGATATCTCTGGACAAGCGCAGCAATATCGATGAAAGCAGCAATCACCTGGTCTTCCATAACGGTCGCCCGTGTCATTACGTGAGTCAGTGCTGATGACCCGGCCTGTCAAAGCAGATGGTTTCCAAGCCTTGTTGCTGGACCTCGATGGAACCCTGATCGACACGCTTCCCGACATTAGCCAGGCACTGGGCCGCCTATTGAACGATCGTGGCCTGGAGCTATTGGACGATACGCAACTGAGGCGGTTGGTCGGTGGGGGGACACGAGCGATGTTGCAGGCCGTCTGCGCCAATGCGCAATTGCCTTGGGATGAACAGTGGCACGAGCAATACCTCCGTTTGTATGAGCAGTGTCTTTTAAATCGCTCCCGGCCTTTCGATGGTGTGCTTGCCCTGCTCGAACATTGCCGTGACAGGGCTCTACCCATGGCCGTGGTCACCAACAAGAGCCAGGCTATGGCGTCTCGATTATTGGATGCGCTGCTGCCAACTATTCCATTCGTCACGACAGTTGGCGCCAGCGCTTCAAGGCCCCTCAAGCCAAACCCCCAGGGGGCGTTTTTCGCTGCAGCGGAGATTGGGGCAAGTCCAGAGTGCTGCCTGTTGCTGGGAGATACCCAGAGTGACGTACTCACAGCGCCAGCTGCAGGCATGCGCGCCGGCGCCGCGTTGTGGGGTTACGGGAGTAGGCAGTCGCTGATGGCGTTGAGCCCCCATGCTGTCTTCGAAGAGCCCGGCCAGTTGGCAAGTTTTCTGTTCGACTGACTGCCTGCGCTTTAACGGGCGCCTTGTGCTGGAAAACCTCAGGAAGAGATCTGGTTATGAATGAGAGAAAGCAGCGAGGATTCATCTTCTTCGCCATTCTGCTGGCCATGGTCAATCTGTTGGCCTCCGATATATATGTGTCGGCGTTTCCTGTTCTCGAGCGAGATTTCGCCACTGACTCCACTTGGGTCGGTTGGTCATTGAGTCTGTTCTTTATTGGCTCAGTGCTGACATTGCCAATCTATGGCGCGATGTCCGACCGTTTTGGTCGCAAGCCAGTCTTGCTGGTGGGCTTGGTCGTGTTCGCGGTCGGTAGCTTCACTTGCTTGATGGCCGCTTCTGTCGAGTGGTTCCTGACAGGTCGCTTTATTCAGGCGGCGGGTGTTTGTGCTGCTTATGTGTTGTGGCAGCCAATGGTTGTCGATATCTACCCGCCAGCCCAGGTGCAGCGGGTTTTCGCGATCGTCATGCCGTTTCTGGGGATTTCCCCCGCATTGGGGCCACTGCTTGGCGGCCTGCTTACCGAGCAATGGGGATGGCGCTCAATCTTCATTTTCCTGCTGGCTATCAATGCGCTGTTGATTGCCTGGACGGTGCTAGGGTTTCGCGAGTCCCTTGTCGCTATGCCAGACAGCCAGCGTCGCGAGTCACTGTTGCAAGGCTACGCGGTGGTGCTGGGGCAGTGGCGGATGACTGGTATTTTTCTGGCGCTCGGGCTTTGCATCGGGATGTACATGGCGTATCTGACGCTTTGTCCTTTCCTGTTCGCAGGCTTAGGGTACAGCCCTGTGCAAATCGGTCTGACCTTCATTCCCATCGCAGGGGCATTCGGCGGTGGCGGGGCGCTCGCCAAGGTTCTATGCCGTAAATACAGCGAACTGCATGTCACTCGTCTGGGCGTGCTGGGCGCGATGCTGGGCAGCCTTGTCCTGACGATCAGCCTCTGGGTGACATCGCTGAGTTCGGCGTTGCAGGTCATCGTGCCGTTCATGCTGGTAACGATGTCCATCGGTGTTGCGATCCCTACGGGAACCTCCGTGGTTATGCGCGCCGCGGATCATCGTGCAGGCACCTGCTCTAGTGCCATGAACGTGATCAGCTCGCTATTGGCCTTCGCTGTCACGCTGGTGTCTGCCTTGCTGCTGTCACGCCTTGGCCCCCTCACCCTGGCTGGAGTAGTCGTGGGCAGCGCCACCCTGGCCTTGTTGTGTGTGACAAGTGTCGGCCGTGGCACCACGCCCCTCTGCACCGCACAAGGATGAGCAACATGGTCCATGACATCAAGAGTCTGCGGATCATCAGTGAGTCGGTCTGGACTGCCGGGCAGCCCAGCAAGACGGAGCTTGTGGCACTTCATGAGCTCGGCTTTGCCCTGGTGATGAACATAGCGCCTATTGATCCTCGGTACTCGTTGCCTAACGAGCAGGAACTGGTGCAGAGCTTAGGGATGCGTTATGTGCATCAGCCGGTCAGCTTCCAAAACCCCACGATCGCCGACTTTGAGCTTTTCGCCGCCACGCTGGATGAGCTGAGGAGTGAGCGGATGCTCATTCACTGCGCCGCCAACTATCGGGTCAGTGTGTTCTACGGTGTGTATGCCATGAGCGCACTGGGGTGGTCCGCGCAGCAATGCCAGGCGTTGATCGGTGACGTATGGAATATCGAAGAGTTTCCCGTGTGGGATGCATTGGCTCGAAAACTCATGGCACTGCAGGAGCAAGCCTGATGAATGAAAATCGCAAGAACTGGATTGGAGCGGCCATCGAGATCATCGAGCCGTTCTTGTTGCGTGCTACCGGTGACCGCTTTGAAGAGCGGGGGCGCAACGCACTGGCCAAGCAGCTTGCAGTGTGCTTCGACCAGCAGCGGCCACTGCGTCTATTGTTCCCCGGATTTCCCTGCAAGTCGCCCAATAGCCGTGACAAGAGCCTGGGAGTATTGCCCGACTATGGTGAGGTCATGGCCATCCAGCGGCTAGACCAGTTAGGCAGCGCCCTGGCGGATCATCATGCGCCAGGCTGCATAGTGACCATCGTCAGTGACGGCACAGCCTTCAACGATATCGTCGGTGTCGATGACGAATGCCGCGAGAAGTACAACGACGCCCTACGCGACTTGTGTCACACCCATACCATCGTTTGGGCGAGTCTGGCCGACTGTTTGCCAGCGACTGATTCACCGGCGCAGCAGCGGCGTGAGCTGCTGCGCCACGCCCAATTACCCTATGCATCTATCGACAGGCTGATGGCTCTGGGCAAGCAGGATCATGAGCTGGCGGCAAGTCACGATAAGCTATGCAGCTACCTGTACAACGATCTGCGGCTGGGCAAACAGGCCGATCAGTCAGAAGACCAGTATCTGGAGGATATTTCCACTAAGGCCTGGCAAATGATGCAGCGCGGGCACGCACTGAATGCTGTCCTCAAGCGCGCGTTCCCTGATGACATTCGTCTTTCAGTCCACCAATACGATAACGCGGGCCCTAAATATACCGTTTCTCTGCAGACTGGCCTGCAACGACCTGTCAGTCCTTGGCATATGGTCCCGGTGTGCGGTCTGGATGGCCCCCAGGCACTGCGATGCCGCAATCAGGTCGATGCGCAAAAACATGTGTTGGTGACTTATCAAGGTCGGCCCTGGCTGTATCACCAGGTGGATGATCCCCGGGCTCTGGAATTCGAGTACGAACTCCAGAAGCTGCCGCTGTTCGGGTTGGCGGTACGAGACCCGCTTGGAAAAGGCTTCGATACGTTGTCTAGCGTTCTTCTCGCCTCGCTGACCGAAACTTTCGGTTTTGTGTGCCTGAGTGGCTACGCGTTTACCGATCAAGAAGCCTTCACTCGCCGCTGTGAAGGATTCGGAAAAATCTACCAGTGGAAATTTGGCGCCGTGCATGTGGTCAAGCCCGAAGATGAGCCGGAAGGGTTCGTGCATTCGCTGGAGAAAACGCCTTTGCATTGGGATTTGAGCATGTTGCCCTTGACCCATGAGGACGTAGTTGGAAATGAAAAATTCAGCGCCAGCAAGTTCATGCTCTATTGCAAGACACCACCATGTGTGGGGGAGGGCCAAACTACGATCGTCGACGGCCGTAATGTATTGGCTAAGGCCGGGCTGGCAAAGGTGCGCGAGTGGGCTAGAACCCGCGTCACCTACTTTACGAAAATGACTTACTTTGGAGGCAATCCGCGCAGCTACCCACTGGTCGATACGCACCCCTTCGATGGCCGGCTGATCTTTAGATATCAGGAGGGCAGCGATTCGGCACTGCAAACCTTCGACTTAAACATTGATGATATGTCGACGGCAGAGCAACGCAGCATCCTCGGCGAAGTGAACAGCCTGGCTTATGACCCCGATTGCATTATCGAGCACCAGTGGGCGCAGGATGATCTGGTACTTATCGATAATTGGCTAATGCTCCATGGCCGTCTGCCGATGACCGAGCGTTCGCGGTCGCGTGAACTGTGGCGCATCCAAATCTATTGATCGTCGAACCGGCGAGGTCCGCGTAACCAGCGCTTCAACTCTCGCAGGCTTCGAGGAATTGATATGCCAGCAAAAAAAATACTCATTTTCGCTGAGGCCGTCACGCTCGCGCATTTGGTTCGCCCCTACCAGTTGGCCAAGGTACTCGTGCAATCTGGCTACCGGGTGCACTTTGCCAGTGCCGATCGATTCCAGTTCGTATTCGACCAGCCGGATATCGAGCATCACTGGATTGAGTCGGTAGCGCATGGGCGCTTTCTAGAACGTGTAGAAACCGGCCGCTGCCTTTACTCGGCCCAAGAGCTTATCGACTATGTGGGTGAAGAGGTCGAGTTGATCAGGCGGCTGTCGCCCGACCTGGTCATGGGCGACTTCAGGCACTCGTTATCGATAAGCACGCGTCTGGCTCGCGCCCTGTATATCAACCTGATCAATGCCTATTGGAGCCCTTGGCAGCATCAAATGGTGCTGCCCGTTCCACAGCTGCGACAGGTTGCGCTACATCGCATTCCCGGTATGAAACACGTAATGCCACTGATGAGCAGAATCATATTCCATGTTCAAGGCAGGGCCTTGAATCAAGCCCGTGAGCACTTCGGCCTCCCGCCGTTTTCACATTGCTTGCATGGTTGGACTTTCGGCGACCATACGGCCTACTACGACGTGCCTGCGCATTTCGATTTGCCAGCGCTACCTGCCAACCATCATTTCATCGGTCACGTGCCGTGGCAGCCGACCGCGGTGCCTCCTTCGGATCAATTGCTTGATGGGCTGGCCGACCCCTTTGTGTATGTGGCACTCGGGTCATCGGCGGGGGCGGGAGTGCTTGGGGCGGTGGTCGAGCGCTTGATGCGCTTGGGGCTCGAATTAGTCGTCAGCGGTGTTGCCAAACAGGATCGACCGGCTAGCTGGGATCATAGAGTCAGGTCTGCGCCTTTGGTCGCTGGTGAAGTGATCGCCAGACGCGCCAGCCTGGTCATTACCAATGGCGGCAGTCCTTCGTCTTATCAGGCTCTGGCCGCGGGCACGCCTGTATTGGGAGTTGCGGTGAACATGGACCAGTTGTTGGCCATGAGCAACCTGCAGCGCCTGGGAGGTGGATATCTGTTGCGTCCCGGCGAAATCGCCTCCGGCCGTTTCGATAGCCGGGTGCAGTCATTGCTCAATGGCGAATGCCAGCACAGCGTGCGAGTCCTGGCCGAGCAACTAGGGTCTATGGACTACCGCCAGCAACTGCCGCAGTTAGTGCAGCGTGTCATCGATTTCGATGATGCATCCGCCAGCAGAGAGTCGACGGATGCTTCGAAACGTGCAGAGCAAGCCCGCCTCAGCGCCGCATCATGGACGTTGCCGCCCATTTTGCGCAGTAGTCTAATCAATGCACCAATGCGCGAAGACGTACACTGACGCCTTCGGCGACGTGGTCGAAATATGCCATATCGTCCAGGGCGCGTGCGCCAATCATCGCGCCATTGAGCGATGCAAGTATCTGTGCAGCTATCTTCCCTTGTTCGTCACGGCTGAGTGATGAGGCCATGTTGAGGATGGTTTTTCCGATCCAATCCAGGTTCAGCCTATAAAAGTTCTTCAGGGAACTGACAACGCTGTCAGGGAGTATCTCGATATCCGCGCCCAACATCATGCACAGTGTCATGGTTCGATGGCTGGTAATTTCTTCGCGGTACATGTTCATGTAGCGCTCCGCACGTTGCAGCGGCGTACCGGGCTGGCTGTCAAGGTTGTTCAGAGCCAGCTCGAAGCGGGCCAGATAGCGCTTCATGACCGCTTCCACCAGGTCTTTCTTTGCGGGGAAGTGATAATGAATACTGGCGCTCTTGATGCCGATGATCTCGGCAATTTCTCTGAACGCGAACCCTTGATAGCCTCGTGAACGGATCAGGCGCTCCGCAATGTCGAGAATTCGTTCGGCAGTATTGTTCATGTCTTCATTGGCTCCAGACCCACAGTTTCATATCTGACTCGAGTTCAATGCGAGTTTATGGCCGGGCGATGCCCATCATGCGATCCGGATTGGCTTTCTGAGGCCGCCAGCATGGGTTGAGTGCTGGCGATTTTTTTGTCAGTGGCGGCTGGTTGGCGCCGGCATCGCCAGCAGCTGCTTTTCCTGATTCCAGTCGAACGGTTCGTCGTTTTCTTCGGCGTAGAAACGACGCTCGTCGAGTTGCTGATACAGCTCGATCTCTTCGTCGGGCATGAAGTGCAGGCAGTCGCCGCCGAAGAACCACAGCAGGTCACGGGGCACCAGGTGGGCGATCTGCGGGTAGCGCTGGAAGATCTGGCTGATCAGGTCCTGACCCAGGTACTGGCTGCGTTCGAAATCCACTGGCAGCTCCGCCAGCAGTTCGTCATAGCGCTCGAGGAAGTTGGCATGGCTGTCATCGAGAATCTGCTCGGCTTCGCCCAGGGCGACCAGAATGGTGCGCAGGTGGTTGAGCAGGGCGATGTGGTGATCGAGATGGGTGTTGGCCATGTCCGGTGATCCTGAAAGTAAAACGGGCGCCGGAGTATAAAGTCCACGGCGCCCGCTGTCGTGCCTGCAGTATGCCTACCTGACTTTACCCTCGCTCGGCAGCAGCTCTTCCTTGCTGAAGTCATCGACATCGATCACCACACGACGGGCGAGCTCGGCCCGTTGCAACTGCTGGCCTTCCTCGGCAGTGAGTACGTCGGCAGCGACTGCCGTTTCGATCTCGTTCTGCCCCGGCGTTTCCCGAACCTGCCCGGCCTTGACGGCCTTGTGCAGCTTCTTCTGCAGCGGTTGGGTTTCCTGCAGCAGATTGAAGGCGTGTTGCAGGGCGCCAACCGGATCGTCCGTGGCGCTTGGGCGGAAGCAGCCTTCGAGCAGCTCTTCGAGTGCCGGATCGCCAGCATTGCGGCCGATGATCGCTGCGACCTGAGCGTCGAGGTGATCGTCTGGGCCCTGGTGACGACGGCCGAAGGGAAAGACCAGCAAGCGCAGGGCGCTTCCCAGCAAGCGATTGGGGAAGTTGCTGAGCAGGGCGTCGATGGCGTCCTCGGCCTTGCCCAGGCTCTCCTCGAGCGCCCAGTGCAGCAGCGGGCGGACATGCTCCGGGTAGTCCTGATCGTGATAACGCTTCAGTGCCGCGGAGGCCAGATACAGATGGCTGAGTACGTCACCCAGGCGTGCCGACAGGCGCTCGCGACGCTTCAACTCGCCGCCCAGCAGCATCATGCTGAGGTCGGCGAGCATGGCGAAGGCGGCGCTCAGGCGGTTCAGGGCGCGGAAGTAAGGGCGGCTGATGCGGTCGCCCGGCACCTTGCCGAGCATGCCCAGGCTGAGGCTGAGAATCAGCGTGCTGGCGGCATTGCTGACGGCGAAGCCGATGTGTTGCATCAGCAACTCGTCGAACTCCACCAGCGCCTGGTCGCGGTCTTCGCGATTGGCCAGGGCCATTTCCTTGAGTACGTAAGGATGGCAGCGGATCGCCCCCTGGCCGAAGATCATCAGGTTGCGCGAGAGGATGTTGGCGCCCTCGACCGTGATGAAGATCGGCGCCCCTTGCCAGGAGCGGCTCAGGTAGTTGCTCGGGCCCATGATGATGCCCTTGCCGCCGTGCACGTCCATGGCGTGGGTGATGCACTCGCGGCCACGCTCGGTCAGGTGGTACTTGAGGATGGCTGAAAGTACCGACGGCTTCTCGCCCAGGTCCACCGCATTGGCGGTGAGGATGCGTGCACTGTCCATCAGCCAGGCGTTGCCGCCGATGCGTGCCAGGGCCTCCTGAATGCCTTCGAAGGCCGACAGCGGCACGTTGAACTGCTCGCGTACCTGGCTGTACTGACCGGTGACCAGGCTGGTGTACTTGGCGGCGCCGGTACCGACGGCGGGCAGGGAGATGGAGCGACCTACCGACAGGCAGTTCATCAGCATCATCCAGCCCTTGCCGAGGTAGTCCGGCCCGCCGATGAGGTATTCCAACGGCACGAATACATCCTTGCCGCAATTGGGGCCGTTCATGAAGGCAGCGCCCAATGGCAGGTGGCGGCGGCCGATTTCCACGCCAGGGGTATCGGTGGGAATCAGTGCCAGGCTGATGCCCAGTTCCTCTTTGTCGCCGAGCAGATGATCCGGGTCATAGGCCTTGAAGGCCACGCCAAGCAGTGTCGCAACCGGGCCGAGGGTGATGTAGCGCTTTTCCCAGTTCAAGCGCAGGCCGACGACTTCCTCGCCGTTCCACTGGCCTTTGCAGATCACACCGCTATCGGGCATGGCGCCGGCGTCGGAGCCAGCCAGTGGGCCGGTCAGGGCGAAGCAGGGGATATCGTCGCCACGCGCCAGGCGCGGCAGGTAATGGTTGCGCTGCTCTTCGGTGCCGTAATGCAGCAGCAGTTCGGCCGGGCCGAGGGAGTTGGGTACCATCACCGTGGAGGCGAGGTCACCGCTACGGGTGGCCAGCTTCATCGCCACCTGGGAGTGGGCGTAGGCGGAAAAACCCTTGCCGCCGTATTCCTTGGGAATGATCAGGGCGAAGAAGCCATGTTGCTTGATGTGCGCCCAGGCTTCTGGCGGCAGATCCATGCGCTGGCCGATTTCCCATTCGCTGACCATCGCGCACAATTCTTCGGTCGGGCCGTCGATGAAGGCCTGCTCCTCTGCGGTCAGCCTGGCTTTCGGGTAGGCCAGCAGCTTGTCCCAGTCGGGGCGGCCGCTGAACAGCTCGCCGTCCCACCATACGGTGCCTGCTTCGATGGCGTCCTTTTCGGTGGCCGACATCGGCGGCAGCACCTTCTGGAACCAGGCGAACAGCGGCGCGGTGAAATGCTTGCGGCGCAGCTCCGGTAGCGCCAGGGGGATGGCGACAGCCAGCCAGAGCAGCCAGAAGATCACCAGCAGCCAGCCAGGCGCATGGCTGTAGGCGCCCATCACGAGCAGGTAGGCAGCAACGATTGCCAGGGCGGGTAGGGGCGCCGTGCGGCGGTGGGCCAGATAGGCCGTACCGATGACCAGAACGAGCAACCAGACAGCGAGCATGCAGAATCCTCCATGATGGCGATGGCAGAACGACTACCGACGCCATAATCGTAGTCGGCAAGCGCAAAGGCTGCCGACAGGGGCGTTACAGATCACTTCCGGGTGGTCACGACCTGCCGCGTTCACGATAGTGACCCCTACCGAGGCCGCGTAGTTCGGCTAACAAATTGCGTCTGCGGATGACCTGTTGGTCAGGTCATGAATGGCCCGTACTCGGGCTACATGAACGGGGTCGATAGCCAACATCAGTATGTCTGGCTTTCTTCTTGCGGGCAGAGTGGTAGGGTTGTCAGCGTCTCGGCTGGCGGGATTCTGATAAGGACGATTGGCATGCTGAAAATATGGGGCCGCAAGAACTCCAGCAACGTGCGCAAGGTGCTGTGGTGTGCTGAAGAGGCCGGTGTCGGCTACCAGCGGCTGGATGCCGGTGGGGCGTTCGGCGTGGTCGATCAAGCGGAGTTTCTGGCGCGCAACACGAATGGGCGGGTGCCTGTGCTCGAGGACGGTGACCTGGTGCTCTGGGAGTCCAACAGCATCGTGCGTTACCTGGCCGCGGCGTATGCGCCGGGCAGCCTCTATCGTGAAGATCCAGCCAGCCGGGCGCAGGGCGACAAGTGGATGGACTGGACCACGTCCACCTTTGCCGGTGAATTCCGCGATTTGTTCTGGGGCACCCTGCGTACCCCTGTGGAGCAGCGCGACGTGGCGGCGATCGACGCTGCCCGGCAACGCTGCATCGCGCTTCTGGCGTTGCCCGAGCGGGCACTGGGCGAGCATGACTACTTGTCCGGCGAGGCCTTCGGCATGGGCGACATCCCGCTCGGCAGCTTCATCTATGCCTGGTTCGAGATGCCCATCGAGCGACCGCCACAGCCCAATCTGCAAGCCTGGTATGCGCGGCTGCGCGAGCGACCCGCCTACCAGAGTGCGGTGATGACCGCCCTGACCTGATTGCACAATGTCGTTGCAATGCAGGTGCTTCACCCCCATCTAAACCCTGTCACTTTTCATGCGTGCGTATCCTTTATGAGTACTGCTCTGTCGATCCGACAGCTGACCAAAACCTATGGCAACGGCTTCCAGGCCTTGCACGGCCTCGATCTCGATGTGGCCGAAGGGGATTTCTTCGCCTTGCTTGGCCCTAATGGCGCTGGCAAATCCACCACCATCGGTATCCTCTCGACGCTGGTGAACAAGTCCAGCGGCACGGTCAACGTGTTCGGCCATGACCTGGACGCCCAGCCTGCCGCGCTCAAGCGCTGCATCGGCGTGGTGCCTCAGGAATTCAACTTCAACCAGTTCGAGAAGGTCTTCGACATCGTCGTGACCCAGGCCGGCTACTACGGCATTCCGGCGCGCCTTGCCAAGGAACGTGCCGAGCAATACCTCAACCAGCTGGGGCTGTGGGACAAGCGTGACGTGGCCTCGCGGGAGTTGTCCGGTGGCATGAAGCGCCGGCTGATGATCGCCCGCGCGCTGGTACATCAGCCGCGGCTGCTGATCCTCGACGAGCCGACCGCCGGTGTCGATATCGAACTGCGCCGCTCGATGTGGAGCTTCCTCACCGATCTCAACGAACAGGGCATCACCATCATCCTCACGACTCACTACCTGGAAGAGGCCGAGCAGTTGTGCCGCAACATCGGCATCATCGACCACGGGCGGATCGTCGAGAACACCAGCATGAAAGCGCTGCTGGGCAAGCTGCATGTCGAGACCTTCCTGCTGGACCTGAAGCACGACCTGACTGCCGTGCCCCAGCTTGTCGGCTATCCGGCCAAGCTGGTCGATCGTCACACGCTCGAAGTGCAAGTGGACAAGAGCCAGGGCGTCACCGAGCTGTTCCGCCAATTGTCGGCACACAACATCGAGGTGCTGAGCCTGCGTAACAAGAGCAACCGTCTGGAGGAGCTGTTCGTGTCACTGGTCGAGAAGAACCTGTCGAAGGTGGCCGTATGAATCGCGAGCAGTCCGAATTCAGCGCCAACATGGTGGCGTTGCGTACCATCGTCTACCGCGAAGTTCGCCGCTTCATGCGTATCTGGCCGCAGACCCTGCTGCCGCCAGCGATCACCATGGTCCTGTACTTCGTGATCTTCGGGAACCTGATCGGTCGGCAGATCGGCGACATGGGTGGCTTCACCTACATGGAGTACATCGTGCCGGGGCTGATCATGATGTCGGTGATCACCAACGCCTATGGCAACGTGGTGTCGAGTTTCTTCGGTAGCAAGTTCCAGCGCTCGGTGGAGGAGTTGATGGTCTCCCCGGTATCGCCGCACACCATCCTGATCGGCTACGTCACCGGCGGCGTGCTGCGCGGCCTGGCCGTGGGCGTGATCGTGACGATACTGTCGCTGTTCTTCACCCATCTGCAGGTGCATCACCTTGGGCTGACGGTGCTGGTGGTGTTGCTGACGGCGACCATCTTCTCCTTGGGTGGCTTCGTCAACGCGGTGTTCGCGCGCAACTTCGACGACATCTCGATCATCCCGACCTTCGTGCTGACGCCACTGACCTACCTGGGCGGCGTGTTCTACTCGATCAGCCTGCTGCCGCCGTTCTGGCAGACCGTGTCGATGGCCAACCCGGTGCTGCACATGGTCAACGCCTTCCGCTACGGCATTCTCGGCGTATCGGACATCCGTATAGGCACGGCAATCGGCTTCATGCTGGTCGCCACGGCAGTGCTCTACGTGCTGTGCGTCCGTTTGCTGGTCAGTGGGCGCGGCATGCGGCAGTGAGCATGTCGTCGGGCCCCTTGCTTGGCGTCAGGCCCGAAAATCGCCGGCAAGCCGGCTCCTACGCAGCAGCGCTGCCACCCATTCTGTAGGAGCCCGCTTGCGGGCGATGCGCTGGCGGCCATGCCGCAGCAACGCGTCAGGCCCGGGAATCGCCGGCAAGCCGGCTCCTACGCGACAGCGATGCCAGCAATTCTGTAGGAGCCCGCTTGCGG